>NZ_SZYE01000138.1 GCF_005239125.1 Cellulomonas hominis | reverse complement strand
GGCCCAGCGCCCGGCGGCCCAGCGCCCGGCGCCGGTCGCGGAGTGGCGCCGCGGGGGCGCCGTGCACGCGCTGGTCGCGCCGGGGGGCGGCGAGGCACCGGCGGACCTCGAGGACGCGGTGATCGCGCTGACCCTGGAGCGCCGCCCCACCCCCACCCCCGCGCCCCCCGCACGCCGAGGGGGTACTCGACACGTCGAGCGAGCATCCGCCGACTACCCCCTCGACGTGTCGGATACCCCCTCGGCGCACGCGCGCGGCGCGGGGCACGCGCGCGGCCCGGCGCACGCGCGCGGCGCGGCCGCCGGGCCCGCGGTCGAGGCGGCGCACGTCGTCACCGCCTTCGGCGGCTTCCGCGCCGTCGACGACGTCTCGCTCACCGTCCGCCCCGGGCAGGTGCTCGGCCTGCTCGGCGCGAACGGCGCCGGCAAGACCACGCTCATCCGCACGGTCCTCGGCCTGCTCGCCCCGACGTCCGGCACGGTGCGGGTCCTCGGCGGCGAGCCGTCCCGGGACACCCGGCGCCGGATCGGCTACGTCCCGCAGGGCCTCGGCCTGGCGGCGGACCTGACCGTCGCGGAGAACCTGGCGTTCGTGGCGGCGGCCTACGGCCTGGACGAGGTCCCGGCGCCCCCGGCGGGCCTGGCGGGGGAGCGGGACCGGCTGGTCGGGTCGCTCGGGCTCGGCCTGCAACGGCGGCTCGCGTTCGCGGCCGCGCTGTCGCACGCCCCGGAGCTGCTGGTGCTGGACGAGCCGACGTCGGGCGTCGACCCGCTGGCCCGTGCGGCGCTGTGGGACACGGTGCACGAGCAGGCCGAGGCGGGGGTCGCGGTGCTCGTCACGACGCACTACATGCAGGAGGCCGAGCAGTGCGACGCGCTCGTGCTGATGTCCCGGGGCCGCCGGGTGGCGGCCGGGACGCTCGCGGACGTGCTGGACGGGACGACCGCGGTCGAGGTGGCGACGCCGGACTGGGCTGACGCGTTCGGCGCGCTGAGCGCGGCGGGGCTCCCGGTGACCGTGGCCGGCCGGGCCGTGCGGGTGGCCGGGGTGGACGCCGCGGAGGTCGGGCGGGCGCTCGCCGTCGCGGGGGTGCGCGGCGAGGCCCGGCCGGTGCCGGCGCGGCTCGAGGAGGTGCTCACCCTCGGCGCGCGCTGACCCCGGGCGCCGTCAGCGGAACGCGCCGACGGCCTCCGGGTAGGCCTCGGCCAGCTCACGCGTCTCCGGGTGCTGCGGGTCCGACAGCAGCGTCCGCATGGTCCCGGACTCGACGATCCGGCCCTCGCCCAGCACGTGCACCGTGCCGGCGAGCCGGTCGACGAGCCGCAGGTCGTGCGACACCACCAGCAGCCCGACCCCGGTGGCGGCGATCGCGGCGACCTGGTCGGCGACGGCCTCCCGCAGCGCCGGGTCGAGCGCGGTGGCGGGCTCGTCGAGGACGAGGATCTCGGGGCGCGTCGCCAGGGCGTCGGCGAGCGCCAGCCGCTGCTTCTCGCCGCCGGACAGCGAGTGCAGCGTGCGGTCGAGGAACCGCGGCTCCAGGCCCACGCGGGCGAGCACGTCCTCGGGCTGCAGGCCGGTGGCCCGCCCCGCCTTGCGGGAGTCGTTCAGCGTGGACTGGAGCACCTTGGCGACCGAGGTGCGGCTGTCGACGCCGACCAGGCCCTCCTGGTGCACGGCGCGGACCGTCGACCGGAACGCCTTCGTCTCCTTGCGGGACATCTTGGTGACGGGCCGGGCGCCGTACGTGGCGCGGCCCTGGGTCGGCTTGTGCCGGCCGAGCAGCACCTGGACGAGCGTCGACTTGCCCGCGCCGGAACGGCCGATCAGGCCCACGGTCTCCCCCGGGGCGACGGACAGCGAGGCGCCCTGGAGCACCGCGGCGCCGCCGTAGCCGGCCCACACGTCGTGCGCGGCGAGCGCGGCGCTCACCGGGTCACCCCCGGGGCGCCGAGCGCGGCATCGGTCCGAGCGGCGTGGTCGTGCGGCGTACCCACAGCGTGTCCCTTCGAGCGATGACGGCCACCGGTGACAACGGCCGAGCCCCCCGCGAAGTTTCCGCGAGGGGCTCGGTCGCTGGCAAACGCGCGGGTCAGGTGCGGGCCCCGCGGCTCCGCGCCGGGGGCAGGTTCTCCATGTCCTCGAGCTCGACGCCCTTGGTCTCCTGCACCTTGGCGAGCACGAAGAAGAACGACAGGCCCGCGAAGATCGCGTACATCAGGTACGGCCCGGTCGCGCCGAACTGGTCGAGCAGCGGCGGGAACGTCACCGTGATGAGGAAGTTCGCGATCCACTGCGCGGCCGCGGCGACGCCCAGCGCGGCGGCCCGGATCCGGTTCGGGAACATCTCGCCGAGCAGGACCCAGACCAGCGGACCCCACGACGCCCCGAAGAACACGACGAACGCGTTGGCGGCGACCAGCGCGACCGGGCCCCACGGCGACGGCAGCGACACGTCCTCGCCGGAGCCGGACGCCTGGGTGAACGCCAGCGCCATGACCGCGAGCGACACCGTCATGCCGGCCGAGCCGGTGAGCAGGATCGGGCGGCGGCCGACCTTGTCGATGAGCGCGATCGCGATGAACGTGACGGCCACGTTGGTGACCGAGGTGATGGTGGAGACGAGGAACGACTGGCTCTCGTCGAACCCGACGGCCTGCCACAGCGTCGTCGAGTAGTAGAAGATCACGTTGATGCCGACGAACTGCTGGAAGACCGACAGCAGGATGCCGACCCACACCACGGGCAGCAGGCCGAAGCGGGGGCCGCGGAGCGTGGCCTGCGCCTCGAGCTCCTTGTCCTTCTCGATCGTCTTCTCGATCTGGGCGACCCGCTCGCGGGCGTCCTCGTCGGGACCGAGCACGCTCTGCAGCACGGCGACCGCCTCGTCCCGGCGGCCCTTCGCGACCAGGTAGCGCGGCGACTCGGGGATGCGCAGCGCGAGGATGCCGTAGACCGCCGCGGGCACGACGGCGACGAGGAACATCCAGCGCCAGGCCTCCCAGCCCAGCCAGAGCTCCTCGGACGCGCCGCCCGCGGCCTCCTGCAGCAGCTGGTCGGACAGCAGGGCGGCGAAGATGCCGAGCGTGATCGCGAGCTGCTGCAGCGAGCCGAGCCGGCCGCGCAGCGCCGCGGGGGCGATCTCCGCGATGTAGGCCGGGGCGATCACCGAGGCGATGCCGATGCCGACGCCGGCGAGGATCCGCCAGATGATCAGGTCCCAGACGCTGAACGCGATCGCGGACAGGATCGAGGACACGAAGAACAGCACCGCGCCCAGCACCATCACCTTGGTGCGGCCCCAGTGGTCGGCCAGCCGGCCGCCCGCCCAGGCGCCGACGGCGCAGCCGAGCAGCGCGACGGCGACGGCGAACCCGGTCAGGGTGGCGCCCAGGTCGAACTGGCCCTGGATCGCGTCGACGGCGCCGTTGATCACGGACGAGTCGAACCCGAACAGGAAGCCGCCGACCGCGGCGGCGACCGCGAGGCCGATCGCCTTGTTGTGCGACGGGTGCCTGCCCGTCGAGGGTCCGGCGCTGCTCTCGGCCATGACGTCTTCTCCTTGCTCCGCTCGTCCTGCGAAGAACACCTGGGCCGGAGCACGTCGTCGGGCGCCGGTCGAGGCGTACTCACCTTTCACCCGCGCAGCGCATCCCGCACCCGGAAGGCCGGGCGGTGGTGCGCGGCGGGAACCGTAACCCGCCGCGCGCCGCGGCGCACGACGGGTGCGTGCGAGGCCCCCGGTCGCGACGGGTGCCCCGATCCGGCGGACAATCGACGGGTGACGTCCCACGACCGCCCGCGGTTCCGCCGCCCTGCGATGCTCGACCCCCGCGACGCCGACCAGCTGCCCGGCGACGTGGACCCCGCCCTGCGCTCGCAGGTCGCCCACACCACGGCCGCCGCGATCGTGCACCGGGGCCGCGCGGAGGGCGAGGAGGACCCGGCCCTGGTGGAGCGGCTGGTCCGGCTGGTCGAGACGGAGGGTCTCGACGTCGTCGCCGCGCTGTGGTCCGACAGCCCCGCCACGACGCTGCCCGGCACGCTGTGGCGGCTGTACGTGCTGCGCGAGTGGGTGCGGCGCGACCCGGCGACCCTCGCGGACCGGTACCGCCTCGGGCTCGAGGCGGCGCCCGTGCACCACGTCGTCGTCGGCGTGGTCAGCCCACCCGGACCGGACGAGCTGCGGGTGCTGCTCGACGCGGTGCTGTCGGGCGTGTGGACCGGGGACCTGGCGGTGACCCTGGAGCGCGGCGCGGCGTTCTGCCGGGTGCTCGCCACCGGCGCGGCGTTCGACGCCGACCACCTCGACCTGACCGGGGACGACGCGTCGGCGCGGCTCACCCGGAGCGCGGGCTCGCTGGTCCGGACGGCCGAGGAGCTGGAGCAGGCGGCGCACCTGTGGCGGGCCGGCTCCCTGGAGTGAGGCCCGCGGCGGTTGTTCCCGGCGGGCCCGTGAACATGCTCACCCGCTCCGACCAGGACGCGGCCGCGCCCGACGCGTAAACTCGTCACCGACGCCGGGCCGCGGTAGCCCCGGGCTCCAACTCAAGCCGCTCCGAGCGGCCTCGCGCCGAGAGGCGCTTCCCGGTCCGGCGTCCTCACCCTCCCCGCCCGGCGCGCGCCTGTGACCTCCGTCCCACAGGCGCCCCCGGGCGGCCGTGCGTCACGCTGAGGATGCTGTGCGTTCACCCCGGGTTCACCGGCGGGGTTGTGAGTTCACCCCGCGGCTGCCCTAGCCTGTGCCTGACCAAGCCCAACTCCTGCCGGAGCCTCCCGTGCGCCTGCGCCTCACCCCGCGCGACACCTCGTTCTTCGACCTCCTCGCCGCGTCCGCGGCGCACCTGGTCACCGGAGCCAACCTGCTGGCCGAGCTGCTGGGCGCGGACCGCGCGACCCGCAAGGCGCTCGGCAAGCAGATGAGCGAGGTGGAGCACCTCGCCGACGAGGCGACCCACTCGATCATGCGGCGGCTGAACCAGACGTTCGTCACCCCGTTCGACCGGGACGACATCTACGGCCTGGCGTCGGCGCTGGACGACTGCATGGACTTCATGGAGGAGGCCGCCGACCTCATCGTCCTGTACAAGCTGGACGAGCTGCCGGCGCGGGTGTCCGACCAGGTCCAGGTGCTGCAGCGGTCCGCCGAGCTGACGGCGGACGCGATGCCCCGGCTGCGGTCGATGGAGAACCTGGCCGAGTACTGGGTCGAGGTCAACCGCCTCGAGAACCAGGCCGACAAGTCGCACCGCAAGCTCCTCGCGCAGATGTTCGACGAGATCACCGACCCGATCCTCCTGATGAAGCTCAAGGAGGTCGTCGAGAAGCTCGAGGACGCCGCCGACGCCTTCGAGAAGGTCGCGAACATGGTCGAGACCATCGCGCTCAAGGAGTCCTGAGCCCCGGTGGAACTCGCGCTCGTCGTCGTCGTCGTCGCCCTGGCGCTCGGCTTCGACTACACCAACGGCTTCCACGACGCCGCGAACGCCATCGCGACGTCCGTGTCCACCCGGGCCCTGACGCCGCGCGCCGCGCTGCTGATGGCCGCGGTCATGAACTTCGCCGGTGCCCTGCTCGGGACCGAGGTCGCGGAGACGATCGCCACCTCGATCGTCGACCTCGGGGACGCGTCGTCGCACCAGGCGCTCGTGGTCGTGCTCTGCGCGCTCGTCGGCGCCATCGTGTGGAACCTCATCACCTGGTGGTTCGGGCTGCCCTCGTCGTCGACGCACGCGCTGATCGGCGGCCTGGTGGGCGCCGGCCTCGCCGGCGGGCTGATGATCTACGGCTCGGCGATCGTCGACAAGGTCGTCCTGCCGATGATCTTCTCGCCGCTGATCGGCTTCGGCCTCGCGTTCTTCGTCATGGTGGGCCTGCTCTGGATCATCCGGAACTCGTCCCCGTCGCGGACCACGCGCCGGTTCCGGCTCGCGCAGACCGCCTCGGCGGCCGCGATGGCGCTGGGCCACGGCCTGCAGGACGCGCAGAAGACCATGGGCGTGATCTTCATGGCGCTGCTGACGGTCGGCTGGGCGGACCCGGAGGGGGGCATCCCCCTGTGGGTGAAGCTCGCGGCCGCGACGGCGATCTCGCTGGGCACGTACTCCGGCGGCTGGCGCATCATGCGGACCCTCGGCCGGAAGATCATCGAGCTCGACCCGGCCCGCGGGTTCGTCGCGGAGTCCGTGTCCGCCGTGGTGCTGTACGTCAACGCGTTCGTGCTGCACGCGCCGGTGTCGACCACGCACACGATCACCTCGGCGATCATGGGCGTCGGCGCGACCAAGCGGCTGTCCGCGGTCCGGTGGGGCGTCGCCAAGAACATCGGCATCGCCTGGGTGCTCACGATCCCGGCGGCCGCAGCGGTCGCCGCGCTCGTGTACTTCATGCTGAGCCCGTTCCTCAACTGACCGGGACGCGGCCGCCCGGACGTTCCCGGACGGGGGCGAACTGGACACCCGCTCGCGCACACGATTCACTCGTGACCATGACTGCGAAGAACCTGACCGTGCGCTGGATGTCCGCTGTGTCCCTGGCGGCGGGTGCGGCCCTCGCCCTGTCCGCCTGCGGGGCGGACGAGGCCAAGCGCGACGAGGCGACCGGCGAGATCACCGCCGCGGCCGAGGCCGACGTGTTCTCCCTCCAGGTGGGTGACTGCCTGAGCGTCGCCGACGTGACCGACACCCAGGTGCAGTCCCTGCCGACGGTGCCGTGCGCCGAGGAGCACGACGGCGAGGTCTACGCGGAGACGAGCCTGTCCGGCGACGAGTACCCGGCCGACATCGACGCGCAGGCGGAGCAGTTCTGCGTCGAGGCCTTCGAGCCGTTCGTCGGCCTGGCCTACGAGTCCTCCACCCTCGGCGCCGGCCCGCTGACCCCGAGCGAGGTGTCCTGGGAGAACGGCGACCGCGTCGTGCAGTGCATCCTCATGACCGAGGAGCCGGTCACCGGGTCGCTGGAGGGCTCCGCGATCTGAGCCCCGGCCCGCAGACGACGGACGGCGCGTCACCCCGGCAGGGGTGGCGCGCCGTCCGTCGTGAACGGCGGGGTCAGCTGCCCAGCGGGGTGTGCAGCTCGACGTCCTCGACCCGCACCTCGTCCGGCGCCCCGCCGCGGGCCCGGACGACGTGGCACACGAGCACCTGACCGGGCCGCAGGTACGGGTTCTCGGCCGGGAGCCGGCGCCGGACCGCCGCGGGGGCGTGCGCCCGCACGACGTCGAGCACCGTCGGCAGCACCGGCCGGTGCGTGCACAGCGCGAGGTCCGAGCGGGTGCGCAGCACCGCGGCCACGGTCTCGGCGGTCTTCTCCGGCGAGTCGGCGTGCTCCGCCTCCGTGAGCGGCTCGCGCCGGTCGGGGGTGAGCCCCGCGGCCGTGGTGTAGGGCTCCACGGTCGCGCAGCAGCGCAGCCAGGGGCTGGTGACCACGTCCGCGACGCCGTAGGCGGACAGCACGGGCACCAGGGCGCCGGCCTGCAGCCGGCCGACGTCGGTCAGCGGGCGGGTGCCCTCCTCGCCCTTCCACGACGACCGGCTCCTGGCCCGGCCGTGCCGGACGACCAGGACCGCGCGGGTGTCCAGCGTGCCCGCCTCGTGCGCGGCCACCAGGGCGTCGAGCGGGATGCGGTCGTCCGCGCGGGTCAGCCGCTTGCGGGCCGCGTCCGCGTCCGCCCAGCGCACCGCGTCGATCTCGTCCTTGGACGCGTGCGCGGCCGGCGGGCGCGCGTGCACCGCGGGGCGGTCCGGGCGCCCGGCGACCTGCGCCGCCCAGTAGTGCACCCGCTTGCGCCGGCCGTCCGCGAGCTCGTACTCCAGCCCGGGCAGGGGCCGGCCCAGCACGATCTCGAGGCCGGTCTCCTCCTCGACCTCCCGGACCGCCGCGGCCGTCACGTGCTCCCCGGCCTCGAGCTTGCCCTTCGGCCACGACCAGTCCTTGTACCGGGGGCGGTGCACGAGCACCACCTGCAGGCGCCCCTGCCGGACCCGCCAGACCAGGGCGCCCGCCGACCGGACGAGCGCGGTGGGCCCCGCGCTCACCGGCCCGCGCCCAGGCGGCGGCGCTGGCGGTAGATCAGCGTCGACTGCAGGTCGCGCAGCGGCCCGTCGGGGCCCTGGGCGTGCCGGGTCCACGCGCCGTCCGCGCCGAGGTGCCACGACGAGGTCGTGTCGGCCATCGACTCGTCCAGCAGGCCGACGAGCTCGGCGACCTGGTCCGGGTCGGACAGCCGGACCAGCGCCTCGACGCGGCGGTCCAGGTTGCGGTGCATGAGGTCCGCCGACCCGATGTAGACCTCCGGGCCGGGGAGCAGCGTCCCGCCCTCGCGGCCGATGTCGGCGACCTCCTCGGTGACCCCGGCGTCCGCGGCGAACGCGAACACCCGGGAGTGCTCCAGGAACCGGCCCAGGATCGACCGCACCCGCACGGTCTCGGACAGCCCCGGCACGCCGGGGCGCATCGCGCAGATGCCGCGCACGCACAGGTCCACGGGCACGCCCGCCTGCGACGCCCGGTACAGGGCGTCGATGGTCTCCTCGTCGACCATCGAGTTGACCTTGATCTTGATCCAGGCCGGCCGGCCCTCCCGCGCGGCCTGCGCCTCGCGGTCGATCCGCTCGACCAGGCCGGAGCGCACGGAGCGCGGCGCCACCAGCAGCCGGTGGAACCGCGACTTCGGCGCGTAGCCGGACAGCTGGTTGAACAGCCGGGTGAGGTCCTGCCCGACGTCCGGGTCGCAGGTGAGCAGGCCCAGGTCGGTGTAGATCCGCGCGGTCTTCGGGTTGTAGTTGCCGGTGCCGACGTGGCAGTACCGGCGCAGGCCGTCCGACTCCTGGCGCACCACCAGCGACAGCTTGGCGTGCGTCTTGAGCCCGACGATGCCGTAGACGACGTGCACGCCGGCTTGCTCCAGCTTGCGGGCCCACTCGATGTTGGCCTGCTCGTCGAACCGCGCCTTGATCTCGACCAGCGCGAGCACCTGCTTGCCCGCCTCCGCGGCGTCGATCAGCGCGTCCACGATCGGGGAGTCGCCCGACGTCCGGTAGAGCGTCTGCTTGATGGCCAGCACCTTCGGGTCGGCCGCGGCCTGCTCCAGGAACGTCTGCACCGACGTCGAGAACGAGTCGTACGGGTGGTGCAGCAGGATGTCCCGCGCGCGGATCGCCGCGAACACGTCCGTCGGGTTCGCGCTCTCCACCTCGGCCAGGAAGCGGTGGGTCGTCGGCACGAACCGCGGGTACTGCAGGTCCGCGCGGTCCAGGTCGGCGATGAGGTTCAGGCCGGTGTGGTCGAGCGGCGCGGGCAGCTCGTAGACCTCGTCCTCGGCGACGCCGAGCTCGCGGACCAGCAGCGACCGGATGCGCGGGCTGATCGAGTCCGCGATCTCCAGGCGGACCGGCGGGCCGAACTTCCGGCGCAGCAGCTCCTTCTCCATCGCCTGGAGCAGGTTCTCCGCGTCGTCCTCCTCGACCTCCACGTCCTCGTTGCGGGTGACGCGGAACGTGTGGTGCTCGCTGACCTCCATGCCGGGGAACAGCTGGTCGAGGTGCTGGGCGATCACGTCCTCGACCGGCACGAACGACATCGGGCCGCGGTCGGTCGAGCCCGCCGCGTCGGTCGGCCGGCCGCGCCAGTCGACCGCGATGTACCGGGGGAGCAGCGGCGGCACCTTGACCCGCGCGAAGTGCTCCTTGCCCGTCGACGGGTTCACCACCACGACGGCCAGGTTCAGCGACAGGCCCGAGATGTACGGGAACGGGTGCGCCGGGTCGACCGCCAGCGGGGTCAGCACCGGGAAGATCTGCTTGCGGAAGTACTTGCGCAGCCGGTCCTGCTCGGCCTCGCCCAGCTGCTCCCACCGCACCAGGGTGATGCCCTGGGTCGCCAGCTCCGGCTGCACCTGGTCGGCGAACACCTGGGCGTGCCGGGCCGCGAGCTCGTGCGCGCGGACGCTGATCGCCTCCAGCACCTGGCGCGGGCTCAGCCCCGACGCCGCCGTCACGGCCAGGCCGGTGGCGATGCGCCGCTTCAGGCCGGCGACCCGGACCATGAAGAACTCGTCCAGGTTCGACGCGAAGATCGCCAGGTAGCGCACCCGCTCCAGCAGGGGCTGCGTCTCGTCCTCCGCGAGCTCCAGGACCCGCTGGTTGAACGCCAGCCAGCTGATCTCGCGGTCGAGGAACCGGTCGGCGGGCAGCGGGGCGGCCTCGGCAGGCGGCTCCACCGCGGCGGCGCGGCGGTCGTCCGGCATGTCGATGTGCTCGGCGATGTGCGCGGCCAGCTCGGGGGCGAGCGTGCGGGGGCGCTG
>NZ_SZYE01000137.1 GCF_005239125.1 Cellulomonas hominis | reverse complement strand
CCGGGCCACCGCGCGCGCAGCGCCGCCAGCACGGCGCCGACGGCGACGACCGCCGCCGGGTCGCTGGACCCGGCCGCCGCGAGCACCACGGCGTCGTCCGCCGTGGCCCCGGCCGCGGTCAGCCGCTCGACCAGGATCCCGGCGAGCCGGTCGTCCGGGCCCAGCGGCTCCGCGGCGACGGCGGGCAGCCCGGCGACCGCCGCCCCGATGTCGTGCCGGACGTGCACGCCGGTGGACAGCAGCAGCGGTGCGACCACGGCCGCCACCGGAGCACCGGGCCCCGCCGGGCCCGCCACCGCCGCGGCCACCGCGTCGCCCACCGCGGGCTCCTGCACGTCCACGAACGCCTCGCGCACGTCCAGCCCCGGGCGCAGCCGGCGCACGTCCTCGACCACCGCGCGCACGACCGCGCGGCCCGCGGCGCTGCGGGTCCCGTGCGCGCAGGCCACCAGGACCGGGGCCGCGGTCACGCGGTCACCAGCCCGGCACCAGCGCGCGCCGCCGGCGCCGCCTCCGCGTCGGAGCCCGCCCGCGGGCGTCGGGCCGGAACCGCCCGCGCCACGCCGGGCGAGGCCGGGTCGAGGAACCCCTCGCGCGCGACCTCCCCGACGACCACGACGGCGGGCGACCCGACGCCCTCCTCCGCGCACCGCGCGGCCACCTCCCAGAGCGCGCCCCGCACCACCCGCTCGCCGGGCAGCGTCGCGGCGTGCACCACGGCGACCGGGGTCTCGGGGTCGACGCCCGCGTCCAGCGCCTGCGTCGTCAGCCGGCCGAGACCCGCCATGCCCATCAGCACGACCGCGGTGACGCCCGGCGCGGTCAGCGCGGCGAGGTCCACGTCCGTGAGCGCGCCGTGGCCGTTGACCACGTGCACCCGGTCGGCCGTGCCGCGGTGGGTCACCGGGATCCCGGCCGCCTCCGCCGCCGCGACCGCGGACGTCACGCCCGGCACCACCCGCACGGGCACGCCCGCCGCGCGGCACGCCAGCACCTCCTCGCCGCCGCGGCCGAACAGGAACGGGTCCCCGCCCTTCAGCCGGACGACCCGCCGGCCCGCGCGCGCCTGCGCCACGAGCACCGCGTTGATCTCCTCCTGCGCCACCTGGTGCACCCCGGGGGCCTTGCCCACCGCGATCACCTCGACGTCGTCGCGCAGGTCGGCGAGCACGGCCGTCGGGCCCAGCCGGTCGGTGACCACGACGTCGGCCTGCGCGAGCAGCGTGCGGGACCGGACCGTCATCAGCGCCGGGTCCCCGGTGCCGCCGCCCACCAGGGCGACCTCGCCGGGCAGCAGCAGGTCCGGGCCGCCGGACGTGGGCCGGGACGGGCGCAGGTCGGCGCGGCCGCCCAGCAGCTCCGTGGCCACGTGGTCCCGGACCGCCGCCGCCCGGGCCGGGTCGGGCCGGCCGGCCGACAGCACGCCCACGTGGACCCCCGCCGCCGTGACCGTCGCCGGGGTCCGGGCGGTGCCGCGGCCGGCGTCGGAGGCGACGACGCAGAACACGCGGCGCGCCTCGGCCCACCCCGCGAGCGCGCCGTCGACCGCCGGGTAGCCGGTGCAGGCGTGCACGAGCCACACGTCGGCGACGTCGGCCTCCGCGACGGGACGCCGATCCACCGTCACCCGGCCGTCGCCCGCGAGCGCCACCAGGTCGTCGACCACCTCGGGGGCGACCACCCGCACCCGCGCGCCGGCGTCGACCGCCGCCCGGGCCCGGCGCGCCGCCACCGGACCGCCGCCGGCCACGAGCACCGCCCGGTCCGCCAGGTCGAGCCCGAGCAGCAGGCTCACGGGGTCACCGCCACGCGCACCTCGTCGCCGACCAGCCGCACCGGGTAGGTGCGCAGGTCCACGGGGTCCTTGCCGACCGGGTCCAGGCAGGCGCCGGTGACCAGGTCCCACACCTGCTTGAACATCGGCGACGTGACCGTCGGCGCGCCGTCGACGTCGCCGACGATGCCGCGGCTCAGCACGTTGGCCCCGGAGTACGGGTCGCGCTGCTGCACCGCGAGCAGCCGGTCGTCGGCCAGCCGGAACACCGCGATCCGGTGCTCGCCGACCAGGGCGCCCGCGCCGCGCTCGGGCAGCAGGTCGTCCAGCCGGCAGACGCGGACCTCGTCCGCCACGACGTCGCTGCTCACAGCGGGGCCTCCTCGAGGGTGCGGGCGACGCGCAGGTCGTGGTGGCCGTGCTCGCCGGGTCGGGCCGGGCGCGCCTGCCCCCGCTGCGGCACGTAGGCCAGGTCGGGGTCGGCGGCGTCGGGGTCGTTCAGGTACGGGGTGAACCGGCGCAGCTTCTCCGGGTCGTCGAGGGTGGCGCGCCACTCGTCGACGTAGCCGGACACGTGCCGCTCCACCTCGGCGTCGAGCTCCGCGCCGATGCCGAGCGAGTCCTCGACCACCACGCGACGCAGCTCCTCGAGCCCGCCCGGGTAGGCCGCGACCCACGGCGCGGTGCGCTGCAGCCGGTCGGCGCTCCGGACGTACAGGGCGAGGAACCGGTCGATCACCTGGATCAGCCGGTCGTCGTCCAGGTCCTCGGCCAGCAGGTCCGCGTGCCGCGGCGTGAACCCGCCGTTGCCGCCGACGTAGACGTTCCAGCCCTTCTCGGTGGCGATGACGCCGACGTCCTTGCCGCGCGCCTCGGCGCACTCGCGGGCGCAGCCGGAGACGCCCACCTTGAACTTGTGCGGCGACCGCAGGCCCCGGTACCGGAGCTCCAGGCGGACCGCCATGCTCGCGGAGTCCTGCACGCCGAACCGGCACCACGCCTGGCCGACGCAGGTCTTCACCGCCCGCAGCGACTTGCCGTACGCCTGGCCCGACTCGAACCCGGCGTCCACCAGCCGCCGCCAGATCGCGGGGAGCTGGTCCTGGCGGGCGCCGAACATCGCGATCCGCTGCGCGCCGGTGATGCGGGTGAACAGGCCGAAGTCGCGGGCGACCTCCGCCAGCACGAGCAGCCGCTCGGGGGTGACCTCGCCGCCGGGCATCCGCGGGACGACCGAGTACGTGCCGTCCTTCTGCAGGTTCGCGAGCAGGTGGTCGTTGGTGTCCTGCAGGGGCGCCTGGTCGGGCTGGAGCACGTGCCCGATGCCGAGCGAGGACAGGATCGACGCGACGACCGGCCGGCAGACCGCGCAGCCGCGGCCCTTCCCGTGCGCGGCCACCACCTCGGTGAACGTGCGCAGCCGCTCTGCGCGGACCAGCGCGTACAGCTCGGCGCGGGACATCGCGAAGTGCTCGCACATCGCCGAGGACACCGCGATCCCGGCCTTCTCCAGCGTCCGGTTCACGACGGTGGTCAGCAGCGGGACGCAGGAGCCGCAGACGGTGCCGGCGCGGGTGCACGCCTTGACCTCGCCCACGCTGGTGCAGCCGTGCTCGGTGACCGCGGCGCGGACCGTCCCGGCCGACACGTTGGAGCAGGAGCAGAGCACCACGTCGTCGGGCAGGTCCGTCTGCACCGGCGCGGCACCGCCCTGCGGGGCGAGGAACGCCGACGGGTCGGCGCCGAGCGGGCGGCCGAGCATCGGGCGCAGCGACGAGTAGAGCTCGATGTCGCCGACGAACACGCCGCCGAGCAGCACCCGGGCGTCGTCGGAGACGACGAGCTTGCGGTAGGTCCGGGCGACCGGGTCCGCGAAGGTGACCTCGAGCGCACCCGGCGCGAGCGCGAGCACGTCGCCGAAGCTGGCCGCGTCGACCCCGACGCCCTTGAGCTTCGTCCCGTCCGCGGCCTTGCTGTAGCCCCTGACGCCGCCGCACAGCTGGTCGACGACGACGTCGGCCATCGCGTTGCCGGGCGCGACCAGGCCCGCGCACTCGCCCTCGTACGACGCGCACTCGCCGATCGCCCACACCGCCGGGTCGGAGGTGCGGCAGGCGGGCCCGACCACGACGCCGCCGCGCTCGGCGACCACGAGTCCCGCCGCCCGCGCCAGGCCGTCGCGGGGCCGGATGCCGGTCGAGTAGACGACGACGTCCGCCGGCACCGTCTCACCGGTCGACAGCTCCAGGCCCGCGACCCGGCCGTCCTCGCCGGCGACCACCCGGGTCGCGGCGGCGGAGGTCCGCACGTCCATCCCGAGGTCCGTCACCAGGACGCGCAGCGCCTCGCCGCCGCCCGCGTCGAGCTGCACGGCCATCAGCCGGTCGGCGAACTCGACCACGGTCGGTGCGACGTCCAGCGTCTGCAGCGCCGCGGCGGCCTCCAGCCCGAGCACGCCGCCGCCGACGACGGCGCCCCGCAGCGGGCGGCCCAGCGCGACGGCGCGGTCGGCGACCCAGGACCGCAGGTCGGTGACGTCGCCGAGCGTCCGGTAGCAGAGCACGCCCGGCAGGTCGACGCCCTCGGTGCGCGGCACCCAGGCCCGGGACCCGGTGGCCAGCACGAGCGCGTCGTACGGCTCGACCCGTCCGGCGCGGGTGGTGACGGTCTGCCCGGCAAGGTCGAGCGCGACCACGGGGTCGCCCGTCACCAGGTCGACCCGCGGGTCCGCCCACACCTCGGGCGCGAGCGCCAGGTCCGCGTCGGGGCGGCCGGCGAACACCTCCGACAGGTGCACCCGGTCGTACGGCAGGTGCGGCTCTTCGCCGATCACCGTGAGGTGCCACTCCCCGGCGTCGGTCCGCGCCGCGAGCTGCTCCGCGAACCGGTGCGCGACCATCCCGCCGCCCACGACCACCACACGTCCCGGACCCGTGCGGGCCGTCCCCTCGCTGTGCATGGGGCAAGTTTTCGACGGGCCGGGCCGTGTCTAATGGGCCGAACGGCCCAGGGCGGTGCGTTCGCGCAGGTCAGACGCCCGCTGCCGGCTCCTCGGCGGTCAGCGGCAGCCGGCGGACGCTCGCGAACCGCCGCGGCGCGCCGTCGACCGGGTCGGTGAACGCGATCTCCGCCGCGAGCAGCTGCAGCGGGGTGCTGACGTCGTCCACCGCGACGTCCCGCACCACCGGGTACAGCGGGTCGCCGACGATCGGGATGCCGAGCCCGAGCAGGTGCAGCCGGAGCTGGTGCGTCTGCCCGGTGCGCGGGCTCAGCCGGTAGACCCCGAGCCCGTCCGCGGTCGTCGCCTCCAGCTCGACCCGCGTCTCGGCGTTCACCGGCGCCCCCGGCACCACCTCGGCCTGCCAGACGCCGCGCTCCTTGCGGATGTGGTTCCGCACGTCGACGGGCAGGTCAAGGTCGGGACGCACCGGCGCCAGCGCCCGGTAGGTCTTGCGCACCTCCCGGCGCTCGAACGCCGTCTGGTACGCCCCCCGCCAGCGCTGCTCGGTCGCGAGCATGAGCAGCCCCGACGTCACCCGGTCCAGCCGGTGCAGCGGCGACAGCTCCGGCAGCCCGAGCTCCGCGCGCAGCCGGACGACCACGCTCTGCAGGACGTGCCGCCCGCGCGGGATCGAGGACAGGAACGGCGGCTTGTCCACCACGACCAGGCGCTCGTCGCGGTGCACGACGTGGATCACGCCGGGGACCACCGGCTCCTCGCGCAGGTCCCGGTGGAACCAGACGAACCGGTGCGGGGCGTACGGGTCGTCCCCGCGGACGGGCCGGCCGTCCTCGCCGACGAACCGCCCGTCCGCGAGCATCGCCGGCACGTCGACCTGCTCGGGCAACCGGTCGCGCAGCCAGGCGCCCATCGTCGCCCACGGCACCGGGCGCGCACGGTCCCGGTCTGGGGTGCGCAGCCACGCGGCGGCCAGGCCGTGGCGCGGCGGCAGCGGGGAGCGAGGGGGCACCGGGCGATCGTACGAGCGCGGCGGGTCACTCCAGCCCGTCGACGAAGGTGCGCACCCGCTCCCGCACGATCTCCGCGCAGGCGGGGTCGAGGTCCGGGTGGCCCACCTCGGCGAACAGGTGCCCGGCGCACGGGTAGACGAACAGCTCGCCGCCGAACCCGACGAGCTCGTCCTCCGCCTCGGGCTCCCGCCACGGGTCGCCCTCCGCCACGTGCGCCTGCACCGGGACCGCGTCGGGCCAGGTCGCGCCCCACCACGACGGGGCCACCGCGCCGTACAGGAAGAACGCGCCCCGCGCGCCGGGCCGGGCCAGCGCCTGCTCGGCCGCGCGGGCCGCGCCGAACGACATCCCGCCGTAGACCAGCTCGGCGGGGAGCCCGGCGACGGCCTCGGCGGCACGGCGCGCGAACACGTCCTCGCCCACCTCCTCGGCGAAGGCGACGCCCTCGGCCACGTCCGCGAACGTCCGGCCCTCGAACAGGTCCGGCGTGTGCACGGTGTGGCCGCGCTCGCGGAGCAGGTCGGCGAACGCGCGGACCCCCGGGGTCAGACCGCCGGAGTGGTGGAACAGGACGACCTCGGCCATGCGGCGAGGCTACGCGCGGGCCCGCACCGGCCGACAGGGTGCGCGGCGTGTCACGGCACGACGCGCCGGGCCCGCCAGGCGGTGCCGGTCCGCTCCGCCACCACCCGGTCGTGCGGCTCCGCCGCCAGGTCGAGCCGGTCGACCCGGTCCACGGCGACCTCCACCCAGGCGAACCGCGCGAACCAGGCCGGCTCCCCGTCGTCCTGGACCGCGGCGTCCCCGTCGACGGCGGTACCCGGCGCACCGACCGTGGCGTAGCCGCGGCGGGTGCGCGGGCCGAGCGCCTCCCACCGCCGCCGGCGCTCCGCCGGGTCGTCGACGACGACCGCGCGGCCCTCGAGCCGCACCTGCACCTCCACGTCCCCGTCCCAGACGGCGAGGGCGACGCGCGGGTCGGCCCGGAGCTCGCGGACCTTCGCGGAGCGGACGTCCGTCGCGAGCCCGAGCACGGCGCGACCCGGTTCCCAGGACCGGAGGATCACCGAGCGCGACCGCGGGGCGCCGTCGGCGGACACGGTTGCCAGGGACGCCAGGGTGAACGGCGTGCGCCGGGTCGTCGCCGCGTCGAGGGCGTCCCAGACGGACGTCAGGGCGGCGTCGGGGGTCGGGGCCACGGGTCTCCTCGGGGTCGCGGGTGCGGGCCCAGCATCGCGCGCCGGGCCGGGTCGGCGCGCGGCGGGTGGTTGCGCGGCCGGGGTCGCGACGCTGGGATGGACGCGCCAGCAGCCCCGAGCCGGAGAGGCCGTGATGAGCACCGACCCCACCCTGACCGCCGAGGACCGCGACCTGCTGCGGCGCCCGCTGCACGGGTTCCTCACCGTCGCCGCCGGGCCCACACCGCCGCAGCCGCGCCCCGTCTGGTTCGAGGTCGCCGACGACGGCACCGTCCAGCTGTTCAGCGAGGCGGACGCCCTCAAGGTGCGGCGCCTGCGCCGCGACCCGCGCGCGTCGCTCGTCGTCGCGGCACCGGTCGGCGAGCGCGAGCACTGGGTCGCGATCACGGGCCGGGTCACGATCGAGGAGGACGGCGCCCACGCGCTCGCGGAGCGGCTGGCGCACCGGTACTGGGACCTCGCGGACCCCGCGCGCCAGGAGGACCTCGCCGGGATGCTGCGCGACGACCAGGTCCGGCTGGTGCTGCACCCGCAGGACGTCCGGCGGTTCGCGTACTGACGCGCGCAGGGGGTCAGGCGTCGCGCACCAGCGCGTCGTACGCCGCGGCGAACCGCGCCGCGCGGTCGGCGTAGTACCCGGCGTGCGCGGCGCGCGGCTCGTACGTGGACCCGGTGGCGCGCGGCGCGCGGGGGACGTCCGGTGCCAGGACGCCCAGCGCCAGCAGCGCCGTCCCGCGCTGCGTCGCCCGCTTCCGCGTCACGTGCGTGACCGGCCGCCCCAGGACGTCCGCGAGCACCTGCAGCCACTCCGGCTGGTCGCCGCTGACCCGGCCGGACGCGGCGACCTCGACCACGTCCGGGGCGGCAGGGTGCAGCTCGTCGGCGACCCGCGCGTACGTGAGCGCGACGCCCTCGACCAGCGCGCGGTACAGGACGTCGGGGGTGGTGGCCGCCGAGACGCCCGTGAACGCGGCGCGCGCCCCACCGGCCCAGCCCGGCGCGCGCTCGCCGGTGAGGTACGGCAGCACGAGCGGCGTCCCGGCCGCGGGCGCGGCCGCGAGCACCGGCGCGAGGTCGTCGCTCAGCCGGAGGGTGGCCTGCGCCCAGCTCACCGCCCGCCCGACGTCGTTGATCGCCCCGCCCAGCAACGTCCGGCCCGCCTCGACGCGGTAGTTCCACAGACCGAACGGCAGCGGGTCTGCCGGCCCGTCGACCAGGACGCGCAGGGCGCCGGAGGTCGCCGTGGACGCCGTCATCACCGTCGCGTCCGTCGCCCCCGAGCCGACGTTGCTGGCGTAGCCGTCGGTGATCACGGGGAACCAGGCGGCGCGCGCGAGCGCGGGCCACCGGGCCGGGGCTGCGGGTGTCGCCGGGTCGCCGGTGTCCCGCGGCGCGGAGAACCGGTCGGGGTCGGTGCCGGCGGCGGCCAGCAGCTCGGCGTCGAGCGCACCCGTGCGGCGGTCGAGCAGCCCGGTCCACGCGACGGTCGACGTCCCGGCCAGCGGCTCCCCCACCAGGCGCGCGAGCACGTACTCGCCGAGCGACCACCACGCGGCCGCCGCGGCCGCGACCCGCGGCTCGGCCTCCGCGAGCCAGCGCAGCCGGGGCGCGTGGTAGCTGGTGTGGATCCGGGTGCCGGTGCGCTGCTGCACCGCGTGCTCGTCGAGCTCCTCCCGCAGTGCCGCGACCGCGACCGCGCTGCGGGAGTCGGCGTAGGTGAGGCAGGGCGTGAGCGCGCGGCCGGCGGCGTCGACCGCGACCAGCGACGCGGCGAAGGTGTCCAGCGCGACGCCGGCGATCCGCGTCCCGAGCCGCCGGTCCCCGGCCACCGCGTCCAGGACCTGACCCACCTCGGCGGTCACCTGGTCCGGGTCGATGACCGACGTGCCGTCCGGCGCGACCGTGAACGCGTGCGGGACCTTGTGCTGCAGGCCGTGCACCGGCCGGCCCGCGGCGTCGTGCACGCCGCCCCGGGTCGCCGTGGACCCGATGTCGAGCGCCAGCA
Source organism: Cellulomonas hominis (assembly GCF_005239125.1). Classification (GTDB taxonomy): domain Bacteria; phylum Actinomycetota; class Actinomycetes; order Actinomycetales; family Cellulomonadaceae; genus Cellulomonas; species Cellulomonas hominis_A. The sequence goes on along the minus strand of NZ_SZYE01000137.1, from coordinate 1,642 downwards.
CCAGCGGGTCGAGGGCGTCGGCCAGGTCGACGTCGTCAGCGGTCCGGGTCATCGGTGCGTCCTCGTCGTCGGGGGCGTGTCGCGACCGACCCTAGCCACGGCGCGCGGGCCCTGCCGGGCGAGGTCGTGTCGGGGGGTGCTCGTACGCTGCGGGGCATGACGGTCTCGTCGGCGCAGGCGCTGGCGTGGCGGCTCGGCCGGCAGCACCTGGTGTCCGGCGCGGCCTCCGCGGCCGACGCCGTGCGCCGGCTCGGCGCGGTCCCCGCGTGGTCGGGCGACGCCGACCTGGCGGTGCGCCGCCGCCTGACGGACCCGGCACCGGACGCCGTCGCGGCCGCCATCCGGTCCGGCGACCTGCTCCGCACGTTCGCGTTCCGCGGCTCCTCGCACCTGATGGCCGCCGACGAGGCCGGCGTGTACCTCGCGGTGCGGACCGCGAGCCGGCAGTGGGCGCTGCGCAGCTGGCAGGAGCACTACGGCCTGCGCCCCGAGGACTGGCCGGCGCTCCTCGACGCGGTGCGCACGGCGCTCGCCGGCGGGCCGCTCGACCGCGAGGCGTTCGCCGCGGCGGTCACCGCGGTCCCGCGGTTCGCGCACCTCGGTCCGGCGCTGCTCGACCCGAGCATGACCCTGCTCAAACCGATCGCCTGGCACGGCGCGCTCTGCTTCGGCCCGTCGGCGGGCGGCCGGCCGACGTTCGCGTCGCCCGCGGCGAGCCCGGCGTGGCGCGGCCTCCCCGACCTGGACGAGGCGGGGCGCCGGGCGGTCGTCGGCTACCTCGGCGCGTACGGCCCGGCGACCCGCGCGAACCTGCACTACTGGCTCGCCGACGGCCTGAGCGCGGGCCGGCGGCGCGTCGAGCGGTGGACCGACGAGGTGCTGGCCGACGCGGCGGCCGAGGTGGCGGTCGGCGGGGAGCCGGCGCTGCTGCTGCGCGCGCACGTGGCGGAGGTCGAGGCGGCGGCGCCCACGGACGCCGTCACGCTGCTGGCGGGGCACGACCAGTGGGTGCTCGGGCCGGGCACCGCCGACACCCGGGTGGTGCCCGCGGCGCGGCGGGCCGGGGTCACCCGGGGCGCGGCGCTCGTGCTGCACGGCGGGGTCGTCGCCGGGACCTGGGCGGCCGGGGCGTCGACGCTCGACGTGACGTGGTTCGGCGAGGCGGGGCCACCGCCGCAGGACGCGCTCGCCGCGGAGGCGGGCCGGCTGGCCGCCCTGCTCGGGCACCCCGGCGAGCTGCGGCTGACGACGGCGTGAGCCCGGCCCCGCGTCAGACCCCCGCGGGCCCGAGCACGTCCGTGCTCGTCGGCACCGGGCGGGTGTCGGGCACGGGTGTGCCCCACACGGGGTTGCCGTGGTCGTCGAACGGCAGGACCTGGGCGCGGGCGTGCCGGTTGGGGTCCCGCAGCGGGTCGCCGACGATCTCGGTGTAGGTGCGGGCGTGGTAGACGAGGACCGGGGTGCCGTCGGGCAGCTCGGTGAACGAGTTGTGCCCCGGCCCGTACTGCCCGGCGGCCGGGTCGGACACGAACACCGGGGTCGGGCTCTTGGTCCACGAGGCGGGGTCCAGCAGGTCGGACCCGAGGTCGGCGGTCAGCACACCCATCGCGTAGTCGATGCCGGTCGCCGCGCCGGAGTACGT
>NZ_SZYE01000136.1 GCF_005239125.1 Cellulomonas hominis | reverse complement strand
CCGACCCGCGGCCGCGCGACCGCACCGTCCTGCTCAAGCACGCCCCGACCCTCGCGGCGGTGCTGCTGGGCGCTGCCGTCGCAGCCGCCGCACCGGGCGCCGCCGTGACCGACCCGGGCGCGGTGCTCGCGGGCGCGGTGCTGCTCGCGGCCGCCACGGTTCTCGCGGTGCTCGCCGCGCTGCACCCGTCCGCAGCCACCCGCCGGGCCGCGGACCCCTGGTCGGCCGGTGACGGCTGGGCGGTGGTGGTGCCGCTGCTGTCGATCCTGGCGGTCGGCCTGCTGCGCGCCGGCACGGGGGACGCGGGCTCGCTGTTCGGCGTGGTCCTGGTGCTGCCCGTCATCTGGGTCGCCGCAGAACCGGGACGCTGGTCCGTGCTCCTCGCGGCGGCGGCGTCCGGCGTCGCGCTCCTGCTGCCCGCGCTGCCGGGCACGGGTGGGTCGGCCGACGACCTGGCCTGGTGGCGGGCCGCCTTCGCGCCCGCGGTCTACGCGCTCGCCGCGCTGACCGTGAACGAGCTCGCCCGCCGCCTGCGCGGGCACCTGGCGCGGCTGCGCGACGCGAACCGGCTCACCCGCAGCGTGCTGGAGGCCGTCACGGAGCAGGCGGTGGTGGGCACCGGTCTCGACGGCGTCGTCGACGTGTGGAACCCGGGCGCGGAGCGGCTGCTCGGCCGGAGCGTCGCCGAGGCGCGGGGGACGCTGCGGGCCGACGAGCTCGTCGCCGCCGGCGAGCTGCAGGAGCGCTGGCGGCAGGCCGGGACCACGACCCCGTTCGCGGCGCTCGTCGCCGACGTCGCGCCGGGCCGCGCCGAGGCGTCGGAGTGGACGTGGCTGCGGGCGGACGGCTCGCCGGTGCCGGTGCAGGTGTCGACGACGGTCCGGCTGGACGGTGAGGGCCGGCCGGTGGGCTACCTGTTCGTGGCGACGGACGCGTCCGCCGTGCACGAGGCGGGTCGCCTGCAGGACCAGTTCACCGGGATGATCTCGCACGAGCTGCGGACGCCCGTGAGCGCGGTCGTCGGCCACCTGGAGCTGCTCCGGGACGACCCGCTCACGCCCGACCAGCTGCGGTCCGTCGAGGTCGCCGAGCGGAACGCCGCCCGGTTGCTGCGTCTCGTGGACGACCTGCTGTTCACGGCGCGGGTGGACGCGGGCCGGTTCCCGCTGGCGCTCGCGGACGTCGACGTGGCCGAGGTCGCGCGCACGGCCGTGGAGTCGGCGCGCCCGGCCGCGGACCGGGCCGGGGTCGTGCTGGCGCTCGACGTCCCGGAGACGCCGGTGGTCCTGCCGGCGGACGCGGTCCGGCTGGCGCAGGTCGGCGACAACCTGCTGTCGAACGCGGTGAAGTTCACCCCGTCGGGCGGCACGGTGACGGTGCGGGTGACGGCGACGGTCGACCACGTGCGGCTCGCCGTCGCCGACACCGGGCTCGGCATCCCGGCGGACGAGGTCGACCGGCTGTTCTCCCGGTTCTTCCGGACGACCACCGCGACCCGGAACGCCGTGCCGGGCGTCGGGCTGGGGCTGGCGATCACCCGGTCGGTGGTCGTCGCGCACGGCGGCGTGATGGAGGTCACGAGCACCGAGGGGGAGGGGACCGCGTTCACGGCGGTGCTCCCGCGTCGGCCGCGCGGGCCGGCCGCGGGCTGACGGCCCCGGGGACGACGAAGCCCCGCCTCGCCTGGGGCGATGCGGGGCTTCCTCGGTGGCTCCGACCGGCGTCGATCCGGTGACCTTTCGATTTTCAGTCGAACGCTCTACCAACTGAGCTACAGAGCCTTGATACGACGACACCGGCCCAGTGGACCGGTGTGATCGAGCGACCCCGACGGGACTTGAACCCGCGACCTCCGCCGTGACAGGGCGGCGCGCTAACCAACTGCGCTACGGGGCCTCGTTGTGAGACCTATTCTTCCACATGCACGAGGCTCGTACCCCCAACGGGATTCGAACCCGTGCTACCGCCGTGAAAGGGCGGGGTCCTGGGCCGCTAGACGATGGGGGCTTGCGCCCCTGACGTCGAGGCGTCTTCAGACCGAGGAAGACTCTACGGGTACGTCGGCGGATCCTCCAAATCGGCGAGGATGGTCCGGTGATCGACATGTCGCGCGAGGACTTCGAGGACGCCGTCCGGGACGGTCTGGACCGCATCCCGGAGGAGCTGGCCGCCCGGATGGACAACGTGGTCGTGCTGGTGGAGGACGACGCGCCGGCCGACGACCCCGACCTGCTCGGGCTGTACGAGGGGGTGCCGCTCACCGAGCGCGGCGAGTTCTGGGCCGCAGGCTCGCTGCCGGACCGCATCACGATCTTCCGCCGGCCGACGCTGGCGATCTGCGCGGACCGCGAGGAGGTGGCCGAGGAGGTCGCGGTGACGGTGGTGCACGAGATCGCGCACCACTTCGGCATCGACGACGAGCGGCTGCACGAGCTGGGCTGGGCCTGACCGGGCCGCCCGCCGGCGCCCCGCGGAGGCTCGGTAGGGGGCCAAGGTCCCGTCTGGCGCGACCCGTGCGCTCGTAATGTCTGGGTCAAGCGCGCCCGCACGACCGCCCTCGTGCCGCGGCGCGCCCCGGGTGACGCCCCCGCGGCGCCCCGAGGCCTCGACGCGTAGGGAGCCCCCACATGACCGCGGACCTGACCCTCGACCTGTCCTGCGTCCACCTCGCGCGGGACGTCCGTGCGGCCCTCGACGCCAGCCCGCGCGTCGTCGTGCCCCGGTCCCGGGAGGAGCTGTACGAGCTCGCGATGGGCCCGGACGGCGGCCCGACCTTCGCGGTGGAGTACGACGTCGACGGCGCGCCGTACCGGGAGGCGGACGTCGCGCGGTGCCGCAACGGCCTCGCGGTGAACTACCCCGAGGACTACATGCGGCGCCGGGACCCGGACTGCATGCGGATCGCCGACCGGCTGCCGACGGACAAGCCCCGGTACCGGGACGTCTACGGCGAGGAGTTCGACCCGGTACGGGCGGAGACGCTGGCCTGGCTCGCGACGCAGGAGCTCGTGGTCGTGCCGTTCCGGGCCGGCGGCCCCGCGGTCGGCTACCCGTCGCTGGCGATCTGCCCGGCGAACGCCGCGTTCTTCGCGCTCACGCTCGTCGACCTGCAGGGCTGGGTCACCTTCGAGGAGCTCGGCCCGTTCGACCCGCGGTCGATCCTCTACGTCGCCCCGCCGTTCCGGCACACCCGGTTCGGCGGCCGCCAGGTCGTGGTCCACGACCGCTCCGAGCGGCTGCACGAGGTCTGGGCCTACAACCTGTACCCGGGGCCGAGCGCCAAGAAGGGCGTGTTCTCGGTGCTGCTCGACATCGGCGAGCAGGAGGGCTGGCTCACCGCGCACGCCTCCTCGGTCCGCGTGACGACGCCGTACGAGAACGAGACCGTGATCATGCACGAGGGCGCCTCGGGCGGCGGCAAGTCCGAGATGTGCCAGGAGATCCGGCGCGAGGACGACGGGCGCATCCTCGTCGGGACGAACGTGGTGCGCGACGAGCCGTACCACCTGACGCTCGGCGAGACGTCGGCGCTCGCGCCGGTCACCGACGACATGACGCTGTGCCACCCGTCGGTCCAGGTCGGCGACGGCCGCCTCACGGTGTCCGACGCCGAGGCGGGCTGGTTCGTCCGCGTCGACAACCTGACCTCCTACGGCGAGGACGCCGCCCTGGAGCGGGCGATCATCGAGCCGGAGCAGCCCCTGGTGTTCCTGTCGATCGACGGCGTCCCCGGCGCGACGGCGCTTCCCTGGGAGCACACGCTCGACTCGACCGGGCGGCGGTGCCCGAACCCGCGGGTCGTCATCCCGCGGTCGTCGGTCAAGAACGTCGTCGCGGAGCCGCAGCAGGTGGACGTCCGCACCTTCGGCGTCCGCATGCCGCTGTGCACCCGCGACGCGCCCACCTACGGGATCATGGGCGTGATGCACGTGGTGCCGCCGGCGCTGGCGTGGATCTGGCGGCTGATCGCCCCGCGCGGCGACAAGAACCCCTCGATCGGCGAGAGCGCGGACGTCGCCGCCGCCCTGGCCCACGGCGGCATGGTGGCGGAGGGTGTCGGGTCGTACTGGCCGTTCTCGACCGGCACCAAGGTGGCCGCCGCGAACCTGCTGCTGCGCCAGCTCGTCACCTACGACCGCACCCGGTACGTGCTCACGCCCAACCAGCACATCGGGGCGTACCGGGTCGGGTTCTCCGCCGAGTGGCTGACCCGCGAGTACCTGGCCCGGCGCGGCGGCGGCCGGATCCGCCGCGAGCAGCTCGCCCCGGCCCGCTGCTCGCTGTTCGGCTACCGGCCGACCGAGATGAAGCTCGACGGCCAGCAGATCCGGCCGACCCTGCTCCAGCCCGAGTACCAGTCGCACGTCGGCCCCGAGGCCTACGACACCGGGGCCGCCGTGCTGCAGGGGTTCTTCGCCAGCGAGCTGCAGCAGTTCCTCACCGACGACCTCGACCCGCTGGGCCGGCAGATCATCGAGCTGTGCCTGGCCGGGGCGCCGGTCGAGGCGTACGAGGAGCTGACCCCGCTGCACCTGTAGGGGCGCCCGGGGTCGCGCGCGGCGTGGTTACGCTCGGGTCCGTGACCTCCGAGACCGCACCCACCGCCGCCCCGCGACCCGGCCGCCCGCGCCTCGGGGTGGTGCTGCTGCCGCAGCAGCGCTGGGCGGACGCCCGGCACACCTGGCGGCGGGCCGAGCAGGAGTACGGGTTCGACCACGCGTGGACCTACGACCACCTCGCGTGGCGGTCGCTCGCCGACGAGCCGTGGTTCGCGACCGTCCCGCTGCTCGCGGCGGTCGCCGCGGTGACCGAGCGGATCCGGCTGGGCACCTGGGTCGCGTCGCCGAACTTCCGGCACCCGGTGCCGTTCGCCAAGGACGTCATGGGCCTCGACGACATCGCCGGGGGCCGGTTCCTGCTCGGGCTCGGCGCGGGCGGCGAGGGGTTCGACGCGGGCGTGCTCGGCCCGGCGCCGACCCGGGGCGAGCGCACCCGCCGGTTCGAGGAGTTCGTCGAGGTGCTCGACCGGCTGCTCACGCACCCGGTGACCGACCACGAGGGCACGTTCTACGAGGCGCACGGCGCCCGGATGCACCCCGGCACGATCGCCCGGCCGCGCACGCCGTTCGTCGTCGCCGCGGCCGGCCCCCGGACGATGGCGCTGGCCGCCCGGTACGGGCAGGGCTGGGCCACGTACGGCCCGGTGCTCGCGCCCGACGAGCAGCCGGCGACCCCCGCGGCCGCCCAGGACGCCTGGTGGGCCGGGGTCGCCGAGCAGGTGGGGCAGCTGCGGGAGATCGCCGGGCGGCTCGCGCCCGGCGGGCGGGTCCCGGACCTGTACCTGAGCCTCGACGGCGCGCCGGTGTTCTCGCTGGAGTCCGCCGACACCCTGGTCGAGGGCGTGGAGCGCGCGGCGGACCTCGGGTTCACGGACGTGGTCGTGCACTGGCCCCGCGCCGAGGGCATCTACGCCGGGTCCGAGGACGTGCTGGCCGAGGGGCTGTCCCGGCTCGGTCGGTGAGCGGGCGGGCAGGCGTCAGCGCGCCTGCCGCGCCTCCCACGCGCTGGCGACCATCTCCGTCAGCGTGTGCCGCATGACCCAGTCGAGGTCCCGGGCCGCCGCCTCGCCGGACGCGACGATGCGCGCCGGGTCGCCGGGGCGCCGGGGGGCCACCTCCGGCTCGAACGCGATGCCGGTGCCCTGCGCCATCGCGGTCATGATCTCCCGCACCGAGACGCCGTCGCCGGAGCCCAGGTTGTAGACCCGCTGCAGCGTCCGCCCCTCGTCCAGCGCGCGCGCCGCGGCGACGTGCGAGGTGGCCAGGTCGGCGACGTGCACGTAGTCCCGGACGCAGGTGCCGTCGGGGGTGTCGTAGTCGTCGCCGTTGATCCGCGGGGTGCGGCCCGCGGCGAGCGCGTCCAGCACCAGCGGGAACAGGTTGTGCGGGCTGGTGTCGGACAGCTCCGGCGTCCCGGAGCCGACGACGTTGAAGTACCGCAGCGAGGTGTGCGCCAGCTCGGTCGCGCGCCCCTGGTCGCGCAGCAGCCACTCGCCGATCAGCTTCGACTCGCCGTAGGGCGACTCGGGGGCGGTCGGGGTGTCCTCGGTGACCAGGTCGACGTCGGGGGTGCCGTACACGGCGGCGCTCGACGAGAACACGATGCGCCGCACGTCCGCGGCGGCCATCGCCTCGAGGAGCCGGGCGGTGCCGGTGACGTTCTGCTCGTAGGTGTGCAGGGGGCGCTGGACCGAGACGCCGGCGTACTTGAACCCGGCCAGGTGCACGACGCCGGTGACGGCGTGCTCCCGCAGGGTGGCGGCGACCAGGTCCGCGTCGAGGATCGAGCCCTGCACGAACGGCACGTCGTCGGGGACGAACTCCCGGTGCCCCGAGGACAGGTCGTCGAGCACGACCGCGCCCATCCCCACCTGCCCGAACGCCCGCACCACGTGCGACCCGATGTACCCCGCTCCGCCGGTGACCAGCCACGTCGTCATGCACCCAGCCTAGCGCTGCTCCGGTGCTCCGGTGGTGCTTCCTGATCGATTCCGATCGTTTGTGGTGGGTCCGGCGCGGCGCGATCGCGGTGCCGGGGGGCGCGGGAGCGGGTCTGCCGGTCCTCGCTCCCGGGGTGGTGCGCTCGCGCGCGCGATGCGGCAGAGTGCACCGCAGGCGGGCGCGCGGTTCCGGGCGACGGGCCGCCGGCGAGGAAGACGGTGCGACCGGCGTCCCGGTGGCAGCGCGCCAGATGCTCAGTATGCTGAGCATCTACTCGAGCCCAGGGGAGGACGCGTGCGCAGTGCCCGCACCCGAGCGGACGCGGGCGGCGGTCTGGTGGCCGACGCCCCGGCGTCGCGCGCGCGGACCCGCGCGCACACCCCCGCCGACCCGGTCCCGGACCTCGCCGCGCGGGTGGAGGACGGCCTCGCCGCCGTCCGGCTGCTCCTGGTGGACGACGTGCAGTCCCGCCGCTCCCGCGCGAGGGAGCTCGCCGTCGAGCACGCGGCCCTGTGGCGGGCGGTCGGCGACCAGCTCGGCGGCGGCCGGCTCATGCGCCCGCGGCTGACCGTCGCCGCGTACCTCGGCCTGGGCGGGACGGACCTGACGGCGGTCGCCCCCGTCGCCGCCGCGCAGGAGATGCTGCACACCGCGATGCTGGTGCACGACGACGTCCTCGACCACGACGACACCCGCCGGGGCCGGCCGAACGTCACCGGGACGGCGCGCCGCCGGCTCGCGGCCCGCGGCCTCACCGGGCCCGCGGCGGACGACCCCGTGCTGGCCGCCGGCCTGCTCGGCGGGGACCTCGCGATCGCCGCCGCGTTCGACCTCGCCGCCTCGGCCCCCGTGCCCCCGGAGGTGGCGCTCCGCGTCGTCCGGTCGCTCGCCCGCGCGGTCGACACCACGGTCGCCGGGGAGCTGCTCGACGTCACCGGCGCCCTGCACGGACCCACCGCGGTGGACGCGCTGCGGGTCGCCGAGCTCAAGACGGCCGTGTACTCCTGCTGCGGACCGCTCGGCGCGGGCGCCGTGCTCGCCGGCGCGGACGACGGTGTGCTCGGGGTGCTCGACCGGTTCGGCACCGCGTTCGGCGTCGCGTTCCAGCTGCTCGACGACGAGCTCGGCGTGTTCGGCGACCCGCTGGTCACCGGCAAGTCCGTGCTGTCGGACCTGCGCGAGGGCAAGCGGACCGAGCTGCTGCGCCTGGCGTACCTCCGCGCCGACGACCGGCACCGCGCGGTGCTCGACGCCTGCGTCGGCCGGCCCGACCTGACCGAGGCGGACGCCGCGCGGGTGCGCGAGGTCATCGCCGCCTCCGGGGCGCTCGACGAGGCGCGGCTCGTGCGGGCGGACGCCGTCCGGACGGCCCGGACCACCGCGGTCGACGGCCTCCCCGAGCCGCTGGCCCGCTACCTCACCGAGCTGCTCGACGCGGTCGCGGGGGTGTCGGCGTGACCGCCACGCGGCCGCCCGTGCGGGTCGCCTCGGCCGCGCTGTACGACCGCACCGCCGCCCGGGCCAGCCGCGCCGTGCTGGCCGGGTACTCGACGTCGTTCGGGCTGGGGACCCGGCTGCTCGGCCCGCGCGCCCGCCGGGACATCGAGGCCGTGTACGCGCTGGTCCGGATCGCCGACGAGGTGGTGGACACCCGGGGCGGCGACGACGCGGCGGCCCTGCTCGACGAGCTCGAGGCGCAGACCGCCCGCGCGATGACGTCGGGCTACTCGACCAACCTCGTGGTGCACGCCTTCGCCCGCACCGCCCGCCGCACCGGGATCGGGGCGGCGGAGGTGGACCCGTTCTTCGCGTCGATGCGAGCCGACCTCACCGTCCGGGTGCACGACCGCGAGTCCTACCTCCGGTACGTCTACGGCTCGGCCGAGGTCGTCGGGCTGATGTGCCTGCAGGTGTTCCTCAACGCCGACCGCGCGCCGCACGAGCCGGTGCGCCGGCCCGACGCCGCGACGGTCGACGGCGCGCGGGCGCTGGGCGCCGCGTTCCAGAAGATCAACTTCCTGCGCGACCTGGGCGCCGACGCCGGCGAGCTGGGCCGGCTGTACTTCCCCGGCGTGGGTCCCGACGGGCCGACCGACGCGCAGCTGGTGGCGATCCTGGACGAGATCGGGGCCGACCTGGCCCGCGCCCGCGCGGCGCTGCCGCGGCTGCCCCGCCGGGCGCGCACGGCCGTCGCGGCGACGCTGGCGCTGTACGACACGCTGCTGACCGACCTGGCCGCGACGCCGCCGGAGCGGGTGCTGGCCACCCGCGTGCGGGTGAGCACGCCGCGGAAGGTCGCGGTGCTGGCGCGCACGCTGGCGGGCCAGGCCGCGGACGCGGTGCTGACGCGGGGGAGCGCGGGCGCACCTGCCCGCGACGGACGAGACGACGGAGGTGCGGCGTGACGGGTCGGGTGGTCGTGGTCGGCGGCGGGATCGGCGGCCTCGCGACCGCGGCCCTGCTCGCCCGGGGCGGCGCGGACGTCACGCTGCTGGAGCGGCACGACCGGGTCGGCGGGCGGACCGGCACCTGGGAGCAGGACGGGTTCCGGTTCGACACCGGGCCGTCCTGGTACTTCATGCCCGAGGTGTTCGACCACTTCTTCGCGCTGCTCGGCGAGCGGGTCGAGGACCACGTGGACCTCGTGCGGCTCGACCCCGCGTACCGGCTGTTCCCGGAGCCCGACCCGGCGGCCGGGCCCGGCGCGGCGGCCGAGCCGTTCGACGTGGTCGGCGACCCCGAGGCGAACTGGGCGACGTTCGAGGCGATGGAGCCCGGCGCGGGCGAGGCGTTCCGCCGCTACACCGCGGCATCCACCGACGCGTACCGCACCGCGCTCGACCACTTCCTCTACACGACCTTCGAGCGGCCGGACCGGGCGATCACCGCCGACGTGGCCCGGCGCTCGGGCACCCTCGCGTCGCTGCTGACCCGGACGCTCGCGGACAAGGTCGCCGAGACCACCGACCACCCCGTGCTGCGGCAGGTGCTCGGCTACCACGCGGTGTTCCTCGGGTCGTCGCCGTACCGGGTGCCCGCGCTGTACTCGCTCATGAGCCACCTCGACCTGGTCGACGGCGTCCGGTACCCGCGCGGCGGCATGTACACGCTCATCGAGGCGGTCGAGCGGCTGGCCGTCGCGCAGGGCGTGACGATCCGGACCGGTGCGGACGTGGTCGCGGTGGAGGTCGACGGCGCGGGGCGGTCGGTGCGGCACCCGCGGCGGACCGGCGTCGCCCGCGGCGTGCGGCTCGCGTCCGGCGAGGTCGTCCCCGCCGACGTCGTGGTGTCCGGCGCGGACCTGTTCCACACCGAGACCGTGCTGCTGGCGCCGGAGCACCGCACGCTCCCCGAGCCGTGGTGGGAGAACCGGGGACCGGGCATCTCGGCGCTCCTCGTCATGGCCGGCGTGCGCGGCGAGCTGCCGGAGCTGGCGCACCACTCGCTGTTCTTCACCCGCGACTGGCCGGGCAACTTCGACGCGATCCTCGGCCCGGGGCGGTCCTCGCGGCCCGAGGACCTGCGCGTCCCGGACTCCGCGTCGCTGTACGTGTCGCGCACGACGGCCACCGACCCGTCCGCGGCGCCCGAGGGCCACGAGAACCTCTTCGTGCTCGTGCCGTTCCCGGCCGACGCGTCGATCGGGGCCGGCGAAGCCGGGGCCGCCGAGCTCGACTCCTACGCGGACCGGTACCTCGACCAGGTCGGGCGCTGGGCCGGCGTGCCGGACCTGCGCGCCCGGGTCGTCACCCGGAAGGTGGTCGGGCCGGCCGACTTCGCCCGGGACTTCTCCGCCTGGCGCGGCACCGCGCTCGGCATGGAGCACACGCTCCGGCAGAGTGCGATGTTCCGGCCCGGGGACCGGTCGCCGCGCGTGCCGAACCTGCTGCACGTCGGCGGCGGCACCGTGCCGGGCGTCGGGCTGCCGATGTGCCTGATCAGCGCGGAGCTCGTCGCGAAGCGGCTGCTCGGGGAGACCTCGCCGAGCCCGCTGCCCGCGCCGCTGCGGCGCGGGTACCTCGACGCCGCGCGGCGCCGCGGGGCGTGGGCCGAGCACGCGGACGGGCCGGCCCGGGCGGACGACGACGCGCCGGGACGCGCGGGTGCCGCGG
>NZ_SZYE01000135.1 GCF_005239125.1 Cellulomonas hominis | reverse complement strand
CCAGCACGTCGGCCAGCGCGCCCAGGACCACCCGGCGGCTCGCGTCGCCCGCGCCCGGGTGCACCGCGGACCACCGGCGCCCCGGGACGTGCTCGGTCACGTGCACCTGCGTCCCGCCGACCACCCGCGCCGCGACCGTCCGAGGCACCGGCACCCCCGCACGGCGCGCGGCCTCCTGCGCGCGCGCCGCCCGGAGCAGGTCGGGCGCGCTCCCCACGGGCGCGGACTTCGCCACCAGCCGCTCGCCACCCGGCCCCGTCACGGCGCGCACCGTCGCACCGCCGGCGCCCGCGAGCACGCCCGTCGTCCGCGCACCCGGACCGAGCACCGCCGCGAGCACCTCGTCCACGAGCCCTCCTCCCGGCCCGCTCCCATGGTCGCAGCCACGGTCCGACCGCGGGCGGCCCCGCGACGCGCCCGCGGTCGTCCCCAGGTCCGGGTCGAGGGGGTGACCGCGGGCGTCCGCGGTGGTGGGATGGGGTGCATGACCCTCCCTCCCCCGGCGGGCGCCGCACCCGCCACCGGCCCCGGTGCCGCACCCGACACCACGCCCGGCCTCGCCGTCCCGCCCGGACGCGCGCTGGCCGTCGAGTCCGCCGGCGTGGACGTCATCGCGGACCGCGACCGCAAGGGCACCCCGCGCCAGCTCTTCTGGCCGTGGTTCGCCGCGAACGTGTCGGTGCTCGGCCTGTCCTACGGCGCGTGGGTCCTCGACTTCGGCGTCTCGTTCACGCAGGCCGCGATCGCGAGCGTCGTCGGCATCGTGTTCTCGTTCCTGCTCTGCGGGATCGTCGCGCTCGCCGGCAAGCGGGGCTCGGCGCCCACGATGGTGCTGTCCCGCGCGGCGCTCGGCGTGCAGGGCAACCGCGTGGCCGCCGTGCTGTCCTGGCTGCTCACCGTCGGCTGGGAGACGATCCTCACCGCGCTCGCCACGCTCGCCACCGCCACCGTCGTGGAGGCGCTCGGCTGGGGCGGCGGCACCGGGGTGCAGGTCGTGGCGCTGGTCGTCGTCGCGGGGCTCATCATCGCGGGCGGCGTGTTCGGCTTCGACCTGATCATGCGGATGCAGACCGTCATCACCGTCGTGACCGCCGTGCTCACCGTCGGCTACGTCCTGCTGGTGCTGGACCACGTCGACACCGCCGCCGTCACCGCCCTGCCGTCCGGCCCGGCCCAGGCGTTCATCGGGGCGCTCGTGTTCATGATGACCGGGTTCGGGCTCGGCTGGGTCAACATGGCCGCCGACTACTCCCGGTACCTCCCCCGGCACACCTCCGGCCGCGGCGTCATCGGGTGGACCACCTTCGGCGCGTCGCTCGCACCCGTCGTGCTCCTGCTGTTCGGCCTGCTCCTGGCCGGCTCCGACCCCGAGCTCCGGGCGGCCATCAGCGCCGACCCCATCGGCGCGCTGACCACGATCCTGCCGACCTGGTACCTCGTGCCGTTCGCCGTCGTCGCCGTGCTGGGCCTGATCGGCGGCGCCGTCCTCGACATCTACTCGTCCGGGCTCGCGCTCGTCTCGACCGGCCTGCCCGTCACCCGGCCCGTGGCCGCCGGGATCGACGGCGTGATCATGGTGCTCGGCACGGTCTACATCGTGTTCGGCTCCGACACGTTCTTCGGCGTGTTCCAGGGCTTCCTCATCACGCTCGGGGTCCCGATCGCGGCCTGGGCGGGCATCATGATCGCCGACGTGCTGCTGCGCCGCCGCGACTACGACGACCTCGACCTCTTCGACCCCCGGGGCCGTTACGGCCGGGCCGCCGCGGTGCCGCTGGCGCTGCTCGGGCTCGGGACCGTGCTCGGCTGGGGGCTCGTCACCAACGCGTCCGCCGGGTGGCTGTCCTGGCAGGGGTACCTGCTCGGGCCGTTCGGGCTGGGCGGGACGTCCGGGGCCTGGGCGTACGCGAACCTCGGGGTGCTGGTCGCCCTCGCGGTCGGGTTCCTCGGCACGCTGCTGCTGCGCCGCGGGGCCGTGCGGCGGCAGGAGGCGCGGCCGCCGTCGGCGGACGCCGTGGACGCGCAGGCCGGCGCCGGGGTGACCCGGTGACGGGCGCGGAGCCCGCGGGCGGCGCGACGCCCGGACGGGCGGTGCTGGTCGTGGTCGACATGCAGCCGGTGTTCGCCGCCGCGGACAGCCCGTGGGCGGCGCCGCGGTTCGGCGAGGCGCTGCCGGTGGTCCGTGCGCTCGCCGAGCAGGCCGGCGCCGGGCGCACCGTCTTCACCCGGTTCGTGGCGCCCGACCGCCCCGAGGGCGCCTGGGTCGCCTACTACGCCGACTGGCCGTTCGCCCTGCAGCCCGAGGACGCCCCGGCGTACGCGATCGCGCCCCCGCTGGCCGACCTCGCCGCGCAGGCCGCGGTCGTCACCGCCACGACGTTCGGCAAGTGGGGACCCGACCTCGCGGCGCACGTGCGCCCCGGCGACACGATGCTGCTCGCCGGTGTCTCGACCGACTGCTGCGTGCTCTCCACGGCCCTGGCGGCGGCCGACGCCGGCGTGGCCGTCCGCGTCGTGGCCGAGGCGTGCGCGGGCGCGGACGACGCGAGCCACGCACGGGCGCTGGACGCGATCCGGCTGTACGCCCCGCTGGCGGACGTCGTCGACGCGACGACCGCGGGGGCGATCCTCGCGACCACGACGGCCCCGCCGGTCGCCTGACGCCGCGCACCAGCACGAGGTCGAGCGTTCCCGCCCAGGTCGAGCGTCTCCGACGGGCGCGTCGCGGCGAAACCTCGACCTCGGCGGACCGGGCACGGACAGCGCGACGCCCGGGTCGCGCCGGTCCCCCGCGGGGAGCGGCGCGACCCGGGCGTCGGCGGGTCGGCTCAGGCCTGGCGCTCGGCGGACTCCACCACGTTGGCCAGCAGCATCGCGCGCGTCATCGGCCCGACCCCGCCGGGGTTGGGGCTCACCCACGCGGCCACCTCGGCTACCCCGGCGTCGACGTCACCCGCGATGCGCGAGCGACCCGTCTCCGGGTCGGACACCCGCGACACGCCCACGTCCACCACGACGGCGCCCGGCTTCACCAGGTCGGCCGTGAGGATCCCGGGCACGCCCGCGGCGGCGACGATCACGTCCGCGTTGCGGGTGTGCTCGCCGAGGTCGGCGGTGCCGGTGTGGGTGAGCGTCACCGTGGCGTTCACGGCGCGGCGGGTCAGCAGCAGCCCGATGGACCGGCCGACCGTGGTCCCGCGCCCGATGACGGTCACGTCCGCCCCCGCCAGCGAGACGCCGTGCCGGGTGAGCAGCTCGATGATGCCGCGCGGCGTGCAGGGCAGCGGGGAGTCGACCTCCTCGTTGACGCGCAGCACCAGGCGGCCCAGGTTGGTCGGGTGCAGGCCGTCGGCGTCCTTGTCGGGGTCGACGAGCTCCAGCACCCGGTTGGTGTCGATCCCCCGGGGCAGCGGCAGCTGCACGATGAACCCGGTGCACGCCGGGTCCTCGTTCAGCCGCTGCACGGCGGCCTCGATGTCCTCCTGGGAGGCGTCGGCGGGCAGGTCCTCGCGGATCGAGGCGATGCCCACCTCCGCGCAGTCCCGGTGCTTGCCGGCGACGTAGGACACCGAGCCCGGGTCCTCCCCCACCAGCAGCGTGCCGAGCCCGGGCGTGATGCCGCGCTCCGCCAGCGCGGCGACCCGCGCCTTCAGCTCGCCCTTGATCGCGGCGGCCGTGGCCTTGCCGTCGAGCGTCTTCGCCGTCATGTCGCGGCCCCGATCAGTACTGCTGCAGGCCGGGGTACAGCGGGAACGCGTCGGCCAGCTTGGCCACCCGCGCCCGCAGGCCCTCGACGTCGGCGGACGCGCCGGCGGTCAGCGCGGTCGCGATGATGTCCGCGACCTCCGTGAACTCGGCGTCGCCGAACCCGCGGGTCGCGAGCGCCGGGGTGCCGATCCGCAGGCCGGAGGTGACGCGCGGCGGGCGCGGGTCGAACGGCACCGCGTTGCGGTTCACGGTGATGCCCACGTCGTGCAGGAGGTCCTCGGCCTGCTGGCCGTCGAGCTGCGAGTTCCGCAGGTCGACGAGCACCAGGTGCACGTCGGTGCCACCCGTCAGGACGGACACGCCCGCGGCGGCGACCTCGGGCGCGACCAGGCGCTCGGCGATGATCCGCGCGCCGTCGATCGTGCGCTGCTGGCGGTCGGCGAAGTCCTCGCCGCCGGCGATCTTGAACGACACGGCCTTGGCGGCGATGACGTGCATGAGCGGGCCGCCCTGCTGGCCCGGGAACACGGCGGAGTCGATCTTCTTGGCGTACTCCTCCTTGCTCAGGATGAAGCCCGAGCGCGGGCCGCCGATGGTCTTGTGCACGGTCGAGGACACGACGTCCGCGTAGGGCACGGGCGACGGGTGCAGGCCCGCGGCGACCAGGCCGGCGAAGTGCGCCATGTCGACCCAGAGCTTGGCGCCGACCTCGTCGGCGATCTCGCGCATCGCGGCGAAGTCGAGGTGCCGCGGGTAGGCGGACCAGCCGCCGATGATGACCTGCGGGCGGTGCTTGAGCGCGGCCTCGCGGATCGCCTCCGGCTCGATGAGGAAGGTGTCCGGGTTCACGCCGTAGGCGCCGACGTCGTAGAGCTTGCCGGAGAAGTTGATCTTCATGCCGTGCGTGAGGTGGCCGCCGTGCGCGAGCTCGAGGCCCAGGATGCGGTCGCCGGCGTTGGCGAGGGCGTGCAGCACGGCCGCGTTCGCGGTGGCGCCGGAGTGCGGCTGGACGTTGGCGTGCTCGGCGCCGAACAGCTCCTTGGCGCGGGTGATCGCCAGCGTCTCGGCGATGTCGACCTGCTCGCAGCCGCCGTAGTACCGGCGGCCCGGGTAGCCCTCGGCGTACTTGTTCGTGAGCACGGAGCCCTGCGCCTGCAGGACGGCGCGCGGGACGAAGTTCTCGCTCGCGATCATCTCGAGCGTGCCCTGCTGACGGGCGAGCTCCCCGTCCAGGACCGCCGCGATCTCCGGGTCCACCTGGGACAGGTTCTGGTCGAGCAGGGGCGTGTTCTCGGCGCTCATGCGTCTCCTCGGCAGTCGGCGGGCGCGGTCTGTCGACCGCACACCGATGGTGTGGGGTGACCGCGGGGCCCAGGCGTCCGACCCGACGTCGTGCTGCTGCGTCGCTCCCCGGTGGTGACCCACCTGTGCGCCAGTCGCGACCCCGTCAGGGTAGCAACGTCCCCGGCCCGGCGGGACGGGGCGTCCGCGGACCGGTCGGACCGCCCCGGCGTCGCGCCTCAGGCAGAGGCGGGCGCCTCCGCGTCGGCGTCCCCGAGGATCCGCCGCAGGTAGGCGTACGTGAGGTCCCCGACCGTCTGGTCGTGCTCGTGCGTGTAGCCGTGCTTCTCGTACAGCGCGAGGTTGTGCACCGAGTCCCGCCCGGTGAACACCCAGATCTCCTCCACGTCCTCGGGCAGGTGCGGCAGGATCGCGAGCAGCAGCTGGGTCCCGATGCCGTGGCCCTGCTGGTCGGGCGCGACGGCGAACCGGCCGAGCGTGGCCTTCTTGCCCTCGAGCACCACGCGGATCGACCCGACCAGGCGGTGCCCGGCCCAGGCGCCCAGCGTGACGACGCCCTCGGCCGCGAGGTCCGCGCGCAGCTCCGACAGCGTCTGGGTCAGCGGCGGGATGTGCGGGTCGTCGTACTGCTGGGCCTCGGTGACGAACGCGGCTCGGCGCAGCGTCAGGAGCTCGCCGGCCTCGGCGTCGGCGATGGGACGGATGGTCACCTCGGTCTCGCTCATGCCCCCATCGTCTCAGGAGGTGCGCGCGGTCGACAGCCCGGAGGTCCCGGTGTCGCCCGGATTCCACCCGCCGGGCACCCGCCCGCCGCTGGACGCCGAGGCCGCCGCGCACCGCGCGCGGGTACCCTCCCCTGCGTGACGACCTCGACCCCCACCCCCGGCGCGGCCACCTCCTGGGTGCTGTCGCTGTCCTGCCCCGACCAGCCCGGCATCGTCGCCGCGGTCGCGGGGCTGCTGGCGGAGCACGGCGGGAACATCACCGAGTCGCAGCAGTTCGGCGACCCGCTCTCCGGGCTGTTCTTCATGCGCGTCGAGGTCGCCGCCGAGCGCACCCGCGCCGAGCTCGAGGCCGCGCTCGGCGCGCTGGCCCCGCGGTTCTCGATGGACTGGTCGCTGGACGTCGCCGGCCGCAAGGTCCGCACCCTGCTGCTCGGGTCGACCGCCGCGCACTGCGTCAACGACCTCGCGTTCCGGCAGCGGTCCGAGGGGCTGCCGATCGACATCGTCGGGCTGGTGTCCAACCACACCGCGCTCGCCGACCTGGCCGCGTTCTACGACATCCCGTTCCACCACGTCCCGGTCACCAAGGACACGAAGGCGGCCGCCGAGGCGCGGCTGCTGGAGCTGGTCGAGGAGCTGGACGTCGAGCTGGTCGTGCTGGCCCGGTACATGCAGATCCTGTCGGACGACCTGTGCCGGGCGCTGACCGGCCGGGTGATCAACATCCACCACTCGTTCCTGCCCTCGTTCAAGGGCGCCCGCCCCTACGCGCAGGCGCACGACCGCGGCGTGAAGCTCATCGGCGCGACCGCGCACTACGTGACCGGCGACCTCGACGAGGGCCCGATCATCGAGCAGGACGTCGAGCGGGTGGACCACTCCCGGGGCGTCGCGGACCTGGTCGCGCTGGGCCAGGACGTCGAGCGCCGGGCGCTGGCCCGCGCGGTGCGCTGGCACGCCGAGCACCGGGTGCTGCTGGACGGGCACCGCACGATCGTCTTCCGCTGACCGTCGGACGCTGATCGTCCCCGTCCCCACCCGATCATCGCGCCGCCGGCCGACCGGTCGGGTGGGCGGGCGACGATCCGGTGGGGATCAGGGCGGCGCACCGGCAGCCGGGTGCGCGGCGCTCCCCTGTTACCGCATCGGACCGGGTGAGCGGCTCAGAGCGTCGCGGGCCGCGTGGTCGGCCGGGCCGCCCGCCCGGCCGGCGTGATCCCCGTGATCGCGGCGATCAGGTCCTCGTAGGAGGCGTGCTCGGCGTCGAAGTCGCCGTTGATCCGCCCGAGCCGCAGCACCACGATCCGGTCCGCGACGGCCTGCACGTCGACCATCGAGTGGCTGATCATCACGACGCCGAGCCCGCTCTCGCGCAGCCGCTCGACCATGTTGAGGACCTCGGCGGTCTGCGAGATGCCGAGCGACGCCAGCGGCTCGTCGAGGACGACCACCCGCGGGTTGCCGACCAGGGTGCGCGCCACGGCGACGGCCTGCCGCTGCCCACCGGACAGCGCGCGCACGGGGGCGCGGACGGAGGGCACGCGCGCGGCGAGCTGGCTGAGCACCTCCCAGGCGCGGCGCTCCATGCGGCGCTCGTCGAGGATCCCGGCGCGCCGCAGCTCCTGGCCGAGGAACAGGTTCTGCACGACGTCGAGGTTCTCGGCGAGCGCGAGGTCCTGGAACACGGCGGCGATGCCGAGCTCCCGCGCGGCGCGGGTCGACGGCATGGTGACCGGCGCGCCGTCGACCTCGATCGTCCCGGAGTCGGGGGCGAGCGCCCCCGACATCACCCGCGCGAGCGTCGACTTGCCCGCGCCGATGTCGCCGACGATCGCGACGACCTCGTGCGCGTGGATGTCGAGGTCCACGTCGACGAGCGCGCGGACGGCCCCGTAGTTGCGGGAGACGCCCCGCACGGACAGGACGGGGGTGCCCGGTGTCCGGCTCATCGGTCCTCCTCCGCTGCGTCGTTGCCGCGTGCCGTGCTGCACCGGCTCATCCTGCCACCGCCATCGACTGGGCAATACCGGCGTGGTCGAGCGCCAGGGCGAGCGCGCCCCGCACCTCCGCCGCCGTGCCCAGCTCCGAGACGACCACCTCGACCGGTCCGGCGGTGCTCGGCAGGGTCCGCTGCGCGAGGACGCTCCGGAACGTGTCCAGCAGGATCGGGCCCGCCTCGGCGAGCCGCCCGCCGACGACGACCAGCTCGGGGTCGAACAGGTTGCAGGTGTTCGCGGCGGCCACGGCGAGCAGCCTGCCCGCGTCGGAGATCACCCGGCGGCAGCCGGGGTCGCCGTCCTGCGCGCGGGCGATGACGTCCGACAGCGTGAGGTGCCCGTGGCTGGACTCGAGCATCCGGAGCAGGGCCGGCGCGCCGATGAGCGCGTCGAGGCAGCCGCGGTTGCCGCACCGGCAGATCGGGCCGTTGTCGTCGATGGTGATGTGGCCGAACTCGCCGGCGGCCCCGGTTCGCCCGTGGAACACGCGCCCGTCGACGATGAGGCCGCTGCCGACGCCGTGCGAGACCTTCAGGTAGGCGACGTGCCGCTTGCCGCGGGCGGCACCGTGCCGCAGCTCGGCCAGCGCCCCGAGGTTCGAGTCGTTGTCGACCTGGACGGGCACCCCGAGCCGGCGCTCCAGCACCTCGGGCACGGACACCCCGTCCCAGCCGCGCAGCACGCCGACCGACACGATGCGGCCGGTGACCGGGTCGACGGGTGCCGGGACCCCGACGCCGACCGACAGCACCTCGGACATGGTGGCGCCGACGGAGTCGACGAGCTCGGTGAGCAGCAGGGACGCGCGCTCCAGGCCGGCGTCCGCGCGGTGGTCCGGGGGCAGCGGCATGCGCTGGTCGGCGACGACCCGCTGGGCGACGTCGGCGATGGTCACGCGCAGCGAGCGCGAGCCGAAGTGGATGCCGCCCACCAGGCCGAGGTTGCGCGCGAGCGTGACCTGCTGGGCGCGGCGGCCGCTGCGGGAGGTGGGCGCCGTGGCGAGGACGCCGGCGCCGGTGAGCTCCTTGACGATGTTCGACACCGTCGCAGGTGACAGCCCCGTGACACCGGCCAGCTCGACCTGCGTGAGTGAGCCACGCTGCTGGACGGCACTCACGATCCGGGCGCGGTTGGCTTCACGGAGTGAAGATTGCGAACCCGGGGTCACTCTCTCGGTGCCCACGTAGCCGAGGATACAGGCGCACGCACCCCGATCCGGCACGTCGCGGCCACCCACCGGTGTGCGTTCACAGCCTGACGGCAAGCGAGACGCGGACGGCCGCCGCCCCGGACGGGGACGGCGGCCGTCGGGCCGTGCCGGAGCGGTCAGCCCAGGCGCGCGGCGAGGTTCTCGTCGAGGGCAGCGAGGAAGGCCTCGGTGGTCAGCCACTCCTGCTCGGGGCCGACGAGCAGCGCGAGGTCCTTCGTCATCTTGCCGCTCTCGACGGTCTTCACGACGACGTCCTCGAGCGTCTCGGCGAACTGGGTGACCTCCGGGGTGCCGTCCAGCTTGCCGCGGTGCTTGAGGCCACCGGTCCAGGCGAAGATCGACGCGATCGGGTTGGTCGACGTCGGCTTGCCCGCCTGGTGCTGGCGGTAGTGCCGGGTGACGGTGCCGTGCGCGGCCTCGGCCTCGACGGTCTGGCCGTCGGGGGTCATGAGGACCGAGGTCATCAGGCCGAGGGACCCGAAGCCCTGCGCGACGGTGTCGGACTGCACGTCGCCGTCGTAGTTCTTGCAGGCCCAGACGTAGCCGCCCTCCCACTTCATGGCCGAGGCGACCATGTCGTCGATGAGGCGGTGCTCGTAGGTCAGGCCGGCCTCCGCGAAGGCGGCGGCGAACTCGGCGTCGAACACCTCCTGGAACAGGTCCTTGAACCGGCCGTCGTAGGCCTTGAGGATCGTGTTCTTGGTGGACAGGTACACCGGGTACCTCCGCTGCAGGCCGTACGCGAACGAGGCCCGCGCGAAGTCGCGGATCGACTCGTCGAAGTTGTACATGGCCATCGCGACGCCGCCGCCCTCGGGGTACGTCACGACCTCCTGCTGGATCGGCTCGGAGCCGTCCGCGGGGGTGAAGGTCAGGGTCAGCGTGCCCGCACCCTGGACGCGGAAGTCGGTCGCCTTGTACTGGTCGCCGTGGGCGTGGCGGCCGATGATGATCGGCTTGTTCCAGCCCGGCACCAGACGCGGGATGTTGCTGATGATGATCGGCTCGCGGAACACCACGCCGCCGAGGATGTTGCGGATCGTGCCGTTCGGGGAGCGCCACATCTTCTTGAGGCCGAACTCCTCGACCCGGGCCTCGTCCGGGGTGATCGTCGCGCACTTGACGCCGACGCCGTGCTCCTTGATCGCGTGCGCCGCGTCGATCGTCACCTGGTCGTCCGTCGCGTCGCGGTTCTCGATCGACAGGTCGTAGTAGCGCAGGTCGATGTCGAGGTACGGATGGATCAGGCGGTCCTTGATGAACTGCCAGATGATCCGCGTCATCTCGTCACCGTCGAGCTCGACGACCGGTCCAACCACCTTGATCTTCGCCATGCGGCCAGATTACTTGACGTCGAGAGACTTTGCGGGCGGCCCGCGCGGGGACGGGCTGCGTCCAGGCGACGCACAGCGATCGGTGGCATGCTCGACGCGAGTGCCCGACCGGGGCTGCGCGAGACGCGCCCGCAGGTCGGACCCGGTGCGGGGCCGCCGAACGGCGCGGCCCGCGCCCGTCATCGCACCCGGACGAACGGATCATCATGTCGCAGGACAAGCCCGAGCCCGCCGAGGCCCCGGACGCCCCCACCGGCGCGGCCGCCCCGCAGCCGGGCACCCCGGCCGAGCCCACCGCCCCGGCCACCGGCTCCCCCGTGACCCCGACGCCGTCCGCGCCGCCCGCCGGCGCGGC
>NZ_SZYE01000134.1 GCF_005239125.1 Cellulomonas hominis | reverse complement strand
GCCCAGCGCAGCGCGAGCCCGCGCACGTCGACCGGTGCCCGGTCGAACCGCGCCGCCGCCCCGGCGCCCTCCGGTGGCGGTGCGTCGGCATCCGCCCCGGCCGCAGCGGCCGTCGCCTGGGCCCCGGGCGTCGCGTCCTACGGCGTCGGCGGCCTGGGCGCGGCGCTGAACGCCGCGCGGGCCGAGAACGGGCTCCCGGCGCTGTCGGTCTCCGGCTCGTCGTCGCTGGCGGACCACGCCGCCGCGATGGCCGCCGCGGGCAGCATCTGGCACTCGGGCGACGACCACATCGTCGGCTGGGTGCAGCCGGTGAGCGACAGCCAGATGATCGCCGCCTACATGAACTCCCCGGGCCACCGCGCGTGGATCCTCAAGGCGGACAAGTCGTCGGTGTCGATCGGTGCGGTGACGATCAACGGCCGGCTCTACACGGCGATGCGGTTCTCCTGACGGCCGGCGCGCGCCGCGGGTCCTGCCCGCGGCGCGCGGACGTCAGCGCAGCGCCTGCGTCAGCCGGTCGAGCGCGAGGTCCAGGTCGTCGGCCTCGACCACGAGCGGCGGCGCGAGCCGGATCGTCGACCCGTGGGTGTCCTTCGCCAGCACGCCGAGCCGCAGCAGCCGCTCGCACAGCTCGCGCCCGGTCATCCGCGCCGGGTCCACGTCGAGCCCGGCCCACAGCCCCACGCCGCGGCTGCCGACGAGCAGGCCGGTGTCGACCAGCGTCGCCAGCCGCTCGTGCAGGTGCGCGCCGAGGGTGCGGGCCCGCTCCTGGAACGTCCCGGGACGCAGCAGGTCGACCACCGCGATCCCGACGGCGCACGCGAGCGGGTTGCCCCCGAACGTCGACCCGTGGGTGCCGGCCGTCAGCACGCCGAGCACGTCCGGCCGCCCCACCACGGCGGACACCGGCAGCACGCCGCCGCCGAGCGCCTTGCCGAGCGTCACGAGGTCGGCGCGCACGCCCCACAGCTCCAGAGCGAACGTCGTGCCGGTGCGCCCGAGCCCCGACTGGATCTCGTCCGCGATCAGCAGGACGTCGGCCTCGTCGCAGATCGACCGCACGGCCGGCCAGTACCCGGCGGGCGGCACGACCACGCCCTGCTCGCCCTGGATCGGCTCCAGCAGCACGGCGACCGTGGTCTCGTCGATCGCGCCGCGCAGCGCCTCGGCATCGCCGAACGGCACGACCCGGAACCCCGGGGTGTGCGGGGCGAAGCCGTCCCGGGCCTCGGGGTCCGTGGAGAAGGACACGATGGTGGTCGTCCGGCCGTGGAAGTTGCCGGCGGCCACGACGATGGTCGCGCGCTCGGGGGCCACGCCGCGGACGTCGTAGCCCCACTTCCGGGCGGCCTTGATGGCGGTCTCGACGGCCTCGGCGCCCGTGTTCATCGGCAGCACCATCGGCTGCGGACCCTCGGCTGCGGCCCCCGCGCCCGCGATCCCCGCGCCCGCGATCCCCGCACCCGCGACCACCGGCCGCGCGAGGTCGGACAGCGCCTCGGCGAACGGGTGGAGCAGGTCGTGGTCGAACGCCCGCGACGACAGGGTCAGCCGGTCGAGCTGGGCCTTCGCCGCCCCGATCAGCGCGGGGTGCCGGTGCCCGAAGTTCAGCGCCGAGTAGCCCGCGAGCATGTCGAGGTACGTGCGCCCCTCGGCGTCGCGGACCCACGCGCCCTCGCCGGTCGTGAGCGTGACGGGCAGCGGGTGGTAGTTCGGCGCGAGGGGGCCGGCGGCTGCGGCCTCGGCGTCCCGGCTCGGGATCGTGGCGGTCATGGGGGTCACCTTCCGGGCCGGGGGGTGGTGCCGGCCGGGACGTGCCCGGCCGGCCGAGGGGGTCAGCGGGCGGGGCGGATCTCCAGCGTGCAGCACTTCGCGCCGCCGCCGCCCTTGAGCAGCTCGCTGGTGTCGACCGGGATCGGGCGGAAGCCGCGGTCGGTCAGCTGGGCGGCCAGGTCGGTGGCGCCGGGGGCGACGACCACGTTGAGCCCGTCGCTCACCGCGTTCAGCCCGAGGCACGCGGCGTCGGCCTCGGAGGCGATGACGGCGTCCGGGTAGCGCCGCTCGAGCTCGGCCCGCGAGGCGTCCGAGAAGGCCGGCGGGAAGTAGGCGATCTGCTCGCGGCCGGCGGTCGAGTCGAGCACGGCCAGCGCGGTGTCGAGGTGGTAGTAGTGCGCGTCGACCAGCTCGAGCGTGACGACCTCGCGGCCCGTGACCCGCGCGAGCTCGTCGTGCGAGGCGCGGTCGGTGCGGAAGCCGGTTCCCGCGAGCAGCACGTCGCCGACGCCGAGGATGTCGCCCTCGCCCTCGTTGACCTGCTCGGCGGTGTGCGTCACGTAGCCGTGGTCCGCGAACCACTTCTCGTAGGCCGGGCCCTCGGGCTGGCGCTCGGGGTAGCGGAACTTCGCGGAGTACACGAGGCCGTCCACGATCGTCGCGCCGTTGGCGGCGTAGACCATGTCCGGCAGGCCCGGGATCGGGTCGATCGTCTCGACCGTGTGGCCGAGCTGCTCGAAGGTGTCCTTGAGCACCGTCCACTGCTGCACCGCGAGGCCCGCGTCGGTGTACCGCGTCGAGTCCATCCACGGGTTGATCTCGTAGGAGACCGTGTAGAAGGTCGGCTCGCACATCAGGTAGTGGCGGCGGATCTGCTGCGGGGTCGCGGGCATGGTGCTCCTCGAGGTGTCCGGGAACGGCGTGGTCGGACGTCGGGCCGCCTCGTCGGGGCGCGTCCGGGCAAGCCTACGATCCACCCGCTCGGCGCATCATGGCGCGACGTTGCGCGGAGGCCACCGGTTCGTTGCGCGAATCGGCTCTCAGGCGGCGGTTCGTTGCGCGCCGTCTGCGACCTCACGCGCCGCGCGTCGCAGGACGAGCCCCAGCATCCGGTCCACGAGCAGCACGCCGAGCCACCGCGTCGCGACCGGCGGGAGCCCGCGCAGGTGCACCGACTCGCTCCACGTGACCCGGGCCGACGAGCCCGCCGCCTCGACCTCGATCCGGGCCGCGCCGAGCAGCACCGGGCCGAGCTTCTGGAACACCGCGACGCCGGGGACGGCACCGAGCGGGCGCTCGTAGCGCTCGATCCGCATCCGGTCGACCAGGCCGGGCCCGCCGCCGCGCGCGGTCGGTCCGGTCACCGCGCGGATCTCGTCCCCGACCTCGGGCGTCGTCCCGCCGGCGGCCCGCGCGGACCGCCGGACCAGGTCGACCCGGGTCAGCGGGACCCACCGGGTGTGGTGCCGGGCGTCGGCGACGAGGTCCCAGGCGCGCTCGGCGTCCAGGGGCAGCACCCGGGACGCACGCGCCCACGGCGTGCGGTCCCGGTCTCGCGTGATCATCGTCGCCCTCGTCCTCGTCCCCGCCGGTGCGTCGCTCGCGGGGCGCGGGGCCGCTCGCCCCGCGTCGACCCCGGGCGCGTCCCGACATCCTCCTCCCTGGGATCGTCACCCGTCGCCGAGATCTGCGGCCCGGCCGGTGCCTGCTGGGTGCAGGCACCCAGGCGCGCCCGGGTGAAAGGGCCGGGGTACCCTCGGGCCGTGCAGACGAGGACGCTGGGCAGGACAGGACGTGACGTCGGGGTCGTGGGGCTGGGCTGCTGGCAGCTCGGCGGCGACTGGGGCGAGGTGGCCGAGGACGACGCGCTCGCGGTGCTCGCCGCGGCGGCGGACGCGGGGGTGACGTTCTTCGACACCGCCGACGTGTACGGCGACGGCCGCAGCGAGTCGCTGATCGGGCGGTTCCTGCGCGAGCGGCCCGCCGACGCCGCGCGGATCACCGTCGCCACCAAGATGGGCCGGCGCGCGGACCCGCACGTCGCCGAGGCGTACACGCTCGACGCGTTCCGCGCGTGGACCGACCGGTCCCGGGCGAACCTCGGCGTCGACACCCTCGACCTCGTCCAGCTGCACTGCCCGCCGAGCGCCGTGCTCGACCGGGACGCGACCTACGACGCGCTGGACACCCTGGTCGACGAGGGCCGGGTCGCCGCCTACGGCGTGTCCGTCGAGACCGTCGACGAGGCGCTCGCGGCGATCGCCCGCCCGCACGTCGCGACGATCCAGATCATCCTCAACGCCTTCCGCCGCAAGCCGCTCGAGCGGGTGCTGCCCGCGGCCGCCGAGGCCGGCGTCGGCATCATCGCGCGCGTCCCGCTCGCGTCCGGCCTGCTGTCGGGGAAGTACGACGAGCACACCGAGTTCGCCCCGACCGACCACCGGTCGTTCAACCGGCACGGCGAGGCCTTCGACGTGGGCGAGACGTTCGCCGGCGTGCCGTTCGAGGTCGGCGTCGCGGCGGCCCGCGAGGTCGCCGCCCTCACCCCCGCCGGGGCCACGACGGCCCAGCTCGCGCTGCGGTGGATCATCGACCAGCCGGGCGTCTCGACGGTCATCCCGGGCGCGCGCAACGCGGAGCAGGCCCGGGCGAACGCGGACGCCGCGCTGATCCCCGCGCTGGACGAGTTCACGCTGGACCGCTTCCGGGCCGTCTACGACGAGCGCATCCGCCCGCACGTCCACGACCGCTGGTGACCCGCTGCCGCGCTGACGCCCGCGCCCGCTGACGCCCGCACTCGCCGACCCCCGCACGCGCTGACGCCCGCACTCGCCGACCCCCGCACCACCCTCACGCGCGGCGCCCCGTTCGCCGAGTCTCCACTTCGTGCCTCTGCCCGGCCGCCTGCGCACAGGCACGAAGTGGAGACTCGGCGGGGCGTGCGGGGCGTGCGGGGCGCGAGGGCGCGCGAAGTGCGGGTGCGCGGGGCGCGCGGGGGCGGGCGGGTGCGGGGCGCGCGGAGGCGCGCGCCGGGTCAGCGGCGCGGGAGACGCCTGCGGGGCTGCTCGATCAGGCGCGGGGCGCCCTCCGTGGCCTCGACCACCAGGACGCTGTCGCCCCAGCGGTCGGGCGCGGGGCCGAACGCCTTGCGGGCGCCCTGGATCACCGTGCGCCCCAGGGCGCGGCCGCCGGTGACGCCGATGACCGCGCCGATCCCGAACGGCACCATCCGCCCGAGCGCCAGCCCGCCCTGCCGCGCGAGCTGCTTGCGGAACAGCTGCCGGGTGAGCCGGGCGTTGACCCGGCGGATCGTGCCCGTCGGCATCCGGGTGAGCAGGGCGCGGGCGACGTTGAGCCCCCGCAGCCCGGTCAGCTCGCCGACGTCCGTGACCGCCTTCGCCCCGGACTCGCCGAGGATCGTGGCGAGCAGCAGCGCGCGGCGGCGCTCGGCGTCCTCGACGTCGATCCCGTGCACGCTCGCGACGGCCAGCGAGAACGCCGCGGACGCGCCGAAGAACGTCGCCACGTCGCCGACGGTCAGCGCCATCGCCACGCCGGTGCCCACCGCGGGGGCCGCCGCGGCCGCGCCGACCGCGCCGCCGGTGCCCTGGACGACGAGCAGGTACTCGCGCTCCAGGAGCCCGATCACCTCCGCGGGGCTGGCCTCGGGGTTGCGGCGCCGGACCGAGTCGACGTGCGCGTGGATCGTGGCGGACGGGATCGTCACGGCGCGGTCCAGGGCCGCGTCGACGATCGGGGTCCGGCGCAGCGCCATCACTCGCCCGTGATCTCGAGGTCGACGGTCGCCCCGGCCTTGAGCGTGTTGCCGACGGTGCAGTGCTGCTCGACGGCGCGGTGCACGACCCGCAGCAGCCGCTCCTTGGTGGCCTCGTCGAGCCCGGACAGGTCGACGACCATCCGCTCGTGCAGCTCGGGGTACCGGTCGTCGGGCTTGTAGTTGTCGCCGCTGACCTCGACCGTGACCTCGACGTCGTCGCCGAGCCGGTGGCTCAGGGCGGTGTCGGCGGACATGCCGGAGCAGCCCGCGAGCGCGATCTTGAGCAGCTCGCCCGGGGTGAAGACGGCGCCGGCCTCGGCGGGGCCCATGCGGACCTCGGCGCCGCGCTCGTTGCGCCCGGTGTAGGTGCGGGTGCCGGTGCGCTCGACCCAGAGCCGGGGGGCTGCGGCGGGGGCGTCGGGGGTGGCGGGCACGTCGGTCTCCGGCGCGAGCCCGGTGTTCGGGGACTCCATGGGCCGATCCTGTCACGCGGCCGGTGACTCGGCAGGGGATCAGCCGTGGGCGGACGGTACCGGCGGGCGCTCGTCCGGACGGGTGGTTCCCGACCCGGGGGCGTCCCGGCAGCGGTCGCGGCGCGGGGAACGCTCACTAGGCTGACGCCGTTCGGCCGGGTCGAGCGGGGCCCCGGCGGCTGCGATCGGGGGACCGCATGAGCGTGGACGAGGACCGGGACGTGGCGTCGACGGCACGTGGTCCTGCGCCGGACGTGCAGCAGATCCTCGACCGGGTGCGCGAGCACCTCGGCATGGACGTCGCGTTCCTCTCCAGCCTCACCACGTCGGCGGAGGTCGTCCTCGCCACGAGCACCGAGACCGGGCCGATGCAGATGGCCGTCGGCGACGTGCGGGACCTCGACGACACCTACTGCGTGCGCGTGCTGGCCGGGCTGCTGCCGCCGGTGCTGCCCGACGCGCGCCGGCACCCGGTCGCCCGGGAGCTCGCCGTGACCCGGGACCTCGGGATCGGCGCCTACCTCGGCGCGCCGCTGCGGGGCCCCGACGGGGAGCCGGTCGGGATGCTCTGCTGCCTGGCCCGCGGCGCGAACCCGCTGCTCGACGAGGACGCGCTGCGGGTGCTCGGCCTCGCGGCGGCGCTGGTCGAGGACCGCATGGGCGTGCTGGGGCTGCCGCACCGGCCGGCGGTGTCGGAGCGCGTGCGGTGGATCCGCGCCGTGCTGGCGGAGCGCGGGGTGCGCAGCGTGTTCCAGCCCGTCGTGCACCTCGGCACGGGCGAGGTCGTCGCCGTCGAGGCGCTGTCCCGGTTCGACCCCGAGCGGTTCCCCACGCCGGTGCACGCGTTCGCGGCCGCGGCGGCCGCGGGGGAGGGGGTCGAGCTCGAGCTGCTCGCCGCGGAGTGCGCGCTCGCCCGGCTGGGTGAGCTGCCGCCGGGCGTGCGGATGTCGGTGAACCTGTCCGCGGAGGCGCTGACGGACCCCCGGACGGCGGACCTGCTGCTCGCGCACGGGCCCGCCGTCGGCGTCGAGGTCACGGAGCACACGCCGGTCGCCGACTACGAGGCGCTGACCGCCGTGACCGACCGGCTGCGCGCGGCGGGGCACCAGGTCGCGGTCGACGACGCCGGGGCGGGCTTCGCGAGCCTGCGGCACGTGCTGCAGCTGCGACCGACCTCCATCAAGCTCGACCTGGCGCTGGTGCGCGGCTGCGACCTCGACCCGGTGCGCCGGGCGCTGATCCGGGCGGTGGCCGAGTTCGCCCGGGGGATCGACTCGTGGCTCGTCGCCGAGGGCGTCGAGACCGAGCACGAGCGCGCGGCGCTGCAGGCGCTCGGGGTCGAGTACGGGCAGGGCTACCTGCTCGGGCGGCCGGCGCCGCTCGACGTGGCGCTGCGCAGCGCGGCCGGGGGCTGACGCTCCTCCGCCGCAGGGGGGAGGCGGTCCAGCCCGACGGCCGATCCGCGTCCGGCGGGCCGCGACCTAGGCTCGACCGCATGCCCGCCCCCGACCCCGACGCCGCTCAGGCGCCGCCGCGCCTCGGCCCGTGGTCCCGGACCTGGCGCTACCTGCTGGCGGTGGGGTCCGGACTCCTCACCTGGGTGTTCGTGTCCCACGACATCGGGGCGGTCGGGACCGTCGACGAGGACCTCGCCGGGGCGCTCATGCTGCTCGACCTGGTGCTCGGGCTCGTCGCCGTCGCGCTGCTGCCGCTGCGCCGCAGGCGCCCGCTGCTGACCGCGGTGCTGATCACCGCGCTCACCACGCTGTCGGCGTTCGCCGTCGGGCCCGCGATGCTCGCCCTGGTGTCGATCGCCACCCGCCGCCGGTGGCGCGAGGTGGCGGTCGTCGGGACGGTGTGGGTGCTGTCCACGACGGCCTACGAGCTGCTCTACCAGGGCAGCACCGGGTCGCAGACGTCGGGGGTGCCGTGGCTGCTGCTCACGCTCGCCCTCAGCCTGCTGTTCTTCGGCCTGCTCGTCGCGATCGGGTTCTACGTCGGCGCCCGCCGCGAGCTGCTCCAGACGCTGCGGCTGCGCGCCGAGGCCGCCGAGCGCGCCCAGGAGTCGCGCGCCGCCGAGGCCCGGCAGGCCGAGCGCACCCGGATCGCCCGCGAGATGCACGACGTGCTGGCGCACCGCATCTCCCTGGTCGCCATGCAGGCCGGGGGCCTCGCCTACCGGGAGGACCTCAGCCGCGCGCAGATCACCGCCTCCGCCGAGACCATCCGGGACAGCGCGCACCGGGCGCTCGGCGAGCTCCGCGAGGTGCTGGGCGTGCTCCGGGCCGACGACGACACCGTGGTCCGCACCGAGCACGAGGCGCCGCAGCCGACGCTCGCCGAGCTGCCCGCCCTGCTCGCCGACGCCGACGAGGCCGGCACCCCGGCCCGGCTGGACGTGTCCGGGCTGCCCGGCGGGGACCGGTCGGCGCTCGCGGCGCTGCCCGAGACCGCGTCCCGCACGGCCTTCCGGGTGCTGCAGGAGGCGCTGACCAACGCCCGCAAGCACGCCCCCGGCCAGGAGGTGCGGGTCCGGCTCGCGGGCGCGCCGGGGGACCGGCTGCTGGTCGAGGCGTGCAACCCCGTGCCCGTCGGGGTGGTCGCCGGTGCACCCGGGGCGGGGCTCGGGCTCATCGGGGCCGCCGAGCGCGCCGAGCTGCTCGGCGGGTCGCTGGAGCACGGGATCGAGCAGGACGGGCGGTTCGCCGTGAGAGTGTGGCTGCCGTGGCCGAGCTGACCCCGACCCCCGCCGGAGCACCCGACGACGTGGTGCGCGTGGTGGTCGTCGACGACGACGCCCTGGTGCGCGCCAGCCTGCGGATGATCCTCGGCGGCGACCCCCGGCTCGAGGTGGTCGCCGAGTGCGCCGACGGCGCCGAGGCCGTCACGGTCGTGCAGCGGCTGCGCCCCGACGTCGTGCTCATGGACGTCCGGATGCCGCGGGTCGACGGGCTGACCGCGCTCCGGTCGCTCGCCGCCGCCGGGTCGCCGGCCCGGGTCATCGTGCTGACCACCTTCGACGCCGACGAGCTGGTGCTGCGCGCGCTGCGCGAGGGTGCCGCCGGCTTCCTGCTCAAGGACACGCCGCCCGCGCAGCTCGTCGACGGCATCCACCGGGTCGCGGCGGGCGAGCCGATCCTGTCGCCGACGGTCACCGCGCAGCTCATCGCGTCGGTGGCGAAGCCGGAGGACGCCGAGCGGCGGGCGGCGGCCCTCCGGGCCCTGGAGGTGCTGACCCCGCGGGAGCGGGACGTCGCGGTGGCGGTCGCGGAGGGGCTGTCGAACCAGGAGGTCGCCGAGCGCCTGTACCTCGGGCTGGCGACGGTGAAGACGCACGTCGCGCACCTGTTCGCGAAGCTCGGCGTGGTGAACCGGGTGCAGATCGCGCGCCTCGTCCACGACGCCGGCCTGGGCTGACCGGCGCCGTGCCACGGCCGCCGCGTCGAGGGGGTAGCTGACGCGTCGAGGGGGTACCCGCGGCGTCGAGGGGGGACGGCCGCGGCGTCGTCAGACGCCGATGCCCGCTCGGGCCGCCAGCGCCCGGTCCACGGCGGCGTCGCGGTCCGCGAGGGCGCGGGCCGTCGCGCGGGCGCGGGTGGCGGCGTGCGCGTCGGCCCCCGTCCGCGGGGGCCGGCTCAGGGCGGCCCGGCGGCGGCGCACCGACAGGTAGGGCAGGCGGAGCGGCACGGCGCGGGTGCCGTAGCTGACGTCGAAGGTCACGGTGGTCATGGCTCAGTCCTCCTGCTGCGGTGCGTGCGGGGCGGCCTCGGCGGCGGGCTCGAAGGCCATGTCGGGGTTGACCGCGGTGAGCAGCCGCATCATGCGGGCGCCGCCGGGTCGGATCGCGGGGTCGACGGTGCGCCCGTCGAACCGCTTCATCAGCGCGTGCATGCCCTCGATCAGCTCGGCCGTCTCGGCGGGGGTCGCCCAGAACGCCGACGTGCTGAGCTGAGTCAGCGGGATGAGCTCCGGGTCGATGACGCCGTCGTGCTCGAGGTGCCGCAGGTGGTCGATGTACCGCTCGGCCTCGCGGCGGACCGAGATCTCGGCGAGCTCCAGCACCGCGCGGCGCGACGCCGGGTCGAGCGGGTCGGGCGTGATGTTGCGCTCGCGGGACACGACCCGCCAGGGGCGCTCGCGGCCGCGGGGCTCGGCGGGCTCGATGTAGCCGGCCTTGGCGAGCGTGCGCAGGTGGAACGAGCAGTTGGCGACGGTCTGGCCGAGGTGCACGGCGCACTCGGTGGCGGTGGCCTCGCCGACGTCGTCCAGGAACGACAGCAGGTCCATCCGCACGGGGTGGGCGAGCGCGCGGACCCGGGTCGGGTCGGTGACGCGCATCGTCTCGGGGGTGGTCCGCCGGGGCGCCGCGGCGGCGCGGGCCGGGTCGTCGGCGTCGGCGTCGTGCTCGGCGTTGGTCATGGCAGCAACGGTAGACGCGCAACACCTCTTGCGCAAGACCTATTGCGCAAGAGGTGTTGCGTCGCAGACCGCTGGTCAGCCGAGGGCCACCTCCACGCCGCCCGAGAACGGCGAGTCGCGCAGCTCGACCCGGGTGACCCTCGCGCCCGCCGCCCGGGTCCCCACCCGCGCCCGCGCCCTCCCGCCCTCCCGCCCTCCCGCGCCCCGCAGACCGCCGAGAGGGCAACCGACACGTCGAGCGAGTACCCAGCGGGTACTCGCTCGACGCGTCGCGTACCCCCTCGGCGCGCGACGCGGGCGAGACGGGCGGCGGGCGGCGGGCGGCGGGCGGCGGGCGGCGGGCGGC
>NZ_SZYE01000133.1 GCF_005239125.1 Cellulomonas hominis | reverse complement strand
CGGCGGTGGCGCCGGCGCCGAGGACGACGGCGCTGCGCGCGGGCGGTCGCTCCCCCGGCGCCGCGCCGCCGGCGGCCGCGAGGCCCTCCGACAGCGCCGCCACGATCCCGTGCACGTCGGTGTTGGCGCCGGTCAGCACCGGACGCCCCGACCCGCCGGCCTGGACGAGCACGGTGTTCACCGCGCCGACGACGCCCGCGAGCGGCTCGACGTGGTCGAGCAGCGGCAGCACGGTCTGCTTGAGCGGCATGGTGAGGCTGAGCCCGGCCCACGTGGCGTCGAGGTCGCCGACGAACGCCGGCAGCTGCTCCTCGGTCACGTCGACCGCGTCGTACGACCAGCCGTCGAGGCCGAGCGCCCGGTACGCGGCGCGGTGCAGGACGGGCGACAGCGAGTGCCCGATCGGGTGGCCGAGGACGGCCGCCCGACGCCCAGCGCCGCCGGTCACCCGTTCGCCGCCTGCCACTCCCGCAGCTGGGCCTCGTTCTCCTTGTGCTCGTCGTACGTCTCAGCGAACTTCGTCTCACCCGTGTCCAGGTTGACGGTCACCCAGAACAGCCACGGACCGTCAGCCGGGTTGAGGACGGCGTCGATCGACACCTCGCCCGGGTTCGCGATCGGCGTCGGGGGCAGACCCGCGAGCTTGTACGAGTTGTACGGGTTGTACGGCGGCTGGGCCTGGCTGGTGTCCGCGTACGTGAGCTCCGTGCCCGGGATGCCCAGGCCGTAGGCGTTGATCGCATCGATCTGCAGCGGCATCTCGATGTCGAGCCTGTTCTGGATCGCGCGCGCCATCTTGGCGCGGTCCTCGTCGAGCTTGCCCTCGCGCTCCACGATCGACGCCTTGTTCAGCACCGTCTCCCACTGGTCCTGCGCGACGCCCTTGCTGGTGAGCAGCGCCGTGGTCCGACCGACCATCTGGGTCAGCACGCTCGCGGCGCTCGACCCGGGCTCGACCTCGTACGTCGCCGGGAACAGCCAGCCCTCGACGTTCCCGCCGGCCTCGGCCGGGAGCCCGATCGCGGCGGGGTCGGCGGCGGCGGCCTGCAGGTCCTCGACGGTGATGCCGGTGACCTCGTAGACGCGCTGGTAGATCTGCTGGGCGGTGTAGCCCTCGGGGATGGTGACCCGGTTCGAGACGCGGTTGGCCGGGTCGAGCAGCGCGTTGACCGCGTCGCTGGCCTTCATCTCGAGCTGGAGCGTGTAGGTCCCGGGCTGGATGCCGGTCGCGGCGGGGTTGGCCGCGTACGCGCTCGTGAACGCCTGGGTGGTGGCGACGACGCCCGCGTCGACCAGCGTCTGGCCGATGGCGCCGCCGGTGTCGCCGGACGCGACGACGACCTGGGCCTCGCCGCTGCCGGGGCCCGGGTAGTCCTGGACGGTCTCCTCGCCGCCGGAGCCGGAGAACAGCCCGCCGAACACGCTCCACACGACGAAGCCGGCACCGCCGACCAGGACGAGTGCGAGCAGCAGCACGACGAACGTGCGCCGACGGCGGTGCTTGCGCTGCTTGATCCGCTGCTCGTGCGAGTCGCGGCGCGAGCGGCGCGAGGGCGGGGGCGCCTCGTGGTGCTCCTGCTGCGGAGCACCGAGGAACAGGTCGCTCACTCGGTCGTCCCTTCGGTGTGTCCTGCTCGTCCGTCGTCCTGCGGACCCCCCGGGCGCTCCCCCTCGGGGCGCTCCGGGCGGGTCGTCGTGACCCGCTCGCCGGGCCGGCGGCCCGAGGAGCGCTCCGCGTCGAGCGCGGTCTGCAGGATCACCACCGCGGCCGCCTGGTCGACGACCGCCCGGTGACGACGCCCGGACCTGCCGGACGCGTGCAGCGCCTGATGGGCGGACACCGTGCTCATCCGCTCGTCGACCAGCCGCACCGGAACCGGGGCGACGGCCTGCGCCAGCGCACCAGCGTACGCGCGTGCGGCCTGTGCTGCCGAGCCCTCGGTCCCGGACAGGTGCTTCGGGAGCCCGACGTAGACCGCCGCGGCGAACCGCTCGGCCACCTCGGCGACGATCGTGGCGACGTCCGACGGCAGCGCGCCGCCGACCGGGCGGGTGTCGCGCGGCAGCGTGGCGACCGGGGTGGCGACCAGGCCGTCCGGGTCGCTGGCCGCGAGGCCGACCCGGACGGAGCCGACGTCCACGGCGAGCCGGGCGCCGCGCACGACGGCGTCGGGGTCCGGCACGCCGGGCGCGTCGGCCGCGTCCGGGGAGCCGGCCACGGGGCTCAGGCCCCCGCCCCGATCGCCTCGCGGATGCCGGCCAGCGCCTCGGGGAGGCGGGCCGCGTCGGCCCCGCCGCCCTGCGCGAGGTCGTCCTTGCCGCCGCCACCGCCGCCGAGCAGCGCGGACGCGGTCTTGACGAGGCCGCCCGCGCGGACGCCCTTCTCCCGCGCCGCGGCGTTGGTCGCGACGACGACCACCGGTCGGCCCTTGGTGACGCCGCCGACCGCGACGACCGCCGGGGCGGACTCGCCGAGCCGGGCGCGGACGTCGAGCACGAGGGTGCGCAGGTCGTCCGCCGCGCCGACCTCGCCGGCGTCGTGCGTGACCACGCGGGTGCCGCCGATCTCGGCCGCGGAGGACGCGAGCGTGCCGGCGACCGCGAGGACCTGCGCGGCACGCAGCGACGCGAGCTCCTTCTCGGACTCCTTCAGCCGGGTCATCAGCGCCGAGACGCGGTCCGCCAGGTCGTCGGGCCGGGCGCCGAGGAGGCCGGAGATCTGGCCGACCAGCGCGCGCTCCTTGGCGTGGAAGCCGTACGCCCCGTCGCCGACGAGCGCGTCGACCCGGCGGACGCCGGAGCCGATCGACGACTCGCCGAGCAGCGTGACGAGGCCCAGCTCGCCGGACTGCCGCACGTGCGTGCCGCCGCAGAGCTCGCGGGACCAGTCGCCGCCGATCGAGACGACGCGCACCTGGTCGCCGTACTTCTCGCCGAACAGCGCCATCGCGCCGAGCGCGCGGGCCTCGGCGATCGGCATGACCGCGTCGGTGACCTCGAGGTTCTCCTGGAGCCGGGTGTTGACCCGCTCCTCGACCTCCTGCAGCACGCCCGGCGGGACCGCCTGGCCGGCGCGGAAGTCGAACCGCACGCGGCTGGGCGCGTTCTCGGAGCCCGCCTGCGTGGCCGACGGGCCGAGCGACTCCTGGACGGCCTTGTGCACCATGTGCGTCGCGGTGTGCGCGCGGCTGATCGCGATGCGGCGCGCGGTGTCGATGGACGCGACGCCCGGCTCGTCCAGCGCGACGGTGCCCTCGACCAGGCGGCCGCGGTGCACGGGCAGGCCCTTGACCGGCGCCTGCACGTCGTCGACCTCGATGGTCGCGCCGCCGTCCAGCACGATGGAGCCGTGGTCGGCCAGCTGGCCGCCCATCTCGGCGTAGAACGGCGTGACGTCGAGCACGACCTCGACGTCCGCGGGCGCGGTCGCCGCCGGCGCGGGCACGCCGTCGACGAGCAGGCCGACGACGCGCGAGCGCGAGGTGGTGCGGTCGTAGCCGACGAACTCGACCGGCTTCGCGCCGGACCCGCTCAGGGTCGCGTGCAGGTCCTGGTACGCCGCGGTGTCGGTGCGGCCCGCGCGCTTGGCGAGCGCGTCCGCCCGGGCGCGGTCGCGCTGCGCCTGCATCAGCGTCCGGAACGCCTTCTCGTCGACGGACACGCCCTGCTCGGCCGCCATCTCGAGCGTGAGGTCGATCGGGAAGCCGTACGTGTCGTGCAGCTGGAACGCCTTCTCGCCCGACAGCAGCGGCGCCGCGCTCGGCGTGCCGGTGCCGGCGGTCTTCGCCTCGGACACCGCCAGGTCGAGGATCGAGGTGCCCGCGGTCAGGGTGCGCAGGAACGCCTCCTCCTCCGCGTAGGCGACCTTGGCGATCCGGTCGAAGTCGCGCGCCAGCTCCGGGTACGACGGCGACATGGCGTCGCGGGACACCGGGAGCAGGGTCGGCAGCGCGGGGGTCTCGACGCCGAGCAGGCGCATCGCGCGGACCGCGCGGCGCAGCAGGCGGCGCAGCACGTAGCCGCGGCCCTCGTTCGACGGCACGACGCCGTCGCCCATGAGCATGAGCCCGGAGCGCACGTGGTCCGCGACCACGCGCATCCGCACGTCGTCCTCGTGGTCCGCGCCGTACCGGCGGCCGGAGAGCTGCTGGGCGGCCTCGATGACCGGGAAGACCTCGTCGATCTCGTACATGTTGTCGACGCCCTGGAGCAGGAACGCGACGCGCTCCAGGCCCATGCCGGTGTCGATGTTCTTCTGCTTGAGCTCGCCGAGGATCGGGAAGTCCTCCTTGCCGCCCCCGTCGCCGCGCTCGTACTGCATGAACACGAGGTTCCAGATCTCGATGTACCGGTCCTCGTCGACGACCGGGCCGCCCTCGGCGCCGTACTCCGGGCCGCGGTCGACGTAGATCTCCGAGCACGGGCCCGCAGGACCGCGCGCACCGGTCGACCAGTAGTTGTCCTTCATGCCGCGGCGCTGGATGCGCTCGTCCGGCAGGCCCGCGATCTTCTTCCAGAGCTCGGCCGCCTCGTCGTCGGTCTCGTAGACCGTGACCCAGATCGTCTCCGGGTCGAAGCCGTAGCCGCCCTGGTCCTGCGGAGTGGTGATCAGCTCCCACGCGTGGGTGATCGCCCCCTCCTTGAAGTAGTCCCCGAAGGAGAAGTTGCCGTTCATCTGGAAGAACGTGCCGTGCCGCGTGGTCTTGCCGACCTCCTCGATGTCGAGGGTGCGCACGCACTTCTGCACGCTCGTCGCGCGCGGCCACGGGGCCGTCTGCTCGCCGAGCATGTACGGGATGAACGGCACCATGCCCGCGATGACGAACAGCGTCGACGGGTCGGGCGAGATCAGCGGGGCGGAGGGCACCACGGCGTGGCCGCGGGCCTCGAAGAAGTCGAGCCAACGCTGGCGGATCTCGGCGGTGCGCATGGTGTCCTCGTCTGGGTCGGGTGGCAGGGGTCGCGGGCCCCTGCCCGTTCTCGTGGTTCAGCGTCGCACGGCGCGGCTGTGTTCCCGGGCCGGCGACCGGCAGCAGCCTAGGGGCCGCGGGCCGGGAGTCAGTAGAAGGAGTACGGCAGGTCGCCGTCGCCGTCCGCCGGGTCGTCCGTGGGCTCGTCGGCCCAGCCCCTGCGGGCGCGGGCCGCGCGGGCCTCCTCGCGGGCCTCGGGGTCCCGGTGCCACGCGGGCGGGACGGCGCCACCGGCGTCGTGCTCGGCCGCCCGGTCGGCGGCCCGCCGACCGGCGCGCTCGGCGCGGATCGCGTCCACGTCCACGTCGCCGACCAGGTCGTGGCGCAGCTGGGCCTCGCGCTCGGCCATACCGGTGCGGAACTCGCGGCGGACGTCGGACAGCGACCGCACGGCGCCGGCGGTGGTCGCCCCGGCGCGGAACGCGGTGCGCACGGCCCGGGCGGCCGTCGTGGCGCCGGACGCGTGGGTGCCGTCGGCGTGCGTGCCGCGGCCGGCCGGGGCGCCCGTCAGGTCGTCCAGCAGGCCGAGCCGCTTGGCGCCCGCGACCGCGGCCGCCGCACCCACGGCGACCCAGAGCAGCCGGCTCATCGCCCGGACCGCCCGCGGCCCAGGCCGGACAGCGCGCGCCGCACGCCGTAGCTGAAGGCGGCGACCTTGATCATCGGCCCGCCGACCGTCGCCGCGAACAGCGACGTGAGCGCCGACGCGTTCTGCGTGATCTGGGCGGCCGAGGTGGTGATGGCGTCGACCCGCTCGAGCTGGGTGTTCGTGGAGGACACCGTGGTGGCCGCCTCGTCGAGGATCGGCACCGTGTGCTCGGTGATCTCCTTGACCGAGGTCCGGGTCTCGTCCAGCACCCGCCCGAGCTTCACCAGCGGCACGGCGAGCGCGCCGACCAGCAGCACGAAGGCGATGGCCGCGATGAGCCCCGCGATGTCTCCCAGCATGGCCAGCCCTTCTGCGTCGTCCCCGACGTCGTCCGACGTCGGGTGAACCCTACCCGGCGGACGGTGTCGCGCCGGGTGCCCGGCCGCGCCTGCGGGCCGGGAACGCCGCGACGCCCCGGCTCCGGCCCGGTGACGGGCGGTGCGGGGGCGTCGCGGTCGTGCGTGCGGGGTGCCTCAGCGGGCGTAGTACTCGACGACCAGCTGGACGTCGCAGGTCACGGGGACCTCGGCGCGCTTCGGGCGGCGGACCAGCACGGCCGACAGCTTCTCGAGCTGGACGTCCAGGTAGCCCGGGACGGCCGGCAGCACGTCGCGGTGGGCGCCGGCGGCGGCCACCTGGAACGGCACGGTGGTCTGCGACTTGGGCTTGATCTGCAGGGTCTGGCCCTCCTTCACGCGGAAGGACGGACGGTCCACGATCTTGCCGTCGACCAGGATGTGCCGGTGGGTCACGACCTGGCGCGCCTGCAGGATGGTGCGGGCGAAGCCGGCGCGGAGCACCAGCGCGTCGAGGCGGGTCTCGAGGTCCTCGACCAGGGCCTCACCGGTCAGGCCCGGGGCCTTGCGGGCGTCCTCGTACGCACGGGCGAGCTGCTTCTCGCGCAGGGCGTACTGGGCGCGCAGACGCTGCTTCTCGCGCAGACGCACCGCGTAGTCCGACTCGGTGCGGCGGCGGGCGCGGCCGTGCTCGCCGGGCGGGTAGGGGCGCTTCTCGAAGTGCTTGACGGCCTTCGGGGTGAGCGCGAGGCCGAGGGCGCGCGAGAGGCGCACCTGGCGACGCGCACGCGTCACGTTGCTCATGTGGTTCTTCCTGTCGTTTCTCGTACGGCACACCCGTGCCCGGTTGCTCCCGGGCGGGGCGTGGGGCCGACCTCCGTGCGTCCGTACGAGGCGGACGCGGCTAGGACCCCAGGCGGTCGTCCGGCTGACCCACGGGGCGGACCCGGGTGCGGACGACCGTGCAACTCTACCGGGTGCGCGTCGCTGGGCCTAATGCGGCCCCGCGCGGCGCGGTGCGGGCGCGGGTCACGCGTCCGCCGGCGGCGGCGCCTGGTCCAGCACCGACCGGATCCGGCCGAGCCGCTCGCCGACCTGCCGCTCGTACCCGTTCTCCGTCGGGCTGTAGTAGCGCGTGCCCACCAGGTCGTCGGGCAGGTACTGCTGCGCGGCGATCCCGTGCGGGTGGTCGTGCGCGTACAGGTAGCCCTTGCCGTGGCCCAGCTGCTTGGCGCCCGCGTAGTGCGCGTCCCGCAGGTGCGCGGGCACCGAGCCGAGCCGGCCCGCCTGCACGTCGGCCAGCGCGGCGTTGATCCCGTTGTAGGCGGCGTTCGACTTCGGGGCCGTCGCGAGGTGCACGACGGCCTCGGCCAGGATGATCCGGGCCTCGGGCATGCCGATGAGCTGCACCGCCTGCGCCGCGGCGACCGCGGTCTGCAGGGCGCTCGGGTCGGCCATCCCCACGTCCTCGGACGCCGAGATGACGATGCGGCGCGCGATGAACCGCGGGTCCTCCCCCGCCGCGATCATCCGCGCGAGGTAGTGCAGCGAGGCGTCGACGTCGGAGCCGCGCACCGACTTGATGAAGGCGCTGATCACGTCGTAGTGCTGGTCGCCGTCCCGGTCGTACCGGACGGCGGCGACGTCGATCGCCCGCTCCGTGGTGGCGAGGTCGACCACGGCGGGCTCGTCGGCCGCGTCGCCCAGGTCGACGTCGGGGTCGGCCAGCCGGGCCTCCCGGTCGGCGAGCGCGGCGCCCGCGGCCGCCTCGAGGATCGTCAGCGCCTTGCGCGCGTCGCCGCCCGACAGCCGGAGCAGGTGCTCCTCGGCGTCGTCGGTCAGCGCGACGGCGCCGCCGAGGCCGCGCTCGTCCGTCACGGCCCGCCGGATCAGCGCCCGCACGTCGTCGGTCTCGAGCGGCTTGAGCGTGAGCAGCAGCGACCGGGACAGCAGCGGCGAGTTCACCGAGAAGCTCGGGTTCTCCGTGGTCGCCGCGACGAGCGTCACCCAGCGGTTCTCGACGCTCGGCAGCAGCGCGTCCTGCTGGGCCTTGGTGAACCGGTGCACCTCGTCGATGAACAGCACCGTCTCCGAGCCGTCGGACGCCAGCCGGCGCCGGGCGTCGTCGACGACCTGCCGGACGTCCTTCACGCCCGCGGTGACGGCCGACAGCTCGACGAACCGGCGGCCGGACGTCGTCGCGACCAGGTAGGCGAGCGTCGTCTTGCCTGTCCCCGGCGGGCCCCACAGCACCACCGAGGACGGTGCCGCCCTGTTCGCGCTGGGGACGCCCGGCCCTGTGCCTTCGACCAACCGCCGGAGCGGCGAGCCCGGCACCAGCAGGTGCTCCTGCCCGGCGACCTCCGCCAGGCTGCGCGGGCGCATGCGCACCGCCAGCGGCGCCCCGGCCGACGGGGCGGGCGTGCCCTGCGCCGTCGAGGTCACCGCGTCGAACAGATCCATGCCCACGAGCCTACGGGCGCGGTCCCACACGCCGCGCCGCGGCCCGGGACGGGTGGGGCCCGCGGGACCCGTGGTGCGCGAGGGGCACCCGGCCTGCGATGCTGGCCCGCGTGTTCGAGAGCCTCGGCCGCCTGGTCGCCCGCCACCCCCGCCTCACGGTGCTCGTGTGGGCCGTCGTCGCCGCGGGCTGCTTCGCGGTGGCGCTCGTCGGGGTCGGCGGGCAGAACCTGTTCGACCGGCTGAGCACCGGCGAGCCCGTCGTCCCCGGCTCGGACAGCGCGCGGGCCAGCGAGCTGCTCGCCGCGACCAGCACGTCCGGCGCGTCGCTCAGCCTCGTCGTGCAGGGCGCGGACCCGACGACCGAGGGCCTCGCGGAGGCGCTGGCCCCGGCGCGCGAGGACGTCGCCGCCGTCGACGGCGTGGTGTCGGTGATCGACCCGTTCGTGCTGCCCGACGGCCCCGCGAACCCCGCGGCCGCACCGCTGCTCGCGCAGGACGGCGACGGGTTCCTCCTGGTCGCCGAGCTCGACCCCGAGCTGTCCGAGGACGCGGAGT
The DNA here is from genome assembly GCF_005239125.1 of Cellulomonas hominis. Classification (GTDB taxonomy): domain Bacteria; phylum Actinomycetota; class Actinomycetes; order Actinomycetales; family Cellulomonadaceae; genus Cellulomonas; species Cellulomonas hominis_A. Next base: position 1,861 of record NZ_SZYE01000133.1, on the reverse strand, counting down.
CCGCGGCGCTGCGCGACCTGCGCGACCGGCTCGAGGCGGTGCCCGGCGCGCTGCACGACGTGGCCCCGGACGCCACGGGCCTGGTCGGCGGCACCTCGCTGATCGTCTCGGCGATCACCGACCAGGTGGAGCAGGACCTCACGACGGGCGAGGCGATCGCCCTGCCGGTCGCGCTGCTCATCATGGTGCTGGTGTTCGGCGGGTTCCTCGCGGCCGCGATGCCCCTGGCGGGGGCGATCGCGTCGATCGCCGGCGGCCTCGGAGCGCTCGTCGGGCTGTCGTACGTCATGGACGACCTGGAGTCGTCCGTCGTCAACGTCGTGACCGTGCTGGGCCTCGGCCTGTCCATCGACTACGGCCTGCTGATCGTGTCCCGGTTCCGCGAGGAGCTCGGCAAGACCCTCGGCGACGACGAGGGCCGGTCCGCCCGGCGCCGGCGCGGCGACGGGGCCGTGGTCGGCGCGCTGCTCACGACCATGTCCACGGCGGGGCGCACCGTCGCGTTCTCCGCGCTCACCGTGGCGATCTCGATCGCCGGCCTGCTCGTGTTCCGGCAGGACATCCTCCGGGCGTTCGGCGCCGGCTCCGTGGCCGTCATCGTGTTCGCCGTCGCCACCGCGCTGACCCTGGTGCCCGCGCTGCTCGTGCTGGCCGGGCGGCGGCTCACCCGGCCGAGCGTGCTGTCCCGCGTCCCCGGCGTGCGCGCCGTGCTGTCCCGCACCGCCGACGTCGAGCGCGAGGAGGGCGTGTTCTCCCGGCTCGCCGCGCGCGTCCAGCGGCGCCCCTGGTGGGTGATGGGCGGCTCGCTCGCCGTGCTGCTCGTCCTCGCGACCCCGCTGCTCCACCTGGAGCTGCGGAACTCCACCACCGAGCTCCTGCCCCGGTCCAGCCCGCAGCGCGAGTACGTGCAGGTGCTCGCGGAGCAGTACCCCGCGTCCACCTCCGCCGCGGTGCCGGTGGTCGCCCGGACGTCCGTCGCGGACGCCCAGGCCGTCGTGCCGGACCTCGAGGCGCTGGACGGCGTGGCGTCCGTGGACGAGCCGGTCGCCCGCGGGCCGGTCGTCGTCATCGGCGTGCGCCCCGACACCGACGACCCCGGCGGCGCGGACGCCCAGGCGGTCGTGCACGAGCTGCGGGACCTGGACCTGCCGTTCGAGGCCTACGTCGGCGGCCAGGCGGCGAACCAGATCGACTTCACCGACGCGCTGGTCGACCGCGCGCCGTGGGCGCTCGGCATCGTGGCCGTCGCCACCCTCGTGCTGCTGTTCCTCATGACCGGCTCCGTCCTGGTGCCGATCAAGGCGCTGCTCACCAACATCGTGTCGCTGTGCGCGTCGCTGGGCGTGCTGGTCTGGGTGTTCCAGGACGGGCACCTGTCCGGGCTGCTGGCGTTCGACCTCACCGGCGGCATCGAGACCTACGTGCTGGCGCTCGTCATCGCGTTCGCCTTCGGGCTCGCGATGGACTACGAGGTCTTCCTGCTGTCCCGGATCAAGGAGCTGCACGACGCGGGGGCACCCAACGACGTCGCGGTCCGGCTCGGGCTCCAGCGGTCCGGCCGGGTCATCACGTCCGCCGCGGCGATCATCATCGCGGTGTTCGCCGGGTTCGTCGCCGGCGAGCTGCTCGTGATCAAGGAGGTCGGGTTCTCGCTCGCCGTGGCGGTGCTCATCGACGCCACGCTCGTCCGGCTGCTGCTGGTGCCCGCGACGATGACCGTGCTCGGCGACCTGAACTGGTGGGCCCCGGCGCCGCTGCGCAGGCTGCACGCCCGCCTGGCGATCACGCACTGACCCGCGGGGCTGCCCCGCGCCGCCCCCGCGCCGCGCGCCCGCACCGCGGCGCGGGCGCGCGGTGCGGG
>NZ_SZYE01000132.1 GCF_005239125.1 Cellulomonas hominis | reverse complement strand
CCGGGCCGACCGCCGGGCACGCCGCCGCTCCCCGCCCCCGCGTCGTGCGCGGCGGGCGGGGCGTCGGCGCCCTCGGGCAGCGTCAGGCCGGCACCACGTTGACGAGCTTCGGCGCCCGCACGATCACCGTGCGCACGTCGCGCCCGGCCATCGCCCGCTGGACACCCGGGTCCGCCAGCGCGAGCTCGCGCAGCGTGGCCTCGTCGGCGTCGGGCGCGACCTCGGCCCGCCCGCGGACCTTGCCCTGCACCTGGAACACGCAGGTCACGGACTCCTGCACCAGGTACTGCGGGTCGACGACCGGGAACGGCTCGTGCGCGAGCGACCGCTCGTGGCCCAGGCGGGACCACAGCTCCTCGGCCAGGTGCGGGGCCACGGGTGCGGTCATGAGCACCAGCTGCTCGGCGACGGTGCGCGGCACGGCGGGCAGCGACGTCAGGTGGTTGTTGAGGACGATGAGCTTGGCGATCGCGGTGTTGATCCGCATGCCCTGCATGTCCTCGCCGACCTCGGCGATGGTGCGGTGCAGGACGCGCAGCGTCTCGACCGTCGGCTCCTCGTCGACCACGGTGACCTCGCCGGTCTCCTCGGAGACGACGTTGCGCCACACGCGCTGCAGGAACCGCTGCGCACCGACGACGGCCCGGGTCTCCCACGGGCGGGACAGGTCGAGGGGGCCCATCGACATCTCGTACACGCGCAGGGTGTCGGCGCCGTACTCGGCGTACATCTCGTCCGGGGAGACGGCGTTCTTCAGCGACTTGCCGATCTTGCCGTACTCGCGGAACACCTCCTCGCCGTTCCAGGTGAAGCCGGACTCGACGGACTCGTCCTCGACCACCTCGGCGGCGGGGACGTACACGCCGCGCACGTCGGTGTAGGCGTAGGCCTGGATGTAGCCCTGGTTGAACAGCTTGTAGAACGGCTCGCGGCTGGTGACGTGGCCCAGGTCGTAGAGCACCTTGTGCCAGAACCGGGCGTACAGCAGGTGCAGCACCGCGTGCTCGACGCCGCCGACGTACAGGTCGACACCGCCGGCGCCGTGGGTGTCGCCGGGGTTGTGGCCGGGGCCCATCCAGTACTGCTCGAGCGCGGGGTCGACGACCTGGCCGGTCGCGTGCTGCGGGTCCAGGTAGTGCAGGTAGTACCAGCACGACCCGGCCCAGTTCGGCATGGTGTTGGTGTCGCGGCGGTAGACCTTCGGGCCGTCGCCCAGGTCGAGCGTGACGTTCACCCAGTCGTCGTTGCGGCTCAGCGGCGCCTCCGGCGAGGAGTCCGCGTCCTCGGGGTCGAAGGTGCGCGGCGCGTAGTCCGGCACGTCCGGCAGGTCGACGGGCAGCGACTGCTCCGGGATGGCGATGGGCAGGTCGTTCTCGTCGTAGACGATCGGGAACGGCTCGCCCCAGTACCGCTGCCGGCTGAACAGCCAGTCGCGCAGCCGGTAGGTGGTGGTGCGGGACCCGGCGCCGCGCTCGGCCAGCCAGTCGACGATCCGGGTCTTGGCCTCGGCGACGGACAGGCCGTCCAGGCTGATCTCGTCGTTGGCCGAGTTGATGATCGCGCCGTCGCCGGTCCAGGCGCCCTCGTGACCCTCGGGCGGCTGCACGGTGTGCACGACCGGCAGGCCGAACGCCTCGGCGAACGCGAAGTCGCGGGTGTCGCCGCCGGGGACGGCCATGATCGCGCCGGTGCCGTAGCCCATGAGGACGTAGTCGGCGATGAACACGGGCAGCTGGGCGCCGTTCACCGGGTTCAGGGCGTACCCGCCGGTGAACACGCCGGTCTTGCGGCCGGCGTCGGCCTGCCGCTCGACGGCGGTCTTGGCGGCGGCCTCGCGGCGGTAGGCGGCGACGGCCTCGGCGGGCGACGCGGCTCCCCCGCGCCACGCCTCCGGCACGTCCTCGTCCCACGCCGGCTCGGAGTCCGCGACGATCGCGTCCACCAGCGGGTGCTCCGGCGCCAGCACGACGTAGGTCGCGCCGAACAGCGTGTCGGGGCGGGTGGTGAAGACGGTCAGCGGCTCGTCGGCGTCGGTGACCTCGAAGTCGACGTGCGCGCCCTCGGACCGGCCGATCCAGTTCCGCTGCATCGCGGTGACCTTCTCGGGCCAGTCGATCAGCGCCAGGTCGTCGGCCAGGCGGTCGGCGTACGCGGTGATCCGCATGTTCCACTGCCGCAGCGTGCGCTGGAACACCGGGAAGTTGCCGCGCTCGGACCGGCCGTCGGAGGTGACCTCCTCGTTGGCCAGCACGGTGCCCAGGCCCGGGCACCAGTTCACGGGCGTCTCGGAGACGTAGGCCAGGCGCTGCGCGTCGACCACGCGGCGGCGCTGCACGTCATCCAGGTCGGCCCACGCGGCGCCGTCGGGCACCCCGTCGATCCCGCCCGGCACCGCACGGGCGCCCGACTCGTACGCCTCGACCAGCGTCGACACCGGCCGGGCCGCGCCCGTGCCGCCGTCGGGTCGCACGGCGTCCTCGTCGTACCAGGACTCGAAGATCTGCAGGAAGATCCACTGCGTCCAGCGCACGTAGTCCGGGTCGATCGTCGCGAAGGACCGGCGCGGGTCGTGCGCGACGCCCAGGCGCCTGAGCTGCCGCGCCATGATCTCGATGTTCGCCTCGGTCGTCGTGCGCGGGTGCTGGCCCGTCTGCACGGCGTACTGCTCGGCGGGCAGGCCGAACGCGTCGTAGCCCAGCGCGTGCAGCACGTTGTCGCCCTGCATCCGGCGGAACCGCGCGACGACGTCGGTGGCGATGTAGCCCAGCGGATGGCCGACGTGCAGGCCCGCGCCCGAGGGGTACGGGAACATGTCCATCACGAAGAACGGCCGCGCGCCCTCGCGGGCGTTCGCGCCGTCGCCGTCGGTCAGCGCGCTGCCGGCCGGGTTGGCCGCGAAGAACGTGCCGCGCTCGACCCACTCGTCCTGCCACCGGAGCTCGATCTGCTGGGCGAGCTCGGCGGTGTACCGGAACGGCACGTCCTGGCCGCCGGCGGTGGCCGGGGCGGAGGCGGGATCGGGCTGGGTGCTGGCGGGCGACGTCACCGGGGAAGTCTATCGACGCGCGCACGTCCTCCCGGACGTGGCCGGCCGCCCGGGTGGGCGCGCCCCCCGGCCGGTCAGCCCGCGCGCCGCCGGGCCGCCGGGCCGAGCACGACGGCGGAGATGACCAGGCCGACCACGGTCAGCCCCGCCCCCACCCAGGCCGGCGCGACGTAGCCGAGGCCGCCCGCGATCACGAGCCCACCCACCCACGCGCCGAACGCGTTCCCGGCGTTGAGCGCGGAGTGGCAGAGCGCCGCGCCGAGTGACGGCGCGGACGGCGACAGGTCCATCAGCCACGCCTGCAGCGACAGCCCGAGCACCTGCGTGGTCACGCCCAGCAGCACGATCGCCAGCACGCCGGGCACGACCCACTGCGCGAGCACCGCGATGAGCACGAGCGCCACGATCGTCGACGCGAACCCGAGCAGCACGGTCCGGGCGACCGACCGGTCCGCGAGGCGGCCGCCGAGCAGCGTCCCGGCCGTCATCCCGACGCCGAACAGCGCGAGCACGACCGGCACCGTCACCTCGGCGAGGCCCGTGACCTCGGTGAGCAGCGGCGAGACGTAGGAGTAGACGGCGAACATGCCGCCGAACCCGATCGACCCGGCGGCGCAGGCCACCCACAGCCGCCCGTTCCGCAGCGCCCCGAGCTCGGCGCGCACCGTCGCGCCGTCCCGCACCGGCAGGCCGGGCAGGAACCGGAGCAGGGCCAGCAGGGTCAGCGCGCCGAGCACGCCGACGGCCACGAACGCCACCCGCCAGCCGAACACCTGGCCCAGCACCGTCGACAGCGGGACGCCCACGACGTTCGCGATCGTCAGGCCGGCCATCATCGTGGCGACGGCCTGCCCGCGGCGCCCCGGCCCGGCGACGTGCGCGCCCATGACCGCGCCGACGCCGAAGAACGCGCCGTGCGGCAGGCCCGCGACGAACCGCGCCGCGACCAGCCAGCCGAGCGACGGGGCGAGGGCCGACAGCACGTTGCCGACGGTGAACGCCGCCATGAGCAGCAGGAGCAGCTTCCGGCGGTCCATCCGGGCCGCCAGCGTGGTCAGCAGCGGTGCTCCGACGACGACGCCCAGCGCGTACGCGGTGATCGCGTGGCCGGCCTCGGGGATCGTGCCGTCGAGGTCGGTCGCGATCAGCGGCAGCAGGCCCATCGTGGCGAACTCGGTGGTGCCGATCGCGAACCCGCCCAGCGCCAGGGCCAGCAGCGGCAGCCGCGCGCGGCGGCGGACCAGGTGCGGGTCGAGGACGACGTCGGAGTCGACCGGGGGCGTGCTGCCCCGCGTGCTGGTTCCCAAGAGTGCGCTCCCGCGTCGTCGTCCCTGCGGCGGCACGCACGCGGGCGCTCAGCGGTCCCGACGGGTGCGGCAGCCCGTCCCGGTGGCAGCGACGGCGCAACTCCGGTGCGGCCAACCCTACCGGGCGGTCACCGGGGGTCGAGCAGCACCCAGATCGCCCGGGCCGCGACCTCGCCGAGCTCGACGGGCCGCGCGTCGGCGCCGTCGGCGGCGTCCGGGGCCGACACCCGCACCGCGGTCATCCCGGCGAAGTCCCGCCGCTCGACGACCTCGACCCGCGCGTCCAGCACCACGCCGACCGACGCGAGGTAGCGCAGCAGGCCGGGGTCGGCGTCGGAGATCCGCGCGATCCGGCCGGAGCCCGCCGTCAGGTCCCAGAGCATGTCCGCGGCCGGCGTGGGCACGGTGCCGTCGGGCGCCGGGATGGGGTCGCCGTGCGGGTCGCGGGTCGGGTGGCCCAGGCGGGCGTCGATCCGCTCGACCATGAGGTCCGACACGGCGTGCTCCAGCACCTCGGCCTCGTCGTGCACCTCGTCCCACGCGTAGCCGAGCTCGCTGACCAGGAACGTCTCGATCAGCCGGTGCCGCCGCACGACCTGCACCGCGTGCCGGACGCCCTCGTCCGTGAGGGTGATCGCGGCGTACGGCGCGTGCTCCACCAGGCCCTGGTCGGCGAGCCGGCGCACGGTCTCCGACACCGTCGAGGCACCGACGCCCAGCCGCTCGGCGAGCATCTTGGTGGTCACGGGAGCGGACGACCACTCGCGCGCGGTCCAGACGACCTTCAGGTAGTCCTGGGCCACGGGGGTCAGGTCGCTGGTCTCGCTCACGCCCCCAGGTTAGGGCCCGCGCGTCGGCACCCCGCGCGCGAGTTCGCCGGTTGCGCGCCCACGAGGGGTGCGGAACCGGCGAACTCGCGCGGAACCGGCGAACTCGCCCGGCCCCGCGCCCGCCCGCGGTCAGGCCTGGGCGTCCCGCCAGGCCACCCACTGCTCGACCAGCGAGAGGTCGTAGTCCGGGCCGGACACCCCGACCGTGAACAGCGTGACGCCGGCGTCGACCAGCGGGGCCGCGACCTCGGTCGGGGCCGCGGAGACCGCGACGCTGCGCTCGACGAGCGAGGAGGTGTCCCGGCCGACGGCCGTGCCGTGCTCGTCGAGGATCGCGCTCTTGCGGGTCAGGATGTCCAGGTCGCCGAACGAGTGCCACACGTCGGCGTGCTCGGCCACGACGCGCAGCGTCTTGCGCTCCCCGCCGCCGCCGATGAGCACCGGGATGTCGCGGGTCGGGGCCGGGTTGCCGGCCGCGAGGCGCGCCTTGATCCGCGGCAGGGCCGACGCCAGGTCGGCGATCCGCGAGCCGGCCGTGCCGAACTCGTAGCCGAACTGGTCGTAGTCCTTCTCGAACCAGCCGGCGCCGATCCCGAGGATCAGCCGCCCGCCGCTGATGTGGTCGACGGTGCGGGCCATGTCGGCCAGCAGCTCCGGGTTCCGGTACGAGTTGCAGGTCACCAGGGCGCCGATCTGCACCCGGCTCGTCTGCTCCGCCCAGGCCCCGAGCATGGTCCAGCACTCGAAGTGCTTGCCGTCGGGGTCGCCGGACAGCGGGAAGAAGTGGTCCCAGTTGAAGATCACGTCCACGCCCAGGTCCTCGGCGCGGCGGACCGCGTCCCGGATCTGCGCGTAGTCGGCGTGCTGGGGCTGGATCTGGACTCCGATGCGGAGCGGTCGCGTCATGGGTGCACCGTACGTCCGCGCGGACGGGCGTGCGCCCGGCGTCTACGCTGGCCGTCGCGCCGCCAGCGCACCGCCGCGCCCGGCCGCGCACCCGTACCCGATCCCCGGAGGTCCCCATGCCCGCCGCAGACACGTCCGCGCCGATCCCCCTGCGCTGGGTCGGACCCGTGCGGATCAGCGGCAACGTGATGTCCGGCGAGACCGAGGTGCCGCTCGCGACCTACGAGTCCCCGCTGTGGCCGAGCGTCCGCCGCGGCGCCCGGCTGTCGACGATGGTCGAGGGCGGGATCAAGGCCACGCTCGTCGACGAGCGGATGTCCCGCTCCGTGCTGCTGGAGGCCGACGACGCCGAGGCCGCGCTCGCCGCCTGGCAGCACCTGTCCGCCCGGCGCGAGGAGCTCGCGGCGGTCGTCGCCACCACCAGCCGGTTCGCCCGGCTGATCGACCTGCACGTCCAGATCGCCGCGAACCTGCTGTTCGTGCGGTTCGAGCTGACCACCGGCGACGCCTCCGGCCACAACATGGTGACCAACGCGGCCGACACGCTGATGGACCACGTCCTCGCGACCGTCCCGGGCGTCCGGTACGGGTCGATCTCCGGCAACTTCTGCTCGGACAAGAAGGCCACCGCGGTCAACGGCATCCTCGGCCGCGGCAAGAACGTCGTCACCGAGATCGTGCTGCCGCGCCGGCACGTCGAGCGGTTCCTGCACACGACGCCCGAGGCGATCGTGCAGCTGAACATCCGCAAGAACCTGATCGGCACCATGCTCGCGGGCGGCCTGCGGTCCGCGAACGCGCACTACGCGAACATGCTGCTGGCGTTCTACCTGGCGACCGGCCAGGACGCGGCCAACATCGTCGAGGGCTCGCAGGGCCTGACGCACGCCGAGGTGCGCGACGGCGACCTGTACTTCTCCTGCACGCTGCCGAACCTCATCGTGGGCAGCGTCGGCAACGGCAAGGGCCTCGACTTCGTCGAGGAGAACCTGACCCGGCTGGGCTGCCGCGAGCAGCGCGAGCCCGGGGACAACGCGCGGCGGCTCGCGGTGCTGTGCGCGGCGACCGTGCTGTGCGGCGAGCTGTCGCTGATGGCGGCGCAGACCAACCCGGGCGAGCTGATGGCCGCGCACCTCACGCTGGAGCGGGGCGCGCCCGCGAAGGGCTGACCGCCACGTGATCGTGACCACGTTCACGAACGGGATGATCCCGGGCGCCGTCGGCGTTCCGTGAGGAGCAGGTGAAGAGTCCCGACGCTCGCTGGTCGGTGCTCGCACGCAGGGCTACAGTCGTCCGGGCCTCGCGTGACCGCCGACGACGGCGGACCGCACCGCAGGCCCGTCACCACGCCGGGTCACCGCCCGTGGACGACGTCCAGCCCGAGAGGATCCCACCCCGACATGCAGCTCGGCATCGACGACCTGGCGTTCGCGACCGCGGGCCGGTACCTCGACCTGGCGGACCTGGCGCCCGTGCACGGCGTGGAGCCGGCGAAGTACACGGTGGGCCTCGGCCAGGACCGGATGAGCGTGTGCGCCCCGGACGAGGACGTCGTCACGCTGGCCGCGGCGGCGGCGCTCCCTCTCGTGGCGGATCTCGCCGACGACGAGCGCGCCGCGATCCGCACCGTGCTGCTCGCGACCGAGAGCGGCATCGACCAGTCCAAGTCGGCCGGCGTGTACGTGCACCGGCTGCTCGGGCTGAACCCCGCCGCGCGCGTCGTCGAGCTCAAGCAGGCCTGCTACTCCGGCACCTCGGCGCTGCAGATGGCCCTCGCGCTCGTCGCCCGGAACCCCGAGCAGAAGGTCCTCGTGATCTGCTCGGACGTCGCCCGGTACGACGTCGGCTCGTCCGGCGAGCCCACCCAGGGCTGCGGCGCGGTCGCGATGCTGGTCACGGCGAACCCGCGGCTGGTCGCCATCGAGCCGGTCTCCGGCCTGCACACCACCGACGTCATGGACTTCTGGCGCCCGAACTACCGCACGACCGCGGTCGTCGACGGCCGGCTGTCGCTGCGCGCCTACACCGACTCCCTCACCGGCGCGTGGCAGGACTTCCGCGCCCAGGGCGGCGCCGAGTTCGGCGACATCGACGCGTTCGTCTACCACCAGCCGTTCACCAAGATGGCCGTCAAGGCGCACGCGCACCTGACCCGCCTGGTCGGCGCCCCGCGGGACGCCGAGGTGATGGACGCGCAGATCGCCGACACCCTCCGGTACAACCGCGAGATCGGGAACTCCTACACCGCGTCGATGTACATCGGCCTCGTGTCGCTGCTCGACCACGCCGCCGAGGACCTGGCCGGCGCGCGGATCGGGTTCTTCTCCTACGGCTCCGGCGCCGTCGGCGAGTTCTTCACCGGCGTGGTGCAGCCCGGCTACCGCGCCCGGCTGCGCACCGCCGCGCACCGCCGGCTGCTCGACGAGCGCGACCGGGTGTCGCACGCCGAGTACGCGCGGATCGTCGCCCCGGTGAACCCCGTCGACGGCGGGGACCACGACGTCGAGCGGCTGACCCGGGGCCCGTTCCGGCTCGCGGCGATCACCGGGCACCAGCGGGTGTACGAGCGCACCGAGGCCGCCTCGGCCGCGGTGGCCTGACCCGGCCGCGCCCGGCGCCCGCCGCTGACTACTGGTACGTCACGAGGTCCGGCACCGGCTGCACCGCGTAGGTCTGCGCCGGGTCGAGCATCGGCGTGTCCTCGTCGTAGAAGTTCTTCCAGCCCCAGTGCACGTCGGGCGCGCCCTGGTGCAGCGTCGCCCAGGTCCCGGCCTTCGCGGGCTGAGAGCCCTGGCCGTCGGCGTGGATGATCGTCGCGAGCTCGTCGTGGCCGGTGTGCAGCCGCTCGCGGTCGGTGATCATCCGGAGCGAGAACTGGTGCAGCAGGAACATCTTCTGCGGCAGCCGCCGGTCCCGCGTGAAGGTCGCGAGCCAGTCGGCGGTGGCGTTCACCTCGTCGACGCCCACCGAGCCGATCTGGCGCAGGTGCACCTGGTCGGGGGCGAGCCGCCACTCCGGGTCGAGCGCGAGCCCGACGTGCGGGTACTCCAGGAGCTCGGCGTACCGCTGCGCCTGGGTGAGGAAGTCGGTGCGGCCGGGCTGCAGGTCGATGACGACCGCCTGCCCCGCCTCCTGGGCGGCCTCGACCAGCGGGCGCAGCTCGTCCACGGACCGGGCCCGGGAGTACGAGCCGTCGGGCTCGGGGGCGGCCGACGCGATGGTGGCGATGACCTCGAGCGTCGGCACGACCGCGTCGGCGGTCAGCGCCCGGTAGGGGGCGGCGGTCTGCTCGGCGCGGGCGATCGTGGCCGGCACGTCCTGCTCCCCCAGCACGCCGAGCGCCGGGGTGCCGGGCGTGCCGTAGAGCGCGACGTACCGCTTGCCGTCGACGCCCGGGGCCGACGACGCGTCCGGGAAGACGAGCTGGCCGCCGCCGGGCAGCTCGACGCCGGTGGACGCGCTGGCGACGCGCGGGCCCAGCCGGGCCGCGTCGCCGAACGACGACCCGACGGCGACGACGGTGTCCACGCCGGTGAGCGCCCGCACGGCGGCGGACGTGGCGCGCGGGTCCGCCCCGGGCACGTCGACCACCGGCAGGCCGGCGGCGCGGGCCGTGGCTCGCCGCCGCGGCCGCCGGCCTGGTCGTCGGGGCCGTCGCGGGTGGCCTCGCGGTCTCCGCCGCCCTGCGCCCCGACGCCGAGACGGTCGTCGCCGAGGTCCGGCTGGACGCCCTGCCGGGCTGGTCGGCCTCCGGGGACGCGCTGCTCGAGGAGGACGCCGCCGGGCGCCGGACCCTGGTGGTCCGTCTGGCCGACGGCGACGCCGACGGCTTCCGCCAGGTGTGGCTGCTCGACGCGGGCGCGACGCGCCTGGTCTCCCTCGGGGTGCTCGACGGCGACGAGGGGCGGTTCGTCGTCCCCGACGGGCTCGACCTGGCCGAGTTCCCGGTGGTCGACGTGTCCGCCGAGCCGTTCGACGGCGACCCGGCCCACTCGGGTGACAGCATCGTGCGGGGCGAGCTCGCCCTCCCGGCCTGACCGGCCGGCGGACCGAGGACGAGGAGCAGTGCGATGGTGCCGTGGGCGCCCGAGCGGTACTGGGCAGCGATCCGGGACGAGCGCGCGCGGCTCCTCGCGGACCTGGAGGCGCTCCCGGCCCGGGCGTGGTCGGCGCCGACCCTCTGCGGGGACTGGTCGGTCGAGGACGTCGTCGCGCACCTGACGGCGGGCGCGAGCACCGGGCGGTGGGCGTGGCTGCGCAGCATCGTCGCCGCCCGGTTCGACACCGACCGGCACAACGCGCGGCGGCTCGCCGAGCACCGCGGCCCCACCCCGTCCGACACGCTCGCGGGCTTCCGGTCGGTCGTCGACGCGCGGGTCGCCCCGACCGGTGACCTGTGGGCGTGGCTCGGCGAGGTCGTCGTGCACGGCACCGACATCCGCGAGCCGCTCGGCGTGCGGGGCGCGCCGTCCCCCGAGGCGGTGGAGGCGGTCGCGGCCGGGTACGTGAGCCGCGACTTCGCCGTCGCGTCGCGCACCGTCGCGTCGGGTGTGCGGCTGGTCGCGGACGACAGCGCGTTCCGCGCGGGCGACGGGCCGGAGGCGACGGGCACGACGCTCGACCTCGTCATGGCGATGGCGGGCCGGCCGGCCGCGGCGGCGCGGCTCGTCGGGGAGGGCGCACCCCTGCTGGCGGCGGCGGTCGGGCGCCGGCAGCCCGGCGCCG
>NZ_SZYE01000131.1 GCF_005239125.1 Cellulomonas hominis | reverse complement strand
GGCCGCGCCCGCGCCGAGCGCGTCGCCGACGCCGGCGCCGACCCCCGAGCCCGAGCCCGAGCGCCCGCTGGTCAACGCCGGCGCCGTCGCCGAGGGCGCCCCGGCCACGGTGTCCGGCGAGGGCCCCGCGCGGATCGCGGTCGTCCGGGACGGCGACTTCGGGGTGGTCGCGCAGCTCGACTGCGCCGCGTGCACGGGCGACGTCGTGCTCACCTCCGAGGGCCGGGGGTCGCCGTGGGGCGCCGGGCCCGCCCCGCTCACCGGCACCTACCTGGTCGACGTCCTGGAGGGCACCGAGGCGAGGCAGGGCTTCCTGCTCGACGCCGCCGGCCCGTGGACGCTGACGTTCTCCAGCTGGAACGAGCTGCCGGTGCTGACCGGGCCGCAGCAGGGTGCCGGGGCGGCGGTGCTGCTGCTCGGGGACACCGCGAGCGGCGCCCGGATCGACTACACCCCGGCGGGCGCGGGGGACTCGCTGCTGGCCCGGGTGGTGTCCGCGGTGGACGTGGACCCGGCCACCGGGCCGGCCTCGCTCGTCCTGGGCGGGGACGAGGCGCTGAGCGAGACCGCCGACGTGGCCCTGCCGGGGGTCGTGGCCCTGAGCACGAACGGCACCTGGACGGTCACGCCGCTCCCGTGACCCGGCGCGCCCCGTGGCGCGCGCCCCGTCGGGGGTGCGTCCTGCGACCGGCCGCGCCAGGCTGGGCCGCGAGGACGCGACCTGAGGAGGCACGGTGCGGGACAGCTACGACTACGTCGTCGTCGGGGCCGGCATGGCGGGCGACGCCGCCGCGCACGGGATCCGCGAGGTCGACCCGGCGGGCACGATCCTGGTGGTCGGGCGCGAGCCGACCGCCCCGGTCACCCGGCCGGCCCTGACCAAGAAGCTCTGGACCGACCCGGAGTTCACGTTCGACCAGGTGTGGCTCCCCACCGCCGAGGAGACCGGCGCCGACCTGCTGCTGGGGGAGTCCGTCATCGCGGTCGACACCGCCGCGCGGACGATCACCACCGACGCGGACGTGACGGTGGGCTACGGCGCGCTGCTGCTCGCGACCAGCGGGCACCCGCGCCGGCTCCCGGGGGTGGAGGACTCCGGCCGGGTGATCTACTTCCGCACCGTCCGCGACTACGAGCGGCTGCGCGACCTCGCCGGCGGCGGCCGGCACGTCGTCGTGGTCGGCGGTGGCTACATCGGCACCGAGCTCGCCGCGGCGCTCGTGCAGAACGACACCCGGGTCACGCTCGTGTTCACCCAGGACGTGCTCACCGCGTCGACGTTCCCGGACGCGCTGGCCCGGCGGGTCGAGCGCCGGTACGCCGAGGCGGGCGTGACGCTGCTGCGCGGCGCGCGGGTGGCGGCCACCGAGTCGGGCCCCGACGGCGTGACCGTGACCCTGGACGACGGGCGCACGATCGCGGCGGACGGCGTCGTGGTCGGCGCGGGCCTGGAGATCGAGACCGACCTGGCCCGGTCCGCGGGCCTGGAGGTCGACGACGGCGTGGTGGTCGACGACCGGCTGCGGACCTCCGACCCCCACGTGTGGGCCGCGGGCGACGTCGCCCGGTACCCGGACCGGCTGCTGGGGCGCCGCCGCGTCGAGCACGTCGACAACGCCACCACGTCGGGGCGGCAGGCCGGCCGGAACCTCGCCGGCGCGGACGAGCCGTACGCGCACACGCCGTTCTTCTACTCCGACCTGTTCGAGCTCGGCTACGAGGCGGTCGGGCGGCTCGACGCGTCGCTGGAGACGGTCGAGGACTGGCACGCCGACGACCTCGGCGCCGGCGTGGTGTACTACCTCGACGGCGGCCGGGTCGCCGGGGTGCTGCTGTGGAACGTGTGGGACGCGACGGACCGGGCCCGCGAGGTGATCGCGACGCAGACCGACGTGCGGCCGGAGGCGCTGCGGGGGCTGATCCGCTGACCGTGCGGTGCCGCCCGGGTGCTGCCACCCGCCCCGCGCCCGGTCGCGCCCCGCCCGCGGTACGCGGGTGCGCCCGGACGTGGCATCGTGGGGTCACGAGGTGCCCGACCCCCCTGGAGGTGCCGCAGTGACGCTGACCCTCGACACCGCCCTGCGCTCGGTCGCCGGCGAGCACCGGTCGCACAACGAGGACTCCGCCGGCTGCGCGCCGGGGTACGCGTTCGTCGCCGACGGGGTCGGCGGCCACGCCGGCGGGGACGTCGCGTCCTGGACCGTCGCGCACCGCCTGATGTCCGCGCTCGCGGCCTCCGGCCCGGACCGGTTCACCGCCGAGGACCTGCGCGCGGCCGTGGCGACCGCGAACGCCGACCTGGCCGAGCGGGCGCGGTCCGACCCGTCCCTCGCGGGCATGGCGACCACCTTCACCGGCGTGTTCTGCGCCGAGGAGGCGGTCCGGGTGGTGCACATCGGCGACTCGCGCGCGTACCTGTGGCGGGACGGCGAGGGCCGCCGGGTCACCCGGGACGACTCGCTCGTGCAGCTGCTCGTGGAGGCCGGCGTCATCGACCCCGCCGAGGCCGCGCACCACCCCCGGCGGAACGTGATCCTGCACTGCCTCGCGGGCGACGCCGAGGACGCGGCGCACGTCACGGTGCTCGAGGTCGACGCCCGGCCCGGGGACCGGTGGCTGATGTCGACGGACGGCCTGACGGACTACGTGCCGGAGGAGCGGGTGCTCGCGCTGCTCGGCACCCCCGGCGGCCCGGAGGCGGTCGCGGAGGCGCTGGTCGGCGAGGCGCTGGACGCGGACGCCTGGGACAACGTGACCGTCGTGGTGGCGGACGTGGTGGCGGCTCGCGCCGACGCCCCGGCCGGGCCCGGCGGCGAGCGGGTGCGGCTGGCGGGCGCGGCGGCGGACGCGCGGCTGCCCGCCACGGCGGGCTGACCGCCACGCCGTCTGCTGACGGCAGACGGCGTCTGCCCCGGGCAGACCGGGGCCCGCCGGGCGCCGGCGCGGTGCGAGCGTGCGAGGACCACCACCCGAGGAGGCCCCGCATGATCCCCGTCCCCGTCCCCGCCGCCCGGACCGAGGCGCCGCCGGCGCGCGCGTTCGACGACGACCTCGCCGCGCGGCTGCTGCACCAGCGCATCGTCGTGCTCGGCCAGGAGGTCGACGACCCGGTCGCGAACCGCGTGTGCGCCCAGCTGCTCCTGCTGTCCGCCGAGGACCCGCGCCGCGACATCGCGCTCTACATCAACTCGCCCGGCGGCTCGATCACGGCCGCGATGGCGATGTACGACACCATGCGGCTGATCCCGAACGACGTCGCGACCCTCGCCATGGGCCTCGCGGCCAGCGCCGGGCAGTTCCTGCTCAGCGCGGGCACCCCGGGCAAGCGGAACGTCATGCGGCACGCCCGGGTGCTGATGCACCAGCCGTCCGGCGGCATCGGCGGCACCGCGGTCGACATCGCGATCCAGGCGCAGAACATGGCCCACACCAAGCGGACGATGCAGGCGCTGATCGCCGAGCACACCGGCCAGGCCGTCGAGACCATCGAGCGCGACTCCGACCGGGACCGCTGGTTCACCGCCGAGGAGGCCCTGGCCTACGGGTTCGTGGACCGGGTGGTCGAGCACCTCGACGACGTCCGCCCCGACGCGGCGCAGCGACGGGCGGGCCTGTGATGGCCGGCTCCTACACCGTGCCCGTCGTCGTCGAGCAGCGGCCGAACGGCGAGCGCGCCTCCGACGTGTTCTCCCGGCTGCTGTCGGACCGGATCGTGTTCATCGGCACCGAGATCGACGACGGGGTGGCGAACGTCGTCATCGCGCAGCTGCTGCACCTGCAGTCGGAGGACCCGGACAAGCCGATCCACCTGTACCTCAACTCGCCCGGCGGCTCGGTGACGGCGCTGCTCGCGATCTACGACACCATGCGGTACGTCCGGCCCGACGTCGCGACGTTCTGCCTCGGGCAGGCGGCGTCCGCGGCCGCGGTGCTGCTCGCCGCCGGGGCGCCGGGCCAGCGGCACGTGCTGGAGCACGCCCGGGTCCTGCTGCACCAGCCGTCGGGCGGTGCGCAGGGCACGGCGGCCGACCTGGAGCTGCAGGCCGCGGAGATCCTCCGGCTGCGGGCCCAGGTCGACGACGTCCTGGCGGCGCACACCGGGCGCAGCCCCGAGCAGCTGCGGGCCGACACGGACCGGGACCTGGTGCTGACCGCGGAGCAGGCCGTGGCCTACGGCATCGCGGACACGGTCATCACCACCCTCAAGCCGCCGCAGCCGCCACCGGCCTGACTGCGGCGCCGCCGAGGTCGAGCGCTTCCGCCGAGGTCGAGGGTCTCCCGCCGCATGCCGGCCGGAAACCCTCGACCTCGGCGGGGTCAGGCGGCGAGGAGGAGCGCCGTGCGCGACGCGGGGCGGGTGGGGAGCGGGGTGACGGGGGAGCGGGGGGCGTTCCCGGCGACCGGGGCGGTCGCGAGGTCGACGACCACCCGGCCCTCGGCGCGGGCCAGCACGGCGTGCGCGTCGCCGACGAGGTCGACCAGCCGCAGCCCCAGCGCCCGGCACACCGCGCCGAGCACCTCGGACGACGCCTCCTTGCGGCCGCGCTCGACCTCGGACAGGTAGGGCACGGACACCCGGGCCGCCTCGGCGACGTCGCGCAGGGTGCGGCCCTGGCGCTCGCGGTGCCGGCGGAGCACGGCCCCGACGAGCACGCGCAGCGGAGGCTCGGGCCGCGCCGCCTCGGGGCGGGGCGTGGCGGGCGGGGCGTCGGCGACGTGCGGCATGGCGGACCTCCTCGGGTCCCGCCACGCTAACGCCGCGCACCCCGCCGCGGCCGTGCGCGCCGTTCTGCCCTCAGCAGACGGGCCCCTTGACTTCGAGCGCGCTCCAAGCGGCATCGTCCGGGGGACCGGCGCCCGTCCGCGCCCGGTCCGACCCCGAAGGAGCCACCATGCGCCTGGGCGCCCACCTGATGCGGTTCGACGCGGTCGAGCCCGCCCGCCTCGGCCGGGAGCTGGCCGACACCGCGGATGCCGCGGAGGACGCCGGCCTGTCCTGGCTGTCGGTGATGGACCACTTCTTCCAGATGGAGCCCGCCGGCTTCCCGGCGAGCGACCCCATGCTGGAGGCGTACACCACGCTGGGGATGCTGGCCGGCCGGACCGAGACCGTGCAGCTCGGCGCCCTGGTGACCGGCGTGACCTACCGGCACCCGGGGCTGCTCGCCAAGATCGTCGCGACGCTCGACGTGCTGTCGCAGGGCCGGGCGACGCTCGGCATCGGCGCGGCCTGGTACGAGAAGGAGCACGTCGCCCTGGGCGTGCCGTACCCGCCGCTGAAGGAGCGGTTCGAGCGGCTCGAGGAGACGCTGCAGATCTGCCGGCAGATGTGGGACCCCGAGGACGAGGGCCCGTTCGAGGGCGCGCACTACCGGCTCGCGGAGACGCTCTGCCGCCCGCTCCCGCTGAGCCGCCCGGGCCGCGGGCCCGAGATCCTGGTCGGCGGGTCGGGGGAGCGCAAGACGCTCCGTCTCGTCGCGCAGTACGGCGACGCGTGCAACCTGTTCGAGACCGGGCCGGAGGAGGTCGGCCGCAAGCTCGACGTGCTGCGCGGGCACTGCGACGCGGTCGGGCGCGACTACGCCGACATCCGGGTGACGCTGCTGATGGGCGGGGACCAGCTGCTCCGGGGCGACGTCGACGGGTTCCTGGCCGCCGCGCGGCCGTACGCCGACCTGGGCGTGGAGACGGTCATCCTGCGCCCGCCGGCCGACGTGCCGCTGGCCACCTGGGTCCGGGACCACGTGGCGCCGGCGGTGCCGCGGGTGGCGGAGCTCGGCGCGCGCTGAGCCGGCGACCGGCGCGCCCCGAGGTGCGGCCCCGCCGCACCCGACCCCACGATGGGCGCATGCAGGGGCGTGCCGACGGCGGCTGGTGGGGCGTGGTGCTCGACGCACCGGAGCCGAGCGCGCTCGCGGCCTTCTACGCCGAGGTGCTGGGCTGGCAGGTGGTCGGGGACGACCCGGACCACGCCGTCGTGGCGGCGCCCTCCGGCGTGGCGTACCTGGCCGTGCAGCGCAGCCCCGAGCACGAGCCGCCGACCTGGCCCGCGGAGCCGGGCCGGCAGCAGCGCCAGGTGCACCTGGACGTCGAGGTGCTCGACCTGGAGGAGGCGGTCGCCGGCGCGCTGCGGCTCGGTGCCCGGCTCGCGGCGCACCAGCCGCAGCCCTCGCGGCGGGTCCTGCTGGACCCGGCCGGTCACCCGTTCTGCCTCAACCGGGACGGCTGACCGCCGGACGGCCCAGCCGCCCGGCGCCGGGGGAGCGCGGCGCGTACTGTCACCCCCGTGCGATCCCCCTGGTTCCAGCGCGTCACCGCCGGCAGCGCCACCGGCGCGCTCGCCCGCGAGGTGGACTGGGCGGCGACCCCCCTCGGGGTGCCGGGCACCTGGCCGACCGCCCTGCGGCTCACGGTCGAGATGTGCTTCAGCACCCGGTTCCCGGTGCTGGTCACGTGGGGGCCCGAGCTCACCATGATCTACAACGACGGCTACCGGGAGATGCTCGGCTCCGAGAAGCACCCGGGGGCGATGGGCGCGCCGCTCGCCGAGGTGTGGAAGGAGGTCTGGGACGACCTGCTGCCGTCGGTCGAGGCGGTGATGGTGCGCGGCGAGCCGACCTGGGAGATCGACCGGCACCTGGTCACGAACCGGTCCGGGTACGACGAGGACGTCTACTTCACCTACTCGTACTCGCCCATCCGCGACTCCTCGGACCAGGTCGGCGGCCTGCTGGACATCGTCACCGAGACCACCGAGCGGGTCGTGGAGCAGCGGCGGATGCGGCTGCTCGGCGAGCTGTCCGCGGCGCTCTCCACCGTCCGCGACGACCTGGACGCGCTCGCGTCGGCGACGCTCGGGCTGCTGGGGGACGCGGAGGACGTGCTGGCCGCCGCGCTGTACGTCCGGGACCGCGACGGCGCGCTGCTCCTGCGGGGCAGTGCCGGCGCCTCGCGCGGCGCGGACGTGCCGGACGAGGTGGTCGAGCGGGTCGCCCGCACCGGTGCCGCCGAGGACCGCGGCCGCACGGTGGTGGTCCCGCTGGCCGGCGTCGCCGGGGGGACGCCTGTGGGGGTCATGGTGCTGACCGGCGCCGGCCGGCGGCCCTGGGACGAGGCCTACCGGTCGTACCTGCTCCTGGTCGCGAGCATCGTCGGCGCCGCCGTCGGCCGCACCGTGCGCCACCAGACCGAGGTCGAGCACCTGCGCGAGGTCAGCGACACCCTGCAGGCCGCCATCCTGCCCGAGGGGTCCAGCCTCGTCGGCGTCGTGGCGCGCTACCGGCCGGCGGCGGGCGACCTGGCTGTCGGCGGCGACTGGTACGACGTGGTGGAGCTGGGTCCCGGCCGCCGGGCGCTCGTCGTGGGCGACTGCGTGGGCCACGGGCTGGACGCCGCCGCCCGGATGGGCCAGCTCCGCGCCGCCACGCGCGCCCTGCTGCTGGAGGACCGCAGCCCCGCCGACGTGCTGGACGGGCTCGACCGGTTCGCCCGCACCCTGCCCGGCGCGGAGTGCACCACGGTGTTCTGCGCCGTCGTCGACGAGGTCGAGCACGCGGTGGTGCACTCCTCGGCCGGCCACCTCCCGCCCGTGCTGCGCCGCGCCGCCGGCGGGGCCGAGCTGCTGGTCGGCGGCCGGGGCGCCGCGCTCGGGATCTCGACGGCCCCGCGGCCCGAGGCCGTCGAGCGGCTGAGCGACGGCGACCTGCTCGTGGTGTGCACGGACGGGCTGATCGAGCGGCGCCAGGAGTCGCTGCGGGTGGGCCTGGACCGGCTGGTGGCGGAGGTCGCGTCCCAGCCGGCCGGCGCACCCACCGCCTCGGTGGCGGACGACCTGCTGCGCGCGCTCACGCCGCGCGGCGGCCAGGACGACGTGGCGCTGGTGGTCTACCGGGCGGGCGCGGTCGCCGACGACGACGGCCGCTGACCCCGCGGCGCGCGCCCGGTCGGCCGGCTCAACCGGCGCTGCCGCCCAGCCCCTCGAGGAACCCCTCGTACGCCGGCTTCGCCTGCAGGTCGTCGTCGAACAGCAGCGGCGCCTCGTACGGCCGCTCCTGGGGCCAGGCGCGCAGCCACGACCGCGTGTCGTACAGGCCCCAGACCCCGATGAACGCGAGGTCCCGCTGCGCGAACGCGGCGACGAGGTCCCGGACCTGCCCGCGCTGCGCGTCCAGCCGGTCCGGCGGCGTGCGGTCCAGCTGCTCGTCGCGGCCGGAGATGGCGACGTCCAGCTCCGTCACGGCCTGGCGCAGCCCGAGCCCGGCGACCGCGTCGAGCGTGGTGGCGACCCGGTCCACGTCGGTGCCGAGGTCCACGTGCATCTGGTGCCCGACGGCGTCGACGGGCGCGCCCGCGGCCTGCAGGTCCAGCACGAGCCGCACGAGGGCGCGGCGGCGGTCGGGGGCGTCGGTGTCGTAGTCGTTCAGGTAGAGGGTGACGTCCGGGCCCAGCTCCTCGCGGGCGATCCGGAACGCCTCCGCGACGTAGTCCGGGCCCAGCACCTCGTACCACCGGCTGTGCCGCAGGCCGTCGGGCTGCTCGGGGTCGAGCGCCTCGTTCACGACGTCCCAGGAGGTGACCGGGTTCGCGTCGCCGTACCGCTGGGCGAGGTGGTCCGCGATCGCGCGGGTGTGGGCGCGCAGCCGGTCGAGCAGCAGCGCGCGGTCGTCGGCGCTGTCCGTGAGCGGGCGCCCGTCGGGGGCCTCGAAGAACCAGTCGGGCGTGGACCGGTGCCAGACCAGGGTGTGGCCGTGCACGGTCAGCCCGTGGGCGGCGGCGACGTCGAGCACCTCGTCCATCGGGCCGAAGTCGAACGCACCCTCGGTCGGCTGGACCGTCACCGGCTTCATCGCGTTCTCGGGCGTGATCTGGTCGAAGTGCCGCAGCAGCAGCTCCGCGGGGCGGCCGGTGAGGTCCTGGGGGCCGACCGCGACGCCGAGCGGCACGTCGGTCGCGTCCTTCAGGGCGGTCACGTCGGTCTGCACCTCCGGGGTCGGGCGCTGGACGGTGACGTCGTCCAGCCGCAGGTCGGCGGTCGACTCGGTGGTCTCGACGTAGAGCCGCCACTCGCCGTCGCCCTCGGGCACCGGGGCGGTGCCGACCAGCTCGACCCAGTCGCCGGCCGTCGCCGTCCCGCGGGCCACGTGCACGTAGAGGGGGTCGTCGCCGCCCGGGTCGCGCTCCAGGGTGAGCTGGACGTCGGCGTCGCCCGCGCCCTCGCCGAGCCGCACCCAGGCCGACACGGTGTGCACCTGGCCCCGGGCCACGGAGCCCGACAGGTCGACGGCCGCACCGTGCCAGGCCTCGGACCGGCCGGACACCAGCAGGCTGCCCGCGCCGTCGTGCGTCGGGTCCTGGGCGTCGGAGACCTGGACGCCGTCGCCGAGCGGGGCCCAGCCCTCGTCGCCCTCGTCGAAGGTGCTGGACAGGACGGTCGTCATGGCCTCGGCGGGCGGGGTGCTCGCGGCGGCGGTCGGCGTCGGGCCCGGGGACCGGTCGTCGCCGCGGGTCACCAGCACCACCGCCAGCAGCACGAGCACGAGGACGACGGCGCCGGTGCCGATCAGCAGGGCGGGTCGGCGCACGCGGGTGCCTCTCGTCCGGGGGTCGGGGAGGCACCACGGTAGGCACGCCCGGGCCCGCGAGGCCAGCCGCGCAGGTGGGCGCGCACGCCGACCCACGCCCACCCACGCGCCGACCCACGCGCCGACCCACGCGCCGACCCACGCCCAGTGCGCAGCAGGTGCGGGGTTCGTGACGTGCGAACCCCGCGCCTCGTGCAACCTCGGCGGCGACGGCCGCGGAGGGGGCGGGCGGGCGGCGGGCAGCGCGGGGCGGGGCGGGCGGGCGGCGGGCGGTGCGGGGCGCAGGTCCGTACGCTGGCCGCGTGCGGGCCATGACGTGGAACGTGTGGTGGCGGTTCGGGGGCGCGTGGCGGGAGCGGGAGCCGGCGCTGCTCGGCGTGCTCGCCGACGCCCGGCCCGACGTCCTCGCGCTCGTCGAGACGTGGCGGGACGCCGACGGCACGCAGGCCGACCTCGTCGCCGACCACCTCGGGCTGCCGTCGGCGGTGTTCGTCCCGACGGGCCTGCCGCCCGTGCCGGACGATCCCGACCTGGCCGGCGTCGAGATGGGCATCGCCCTGGTGTCCCGCTGGGCGCCGGTCGCCACCCGCACCGTCCCGCTCCCGGCGGCCCAGCGCCCCGGGCCCCCGGCGCACGCCCTGCACGCCACCCTCGACCACCCCGCGGGGCCGCTGCACGTGGTCGTGGCGACGCTCGAGTGGGAGCCGCGCTACGCCGAGGACCGGATGGCGCAGGCCTGGGCGCTCGCCGACCTGGCGGCCGACGCGGCCCTCGACGGCGACCTGCCGGTCCTCGTCCTGGGCGACCTGAACGCGCGGCCGGACGGGCCGCAGCTGGCGGCGCTCACCCGGCAGCTGGCCGACCTCTGGCCGCTCGGCGGCGGCGACCCGGCGGCGGTGACGCTGAGCTCGGTCGTGCCCGAGGCGCCGCTGGAGGCGACCGAGCTGATCGACCAGCGGATCGACCACGTGCTCGCGCGCCCGGGCCGGGCCGGCGGCACCCTGCGGGCGGGCGGCGCCCGGCTGGCCGGGACGGAGCCGGTGGGCGGACGGTACCCGTCGGACCACTTCGCGGTGGTCGTGGACGTGGAGCTGACCTCGTGACGACCCGGCCGCGGGGCCGGAGGACCGCCGCGCTGGCGGCCGCGGTCCTGCTCGCGGCCGCGGCGTGCACGCCGGGCGGGGACCCGGCGCCCTCCCCGGGCCGGAGCCCGGCGGGGCCGACGGAGAGATCG
>NZ_SZYE01000130.1 GCF_005239125.1 Cellulomonas hominis | reverse complement strand
GTGGACGTGGCCGCCGCCTGGGGCGTCGAGCACCTGCCCGCCGAGCCCGGCCGCGACACCACCGCGATCCTCGCGGCGGCCGCGGCCGGCACGCTCGGCGGCCTGCTGGTCGGCGGCGTGGACGTGCGCGACCTGCCCGACCCCGCGGCGGCCCGTGCGGCGCTCGCCGCCGCGGGCTTCGTCGTCTCGCTCGAGGTCCGCGCCTCCGAGGTGACCGCGCTGGCCGACGTCGTGCTCCCGGTCGCGCCGCCCGTCGAGCGGCCCGGCACCTTCGTGTCCTGGGAGGGCCGCGTGCGGCCGTTCCCGCAGGCGCTCACCTCGACCGCGATGCCCGACCACCGGGTCCTCGACGCGCTGGCCGACGAGCTCGGCGTGACCCTGGGCCTGCGCACCGTCACCGAGGTGCACGCGGACGCCGACCCGCTGACCGGCGAGTGGGACGGCGCACGCGTCGCCGCCCCGGACGTCGCCGCCGCCGAGCCGCCGGCCGTCGCCCCCGGGCACGCGGTCCTGGCGTCCTGGCACCAGCTGCTCGACGCCGGCCGGCTGCAGGACGGCGAGCCGTTCCTGGCGGGCACCGCCAAGCGGCCCGTCGCCCGGCTGTCGCCCGCGACCGCCGCGGCCGCCGGGGTGCCGGACGGCGCGCTGCTCACCGTGGCCACCGACGCCGGGTCGATCACGCTGCCCGCGGTGGTCACCGACATGGCCGACCACGTCGTGTGGCTGCCCACCGCCTCGGCGGGCAGCCAGGTCCGGGACGCGCTGCGCGCCGTGCCGGGCGACCTGGTCCGGGTCGGGCCGGCGGGGGCCGCCGAGCCTGCCGAGGACACCGCCACCGACGAGGAGGTGACCGCGTGACCGCGACCCTCGCGGCCGTGCTGCCCACCGTGCTCCCCGCCGCCGCGGCGGACGGCGGCGCGGCCGACTTCAGCCAGGACGTGTTCTGGGTCTGGCTGCTCAAGGCGGTCGGCATCCTGGTGTTCCTGCTGCTGAGCGTGCTCATCGCCATCTGGTTCGAGCGCCGCGTCGTCGGCCGGATGCAGCTGCGCCCGGGCCCGAACGTGCACGGCCCGTTCGGCCTGTTCCAGTCGCTCGCCGACGCGATGAAGCTCCTGCTCAAGGAGGACGTGACCGTCCGGGCGGCCGACAAGCTGGTCTACCTGGTGGCGCCGTTCATCGCGGTGTTCTGCTCGCTGCTCACCATGGCGGTCATCCCGTTCGGCCCCGAGGTGTCGATCTTCGGCGTGGTGACCCCGCTGCAGCTCACCGACTTCCCCGTGGCGGTCCTGTACATCCTCGCCTGCGCCTCGGTCGGCGTGTACGGCATCGTGCTCGGCGGCTGGTCGTCCAACTCGACCTACCCGCTGCTCGGCGCCGTGCGGTCCACCGCGCAGGTCATCTCCTACGAGCTCGCGATGGGCCTGTCGCTGGTCAGCGTGTTCATCCTGGCCGGGTCGATGTCGACCTCGGAGATCGTGGCCTCGCAGACCACGGTCTGGTGGCTGATCCCGCTCGCGCCGGCGTTCGTCATCTACGTCATCTCGATGGTCGGCGAGACCAACCGCCTGCCGTTCGACCTCCCCGAGGCCGAGGGCGAGCTGGTCGGCGGCTACACCACCGAGTACTCCTCGATGAAGTTCGCCTGGTTCTTCCTGGCCGAGTACATCAACATGCTCAACGTCTCGGCCGTCGCGACCACGCTGTTCTTCGGCGGCTGGCGCGCCCCGTGGCCCCTGTCCTGGATCGGCGACGGCGTGCTCAACACCGGCTGGTGGCCGCTGCTGTGGTTCGTCGCCAAGGTCTGGCTGTTCATGTTCCTGTTCGTGTGGATCCGCGGCACGCTGCTGCGGTTCCGGTACGACCAGTTCATGAAGTTCGGCTGGAAGGTGCTGATCCCGTCGGCGCTCGTCTGGCTGGTCTGCGTCGCCGTCGTCCAGGGCGTGCGCCAGTTCGGCGGCGCGGACGTCATGGCCATGCTGCCCTGGCTCGGCGGCGCGATCCTCGTCGTCGTCGCCCTGTCGTTCCTCATCCCGGAGAAGAAGGCCGCGGCGCCCGCCGCACCGTCGGACGAGCCGTTCGACGCCTTCGCCGGCGGCTTCCCGGTGCCGCCGCTGCCCGGGCAGAGCCTGCCGCCGTCCCCCCGCGCCCGGCTGCGGGAGACCGCCGCCGGCACGGCGCCCGCCTCGCCCGCCCTCGTCGGCGGACCCGCGTCGGGCCACCAGGGCGCGGACGGCGACGCCCCCGAGTCCCCCACCCAGGAGGTGCCGCGTGGCTGACACGCCGGACAAGTCCGTCGAGCGGAAGGCGGGTGGTGGCGAGGTCGCCCGGCCCGCCACGGTCCGCCCGTACGAGTCGCTGATCCCCAAGCGGAGCCCGGTCGCCGACGCGCTCGCGCCCGCCGCCGGGTTCGGCGTGACGATCAAGAACTTCTTCAGCCGGACCGTCACCGAGCAGTACCCGTTCGAGACGGCGCCCGTGAAGCCGCGGTTCCACGGCCGGCACCAGCTCAACCGGTACCCGGACGGCCTGGAGAAGTGCATCGGCTGCGAGCTGTGCGCGTGGGCCTGCCCCGCGGACGCGATCTACGTCGAGGCGTCGGACAACACCCCCGAGCAGCAGATGTCGCCCGGGGAGCGGTTCGGCAGCGTCTACCAGATCAACTACCTCCGCTGCATCTTCTGCGGCCTGTGCATCGAGGCCTGCCCGACGCGCGCGCTGACCATGACCAACGACTTCGAGCTGGCGGGCCCGACCCGCGAGGGCCTGATCTACGAGAAGCAGGACCTGCTCGCGCCGCTGGCCGAGGGCATGCTCGCCGCCCCGCACCCGATGGTCGAGGGCACGACGGACACCGAGTACTACCGCGGCGAGGTCACCGGCCCCACGCCGGCGCAGGTCGACTGGGTCGCGGAGCAGCGGCCCGACGACCCGACGCTGGACGCCGCCCGCCGCCGGGCCGGCTCCGCGCCGGCGACCCGGTCCGCCGAGGCGCCCGCACCGGTCGGGCGGGAGCCCCGATGACCCCGTCGACCGCCGAGACGGTCCTGTTCTGGGTGCTGGCGCCGATCATGGTGCTCGCCGCGTCCGGCCTGCTGTTCGCGCGCAAGGCGGTGCACGCCGCGCTGTGCGTCATCACCGTGATGATCTCGCTGGCGTTCCTGTACGTCGCCCAGGAGGCGCCGTTCCTCGGTGTCGTCCAGGTGGTCGTCTACACCGGCGCCGTCATGATGCTGTTCCTGTTCGTGCTCATGCTGGTCGGCGTCGACGCGTCCGACTCGCTGGTCGAGACGCTGAAGGCGCAGCGCTGGGTCGGCTGGCTCGCCGCGCTCGGCCTGGGCGTGGTGCTGGTCGGCGTCGTCGGCCGCGCGACCTACCCCGACGCCGTCGGGCTCGCGGAGGCCAACGCCCCCGGCAACCCGACCGGTGTCGCGCGGATCATCTTCGGCCAGCACGTGTTCGGCCTCGAGGTCGTCGGCGCCCTGCTGGTGACCGCCGCCCTCGGCGCGCTGGTGCTCACCCACCGGCAGCGCCTCAAGCCGCTGGTCAAGCAGCCCGAGCGCGCCGCGGCCCGCGTCGCGGCCGGCGCCCGGCTCACCCCGCTGCCCGCCCCGGGCGTGTACGCGCGGCACAACGCGATGGACGTCCCCGCGCTCGACCCCGACGGCAACCCGATCGACGAGTCCGTGCCCCGCGTGCTGCGGATCCGCGGCCAGGAGGCCGGCACCGCCGAGTTCCGCGCGGACACCTACCGCCGCGCCGTCACGGCGGTGCTCGCCGAGCGCGGCGCGGCCGTGACGGACGCGCGGGTCGACGCGGCCCTCGGGGCCGTCGAGGACGACCCGCGGCCGGCCGCCGCGCCACCCGGGACCACCACCGGCCCGACGGCCGACATCGACCTCGGCGGCGGCTCGACCCGGACGGAGACCGAGCGGTGACCCTCACGAACTACCTGGTGCTCTCCGGGATCCTGTTCTCGATCGGCGCCGCGACGGTGCTGCTGCGCCGCAACGCGATCATCGTGTTCATGGGCGTCGAGCTCATGCTCAACGCGACCAACCTCGCGCTGGTGACGTTCTCCCGGCTGCACGGCGACCTGACCGGCCAGGTCATGGCGTTCTTCGTCATGGTCGTGGCCGCGGCGGAGGTGGTCGTCGGCCTGGCGATCATCGTGTCGATCTTCCGCACCCGCCGGTCGGCCTCGGTCGACGACATCAACCTGCTGAAGAGCTGAGGGGACCGTGGACGTGAACACCCTCGCCCCGCTGCTGGTGGCGGTGCCGCTGGCGAGCGCGGCGGTGCTGCTGCTGCTCGGGCGGCGCTCCGACCGCTGGGGCCACTGGCTGGGCCTGCTGGCCTCGACCGCGGCGTTCGTCGTGGGCGCGCTGCTGCTGGTCGAGCTCCTGGGCCGGCCCGCGGACGACCGGTCGATCCAGGTGCACCTGTTCGACTGGATCTCCGCCGGGCGGTTCGACCTGTCGGCCGGGCTGCTCGTCGACCCGCTGTCCCTCACCTTCGTCCTGCTGGTGACGTTCGTCGGCTCGCTGATCCACCTGTACTCGGTCGCGTACATGGCGCACGACGCCGCGAGGCGCCGGTTCTTCGCCTACCTGAACCTGTTCATCGCGGCGATGCTGATCCTGGTCCTCGCGGACTCGTACCTGCTGCTGTTCGTCGGCTGGGAGGGCGTCGGCCTCGCGTCGTACCTGCTCATCGGGTTCTGGAACCACCACACCCCGTACGCGGTCGCCGCCAAGAAGGCGTTCGTGGCCAACCGCATCGGCGACATCGGCCTGCTGGTCGCGCTCATGCTCATGTTCGCGACGTTCGGCTCGGTCGACTTCGCGTCGGTCTCCGCCGGCATCGACGGCGGGTTGGCGTCCACCGCGACGCTCACCGCGACGGGCCTCATGCTGCTGCTCGCGGCCTGCGGCAAGTCGGCGCAGTTCCCGCTCCAGTCCTGGCTCGGGGACGCGATGGCCGGCCCGACCCCGGTGTCCGCGCTCATCCACGCGGCGACCATGGTCACCGCCGGCGTCTACCTGATCGTCCGGTCCGCGCCGGTGTTCGAGGGCGCCCCCACCGCGCAGCTCGTCGTCACGATCGTCGGCGCGATCACCCTGGTGTTCGGGGCGGTCGTCGGCTGCGCGAAGGACGACATCAAGAAGGCGCTCGCCGCGTCGACGATGTCCCAGATCGGCTACATGGTGCTCGCCGCGGGCCTCGGCCCGGTCGGGTACGCGTTCGCGATCTTCCACCTGGTGACCCACGGCTTCTTCAAGGCCGGCATGTTCCTGGGCGCCGGGTCCGTCATGCACGGCATGGACGACCAGACCGACATGCGCCGGTTCGGGGCACTCCGCAAGTACATGGTGGTCACCTGGGTGACGTTCGGCCTCGGCTGGCTGGCGATCCTCGGCGTCCCGCCGTTCTCCGGCTTCTGGTCGAAGGACAAGATCATCGAGTCCGCGTTCGTGGTGCCCGAGGGCGCCGGCGAGTGGCGGGCCTGGCTGTTCGGCGCGGTCGCGCTGATCGGCGCCGGGATCACCGCGTTCTACATGTCGCGGCTGTTCTTCATGACCTTCCACGGGAAGAAGCGCTGGACCAAGGACGCCGAGGGCCACGAGCCGCACCCGCACGAGTCGCCCGCGCTCATGACCATCCCGATGGTCGTGCTCGCGATCGGCTCCGTCGGCCTCGGCTTCGTGCTCCAGCTCGGCGGCGGGTTCACCACCTGGCTCGAGCCGGTCACCGGCCACGTGGAGCACCACGAGCCCGTGCTGCCCGTCCTGGTCATCCAGGTCGTCACGCTGCTGGCCGTCGCGGTCGGCCTCGTGCTCGCGTGGCGGCAGTACGCCTCGCTGCCGGTGCCGGAGACGGCGCCGGAAGGGTCCGTGCTCACCCGCGCGGCCCGGGTCGACCTCTACCAGGACGCCGTCAACGACGCCGTGCTGGTCGAGCCCGGCCGTCACCTGACCCGCTCGCTCGTCTACGGCGACCGCACCGCCGTCGACGGGACGTTCACCGGGCTCGGCCGCCTCACGGTCGGGATCGGGGAGCTCGTGCGCAAGCTGCAGACGGGCTACGCCCGCCAGTACGCCGCCACGATGCTGCTCGGCCTCGTCGTGCTGGCCGTCGTCGTCCTGGCACCTCGGATCTGAGGGGAAGTCGATGTCGTCCTCCGTCGCCACCACGGACGTGCCGTGGCTGACCCTCCTCATCGTGTGGCCGCTGGTCGGCGCGCTCGTCCTGTGGCTGCTGCCGCGGGGCGCGCGCACCGGCGCGGCCGACGCCGACGTCGTCACCGCCGGTCCCCGGCGGTACACCCGGCAGATCGCCCTCGCCGTCTCGCTCGTCGAGGTCGCCCTCGGCGTCGGCGCGCTGCTCGCCTTCGACACCGGCGCCGCCCGCGTGCACCAGCTGTCCGAGACCCACGCCTGGATCTCGCAGCTCGGCGTCTCGTACGCGGTCGGCGTCGACGGCGTCGGCCTCGCGCTGGTGCTGCTGTCGATCGTGCTCGTGCCGGTCGTGATCCTCGCCGCCTGGCGGGAGCAGGGCTCCGGCGCGCTGCCGACCGAGCGGCTCCGGCACTACCTGGCGCTCGTCCTGGTGCTGACCGCGTTCATGGTCGCGGTGTTCGCCGCCCGGGACGTGTTCCTGTTCTACGTGCTGTTCGAGGCCATGCTGATCCCGGTCTACTTCATGATCGGCGCGTTCGGCGGCCCGCAGCGGCGGTACGCGGCCGTGAAGTTCCTGCTGTTCTCGCTCGCGGGCGGGCTCATCATGCTGGCCGGCGTCATCGCGCTCTACCTCCAGGGGCCGGGGGGTCCGCAGGGGTTCCTGACCGACAACCTCACCGGGCTGGACCTGCCGGTCGGGACGGAGCGCTGGCTGTTCCTCGCGTTCTTCGTCGCGTTCGCGATCAAGGCCCCGATGTTCCCGGTGCACACCTGGCTGCCCGACGCCGCCGAGCAGGCGCCCGCCGGGACCTCCACGCTGCTGGTCGGCGTGCTGGACAAGGTCGGCACGTTCGGGATGCTCACGCTCTGCCTGCCGCTGTTCCCGGAGGCGTCCCGCTGGGCGGCGCCCGTGATCATCGCGCTCGCCGTCGTCTCGATCCTCTACGGGGCGCTGCTCGCCATCGGGCAGCAGGACCTGTTCCGGCTCGTGGCGTACACCTCGGTGTCGCACTTCGGGTTCATCGTGCTCGGCATCTTCGCCTTCACGTCGACCTCGATCGCCGGGTCGTCCTTCTACATGGTCAACCACGGGCTCTCGACCGGCGCGCTGTTCCTGCTGGTCGGGTTCCTCGCGGCCCGCCGCGGCTCCGCCCGGATCGAGGACTTCGGCGGCCTGCAGAAGGTCACCCCGGTGCTGGCCGGCGTCTTCCTGGTCACCGGCCTGTCCGCGCTCTCGCTGCCCGGCCTGTCGACCTTCGTCTCCGAGTTCCTGGTCCTGGTCGGGTCGTTCGGCACCAACCGGGCCGCGGCGGTCGTCGCGACCCTCGGCGTGGTGCTCGCCGCGGTCTACGTCCTGTGGACCTACCAGCGCCTCTTCACGGGCCCGGTGCGCGGCGACCTCGCCGGCACCCGGGACATCGGCGGTCGTGAGCGGTGGGTCGTGGGCCCGCTCATCGCGATCATGCTGGTGCTCGGCTTCTACCCGGCGCCCGCGCTGCGCCTGGTCGACGAGCCCGCCGCGCAGACCATCGAGCACGTGGGCGGCGAGCCGCCCGCGGTCGAGATGCCGATCGCCGTCGACGGCGACTCCGAGGGGAGCGAGCAGTGAGCTTCACCGTGCCCGACATCGCGTGGGCCCAGCTCACGCCGGTGCTCATCGTCCTCGGCGCCGCCGTGGTCGGCGTCCTGGTCGAGGCCCTCGTGCCGCGCCGCGTGCGCCGCGTCGTCCAGCTGACCCTCACCCTGACCGCGCTGGCGGCCGCCGTCGTCGCGGTGGCCGCGCTCTGGAACGGCGTCTCGGACACCGGCGGCACCGACGTCCTCGGCGGGTCGCTGCTCGTCGACGGCCCGACGCTGGTCCTGTGGGCCACCACCGCCGTGCTCGCGCTGCTGGCCGTGCTGGTGATCGCCGACCGCACCGCCACCGGCGAGGACGCGTTCGCGCCGCAGGGCGCCGCGGTGCCCGGCTCCGGCTACGAGGAGGCGGCGCGCGCCGCGGGCCTCGAGCAGACCGAGGTCTACCCGCTCGTGCTGTTCGCGACCGGCGGCATGCTGATCTTCCCGGCGACGGGCGACCTGCTGACGCTGTTCGTCGCGCTCGAGGTGCTGTCGCTGCCGCTCTACCTGCTGACCGGGCTGTCCCGCCGGCGCCGCCTGCTCAGCCAGGAGGCGTCCATGAAGTACTTCCTGCTGGGCTCGTTCGCCTCCGCGCTGCTGCTGTTCGGCATCGCGCTGCTCTACGGGTTCTCCGGGTCGCTCCGGTACGCCGAGATCGCCGAGGCCGTCCGCACCGTCACCGGCATGGACGGGCTGCTGCTCGCCGGGTCGCTGCTGGTGCTCGCCGGCCTGCTGTTCAAGGTCGGCGCGGTGCCGTTCCACTCCTGGACCCCGGACGTCTACCAGGGCGCGCCGACCCCGATCACCGGGTTCATGGCCGCCTGCACCAAGGTCGCCGCGTTCGGCGCGCTCGTCCGGGTGTTCTACACGGTGGTCCCCGACCTGCGCTGGGACCTCGAACCGGTGATGTGGACCGTCGCGATCGCCACGATGGTGGTCGGCACGGTCGTCGCGCTGGTGCAGACCGACATCAAGCGGGTCCTGGCGTACTCGTCGATCGCGCACGCGGGCTTCGTGCTCACCGGCGTGGTCGCGCTCGTGCAGTCCGGGATCACGGCCGTGCTGTTCTACCTGCTCGCGTACGGCGCGGCGACGGTGGGCGCGTTCGGGATCGTGTCCCTCGTGCGGGAGCGCGGGGCGGTGCGATCCGGCGCGGCCGGCGCGGTGGACGCGGCCGGTGCGCGGGTGCCGGCGCTGGCGGCCGCGGGGTCGTCGGCGGGCGCGGGTGCGTCGGCCGGGTCGACCGCGGACGTCGCCGGGACCGTGGCCGGGACCGTGGCCGGGGACGGCGTCGACCGTCCCGCGGTCGCCGGGGCCGACGGCGAGGAGCCGCCGGTCGAGGCCGAGGGCCCGATTCTCGGCGAGGCCACGCACCTGTCCCAGTGGGCCGGCCTCGGGCGCACGAACCCGGTGCTCGCCACCACGTTCGCGCTGTTCCTGCTGTCCTTCGCGGGCATCCCGCTGACGGCCGGCTTCACCGGGAAGTTCGCGGTGTTCTCCGCCGCCGTCGAGGGCGGCGCCTGGCCGCTGGCCGTCGTCGGCGTCCTGGCCTCCGCCGCGGCCGCGTTCTTCTACGTGCGGATCATCGTGCTGATGTTCTTCACCAGCCCGCACGGCGGCCCGCGCGACGACGCCGACGACGAGGCCCGCCCGGGTGCCGTCGTCGTCGCGTCGCAGGGGTTCGCCGTCGTCGCCATCGGCGCCTGCGCCGTGCTGACCGTGCTGCTCGGCGTGCTGCCGGGCCCGGTCCTGGACGCCGTCGCGGGCGTCGCCCAGCTCCTGCCCTGACCGCACGCGGCCGTGCACCCGACCACCTGGTGGCCGGGTGCACGGCCGCGTCGGTTCTGCCCCGGCCCGCCCGGCCAGATAGGTTCGTCCCGTGACTTCCCCGACCACCCTGCCGCTCGCCGATCCCGCGCTCGCCGAGCGCATCGCGGGCCGCCTCGACCTGGTCGAGGAGCGCCTGCGGACCGCCGTCGCGTACGCCGACCCGCTCGTCGACGACGCGGCGCACCACCTGGCGAACGCCGGGGGCAAGCGCCTGCGCCCGCTGCTGACGCTGCTGGCCGCGGAGCTCGGTGCGACCGCGGCCGCGGACGAGGTCCTGGACGCCGCCGTCGTGGTCGAGCTGACCCACCTCGCCTCGCTGTACCACGACGACGTCATGGACTCCGCGCCGCTGCGCCGCGGCGCGCCCGCGGCCCACGAGGTCTGGGGCAACAACGTCGCGATCCTCGTCGGGGACCTGCTGTTCGCGCGCGCGTCCCGCACCGTCGCGCACCTCGGACCCGAGGCCGTCATCATCCAGGCCGGCACCTTCGAGCGGCTGTGCCTCGGCCAGCTGCACGAGTCCACCGGCCCCGGCGCGGACGACGACGCCGTGCAGCACTACCTGCACGTGCTCGCCGACAAGACCGCCTCGCTCATCGCCACGTCCGCGCGGCTCGGCGCCATGTACGGCGGGGCGTCGCCCGAGGCGGTCGAGACCGTCGCCGCGTTCGGCGAGCGGATCGGCGTGGCCTTCCAGCTCGCCGACGACGTCCTCGACCTCACGTCCGAGGGCGACGTCTCCGGCAAGACCCCCGGCACCGACCTGCGCGAGCAGGTGCCGACCATGCCGGTGCTGCTCCTCCGGGAGCGCGCAGCGACCGGCGCCGACCCGGCCGACGCCGCCCTCGTCGCGCGCCTCGACGGCGACCTGTCCGACGACGCCGTGCTCGCCCAGGTGCTCGCCGACCTGCGCGCGCACGACGTGGTCCGCGAGACCCGGGAGCGGGCCACCAGGCTCGTGTCCGAGGCCGTCGACCTGCTCGCGCCGCTGCCGGACGGGCCGGTGAAGGACTCGTTCGTGTCGTTCGCGGACGCCCTGGTCGACCGGGCGTCCTGACCCGCACCGCGACGGCTTCGGGGGGAGCGGGATGAGCACGCCGGTCGGTCCGACCGCGGCCGGGGCCGCGGTGTGCGCCGCGTGCGGCGCGGTGCTGGAGCCGGGGGCGGCGTTCTGCGGCTCCTGCGGGGCGCGCGTGCTCGCCGCGGGCGCGGGTGCGGCGCCCGCGGTCTGGTCGCTCGGCGCCGACGTGGACGACGCCGTCGCGCCCGTGTGGCGGCGGCTCGTCGCGCTGCTGGTCGACCAGGCGCTGGCCGTGCTCGTCGGCGGTGCGGGCCTGCTGGCCGTGCTGCCGACGCTGCGTGCGGAGCGCACGGACGGCTCGCTCGGGGCCCTGCTCGTCCCCGGGCTGCTCCTGCTGCTGCTCGCCGCCGGCCAGTGGTTCGCGGAGGCGTTCGGCGGTCGCACCGCCGGCGGCGCGCTGCTCGGCACCCGCACCGTCTCGGCCCGCACCGGCCGCGCCCCGGGCCTGTGGGCCGTGCTCGTGCGGAGCGTCGTGCAGGCGGCGGGTGTGCTGCTCGGAGGCATCGGTGTGTACGTCGTCGCCGGGTCGGGCGCCTGGGACGAGGGGCCGGAGCAGCGCGGGTGGCACGACAAGGCCGCGGGCACCCTGGTGCTCCGCGCCCGCGCGCCCCGCCGCGACGACCCGGACCCGGCGCCGCCCGCCGCTGCGGCCCCCGCCCCGGACGCCGGTCGCACGGCCCCGAC
>NZ_SZYE01000012.1 GCF_005239125.1 Cellulomonas hominis | reverse complement strand
GCGCCGGCGACCGTCTCCGCCGCCCTGGCCGCGCTGGCCGCCGACGGCCTGGTGCGGGTGTCGCCGACGACCCGGTCGGGGCGGCGGGCCACGCAGGTGCGGCTGGCGCCGGCGGGCGCGCTCGTCGGGGTGCACTGCTACCTCGACGAGGTCCGGGTGGTGCTCGACCTCGGCGACGGCGCGCCGGTCGAGGCGGCGGTGCCGCTGCGCGCCGCGACCGGTCCGGGGCAGCAGCCGGCCGAGCACGCGGTCCTCGCGGCCCGGGCGCTGCTGGACCGGGTGCTGCGGGACACCGGCACCGACCCCGCCTCGGTCGCCGCGGTCGGCGTGGGCGTCCCCGCACCGGTCGAGGTGCGGACCGGCCGGGTGGCGGGCGCGGGGGTGCGCGCGGGCTGGGGCGGCATGGTCGCCGCGCCCGCGCTGCTCGCGCCGGCCCCGGGGGTGCCGGTGCTGTTCGACAACGACGGCAACCTGGGCGCGCTCGCGGAGGCGCGGCTCGGTGCCGGGCGGGGGCGCTGGTCCGTCGTGCACGTCGCGCTGGGCGAGGGCGTCTCCGGCGGGGTCGTGGTCGGCGGCGAGGTGGTGCACGGTCGGACGGGCACCGCGGGCGAGCTCGGCCACCTGACGATCGACCCGGACGGCCCGGTGTGCTCGTGCGGCAACCGCGGCTGCCTGCAGGTGCTCGCGGGCGCGTCGGCGGTGCTCGACCTGCTCGTCGCGAGCCACGGGCGGCTGACCGTCCCGGAGCTGCTCGCCCAGGCCGCGGCCGGGGACCCGGGGTGCCGGCGGGTGCTGTCCGACGTGGGGCGGCACCTCGGCACCGCCCTCGCCTCGGTGTGCACGGTGCTGGACCCCGACGTCCTGGTCGTGGGCGGGTCGCTGGCCGGGGCCGGGGACGTGCTGCTGGACCCGTTGCGCGAGGTGCTGGCCGAGCGCACGGCCGTGACGGCGGGCGCTGTCGTGGAGGTGGTCGCCGGGCGGCTGGGCGTCGGTGCGCCGGCGCGCGGGGCGCTGCTGCTGGCGCGGGACGCGGTGCTCGGGGGCGCCGGCGGCTGACCGGCACGGCGGCGCACGTGTGCGGGAGCACGTCCGCGGGCCTCATCCCGGGGCGTGGGATGCCGATGTATCCGTCAGGACAGGACCGTCGCGCAGACCCGCAGGAGGTGACCGGTGCCGACCCGCACGACCACCCCCTCGGTGCCGACCCCCCGCGAGCCCGCGGGCGACGGCTCCGCCGCCGTCGAGGCCCCCGTCGCCGCACCGCCGGTCCCGGGGCCGGCCGCCGGCGGGCCCGGCGCCGACGCGGGCCCCGGCCCGACCGTCGTCGTCGCGCCGCTCGACGCGACGTCGGTCCCCGCCGCCCGCAGCCTCGCGCAGCGGCTGGCCGCCCTGGAGCAGGTGGGTGCCGTGCGCGGGGCACCCGAGCCGCGGTTCGAGCGCGTGGTGCGCCTCGCCCGCCAGCTGTTCGACGTGCCCACCGCCTCCGTGTCGCTCGTCGGCGCCGGCGAGCCCGCCCCCGCGCCGATGGTCGTGCCGGCCGAGCTGGCCGGGACCCCGGTGCCGCCGGCGGGTGCGGACGGCGGCGCCGTCCTCGAGGACCGGGGGCCGGACGCCCGGCTGCGGTTCTACGCCGAGCACCCGATGGTCGACGCCGACGGCCGGCGGCTCGGCACCCTGTGCATCGCCGACACCCGGCCCCGCCGGTTCACCGCCGACCAGTCGGCGCTGCTCCGCGACCTCGCGCACTGGGTGGCCAAGGAGCTGAGCGTCGACGCGGAGCTCGAGCGGGCCCAGCAGGTGCAGATGGGCCTGCTCCCCCGCGAGTCCCCGCGGGTCGACGGCTACGAGCTGGCCGGTGCCTGCCTGCCCAGCAACCAGGTGGGCGGCGACTTCTACGACTGGTACCCCGCCGACGACGGGGTGGTGATCAGCCTCGCCGACGTCATGGGCAAGGGCCCCGCCGCCGCGATCCTGGCCGCCGCGGTGCGGGCCGTGCTGCGCGGGTCCGCGCAGGGCGAGGCGGTCGACCGCGCGATGCTCCAGGCCGGTGCCGTGCTGCACGCCGACCTGTCGGGCGCGGGGCTGTTCGCGACCGCGTTCCACGCCCGCCTGGAGGCGGCGACCGGCCGGGTCACCTACGCCGACGCGGGCCACGGCCTGACGCTCGTGGTGCGGGCCGACGGGTCGTGGGAGCGGCTGGACGCGCTCGGCCTGCCGCTCGGCGTCACCGACGAGGCCACCCGCGCGCTCGGCGAGACGCACCTCGGGCCCGCGGACCTGCTGCTGACGTTCAGCGACGGGGTGCTCGACCTGTTCGACGGGTCCCTGCGGTGCGTGCCGCTGCTGGTGGGCGAGCTGCTGGACTGCCCGAGCGCCGAGGAGGCCGTGCAGCGCGTCCTGCGGCTGGCGGCGGTGAGCGCGGGCCGGCCGGACGACGTCACGGTCGTCGCGCTGCGTCGCGCCGCCTGACCGTCGCGGCCCGGGGGACGACCGCGCCCCGCGGCCCTATCGTGAGGGAGTGACGGACGTGCAGCGCACCGGGGCCGACGCCGCGATCGGCGACTGCGGCCTCTACACCGGGGGCGAGCGGGTACCCGGCCGGGTCCCGCTGGGGAAGGCCGCGCACGCCGCCGACGCGACCGACGGCTACGTGTGGGTCGGCCTGCGCGAGCCCACGGACGCCGACATCGCCGAGGTGGCCGAGGAGTTCGCGCTGCCGCCGCTGGCCGTCGAGGACGCCGTGCACGCGCACCAGCGGCCCAAGCTCGAGGTCTACGACGACGTGGTGTTCGCCGTGCTCAAGCCGGTCCGGTACGTCGACCACGTGGAGGTCGTCGAGGTCACCGAGATCGCGATGTTCCTGCGCCCCCAGGCCGTCGTCTCGGTCCGGCACGGCGAGGGCGGCGTGCTGCGCCAGGTCCGCGCCGAGCTCGACGCCGGGGTGCCCGCCGACGAGGACTTCGGGCCCGCGGGCGTCCTCTACCGGACCGCCGACCGCGTCGTGGACGGGTACGAGGTCGCGCTGGGCCACATCGACCTGGACGTGGACGAGATCGAGCTGCAGGTGTTCGGCCCGGGCGACGACGACCACTCCGAGCGGATCTACAAGCTCAAGCAGGAGGTCGCCGAGTTCCGCCGGGCGATGCTGCCCCTGCAGCGGCCGCTGGAGCGGCTGGCGGCCGGCGAGGTGCCGCACGTGCCCGCCGCGGCCGAGCCGTACTTCCGGGACGTGCACGACCACCTGCTGCGGGCCGTGGACCAGATCGAGGTCATCGACCGGCAGCTCACCGACGTGCTGCAGGCGAACACCGCGCGGGTCACCACCGGCCAGAGCCGGGTCGCGCTGCGGCAGAACGAGGACATGCGGAAGATCTCGGCGTGGGCGGCGATCGCCCTGGTGCCGACGGCGGTGGCCGGGATCTACGGCATGAACTTCGAGCACATGCCGGAGCTCGGGACGCGGTACGGGTACTTCGTGGTGCT
Source organism: Cellulomonas hominis (assembly GCF_005239125.1). Classification (GTDB taxonomy): domain Bacteria; phylum Actinomycetota; class Actinomycetes; order Actinomycetales; family Cellulomonadaceae; genus Cellulomonas; species Cellulomonas hominis_A. The sequence continues at coordinate 35,590 of NZ_SZYE01000012.1, read as the reverse complement.
CGCGGTCATCGCGGGCGCGTGCGTGGCGCTGCACCGCGCGTTCCGCCGCAACGGCTGGCTCTGACCCGGCCGAGCGGACCGGGGTGGTCAGCCACGGACGGAGGGAGGGCCGGGACCCGGGGTGTCCCCCGCGTCCCGGCCCTCACCGGCCGTGCGATGCGCCCGAGGTCAGCGGGCGGCGCCCGCGCGGCGCTTGTTGTAGATGTCGAACGCCACGGCCAGCAGGAGCACGAGGCCCTTGACGATCTGCTGCGTCGACTGCGGCACGCCCATCAGCTGCATGCCGTTGGACATGACGGCCATGATCAGGCCACCGACCATGGCGCCGGTCACGCGGCCGACACCACCGGTCGTCGACGCGCCGCCGATGAAGCAGGCGGCGATGGCGTCGAGCTCGAACATGTTGCCCGCGCCGGGCTGCGCGCCGTTGGAGCGGGACGAGTAGATCGCGCCCGCGACACCGGCCAGGAAGCCCATGTTGACGAAGATCCAGAAGTTGACCTGCTTGACCTTCACGCCGGACAGCTGGGCGGCGTTCAGGTTGCCGCCGATCGCGTAGACGTGGCGGCCGAACACCGTGCGGGTGGTGACGGTGTTGTAGGTCAGGATCAGCACCGCGAGGATGATCAGCACGATCGGCAGGCCGCGCGAGTGCGCCAGCTGCCAGGCGAACGCCATGACGACGACCGCGATCGCGACGATCTTGAGGATGAACAGCGGCAGCGCCTCGACGGACTGCTGGTACTGGACGCGGCCCATGCGGGAGCGCCAGGAGGAGTACGCGTAGCCGACGATGCCGACCGCGGCGATCACGAGGGTGAACGCGTCGTAGCCGTTGCCGCCGAACAGGCCGTTGATGAAGCCGCCCGCGACCTTCTGGTACGTGGAGGGGAACGGCGACAGCGAGATGTTGTTCAGCACCTCGTAGGTGAGGCCGCGGAACAGGAGCATGCCGGCCAGCGTCACGATGAACGCCGGGATCCCGACGTACGCGACCCAGAAGCCCTGCCACGCGCCGACCAGGAGGCCGACCACCAGGGCGGCGAGGATGCCGACCCACCACGGCTGGCCGTTCTTGATCACCAGGATCGCGGACACCGCGCCGGTCAGCGCCACCACGGAGCCCACCGACAGGTCGATGTGGCCGCCGATGATGACGATCACCATGCCGATGGCGAGGATCAGGATGTACGAGTACTGGAGGACGATGTTCGTGATGTTGCCCGGTGCGAGCAGCACGCCGTCCGTGAGGATCGCGAAGAGCACGATGATCGCGACGAACGCGATGTAGATGCCACTCGTCCGCAGGTTCTTCGTGAAGATGTCCCGCAGGCCTTCCACAGCCGTCATCGAACCGTTTCCTTTTCCTTCGTCATGAGCTCCATGAGGCTCTCCGGGGTCGCGACCGCGCGCTCCTGCACGCCGGTGATCCGGCCGAACGCGAGCGTGTAGATCCGGTCGCAGATGCCCAGGAGCTCGGGCAGCTCGGAGGAGATGACCACGACGGCCTTCCCCGCGTCCGCGAGCTTGTTGATGATCGTGTAGATCTCGTACTTGGCACCGACGTCGATGCCGCGGGTCGGCTCGTCCAGGATCAGGACCTCGGGGTCCGTGTAGATCCACTTGGACAGCACGACCTTCTGCTGGTTGCCGCCCGACAGCTTGCCGGTCAGCGCCATGACGGTCGGCGACTTGATGTTCATGGACCGCCGGTACTCCTCGGCGACCTTGATCTCCTCGTTGCCGTTGACCCAGCCGGCCTTCGACAGCTTCGAGAGGGCGGCGGCCGAGATGTTCCGGCGGATGTCCTCGATCAGGTTGAGGCCGTAGGTCTTGCGGTCCTCCGTGGCGTACGCCAGGCCGTGGTCGATCGCCTCGCTCACCGAGCGGGTCTTGATCTCCTTGCCGTGGAGGAAGACCTTGCCGGTGACGTTGCGGCCGTAGGACCGGCCGAACACGCTCATCGCGAGCTCGGTGCGGCCGGCGCCCATCAGGCCCGCGATGCCGACGATCTCGCCGGCGCGGACGTTGAACGACGCCCCGTCGACGACCACGCGGCCCGGCTGGGTGGGGTGCTCGACGTGCCAGTCCTCGACCCGGAACACCTCCTCGCCGATGTGCGAGACGTGCTCGGGGTACCGGTGCTCGAGGTCCCGGCCGACCATGCCCTTGATGATCCGGTCCTGGGTGACGTTGTCCTCGACCATGTCGAGGGTCTCGATCGTCTTCCCGTCGCGGATGATCGTCGTGGAGTTCGCGATCTCGGCGATCTCGTTGAGCTTGTGCGAGATCATGATCGACGTGATGCCCTGGCCCTGCAGGTGCCGCAGCAGGTTGAGCAGGTGCTCGGAGTCCGAGTCGTTGAGCGCCGCGGTCGGCTCGTCGAGGATGAGCAGCTTCACCTTCTTGGAGAGCGCCTTGGCGATCTCCACGAGCTGCTGCTTGCCGACGCCGAGCTGGCCGATCGGGGTGGTCGGGTTCTCGTCGAGGCCGACCCGGGCGAGCAGCACGGCCGCCTCGGAGTTCGCCTTGTTCCAGTCGACGAGGCCGTGGCGCGCCCGCTCGTTGCCGAGGAAGATGTTCTCCGCGACCGAGAGGTACGGCACCAGAGCGAGCTCCTGGTGGATGATCACGATCCCCTTCTCCTCGGAGTCGTTGATCGAGCTGAACTCGACCTTCTCCCCGTCGAAGCGGATCTCCCCGTCGTAGGTGCCGTTCGGGTACACGCCCGAGAGCACCTTCATGAGGGTGGACTTGCCGGCCCCGTTCTCCCCGCAGATCGCGTGGATCTCCCCGCGCTTGACGTTCAGGTTGACGTCCTGCAGCGCCTTGACCCCGGGAAAGGTCTTGGTGATGGAGTGCATTTCCAGGATGTGGTCGCTCATGCGGCCTCGACCGTCCTCAGTCGTGTCGGGCGATGGAACACGTCGCCGCGGGGCCGGCCGGCACGTGGTGCCGGCCGGCCCGCGTCGGTCACGCGGTGGGTCGGGGGGTCAGGAGGCCTGACCCGCCGCGACCTCCTCCTCGGTCCAGTAGCCCGAGTCGATCAGGAGCGACTGGATGTTGTCGGCGTAGACGATGTCCGACTCCAGCAGGTACGACGGGACGACCTTCACGCCGTTGTCGTAGTCCTCGGTGTTGTTCGCCTCGGGCTCGTCGCCCTCGAGGAACGCCTGGGCCGAGACGACGGCCTGCTCCGCGAGCTTGCGGGTGTCCTTGAAGATCGTCGAGAACTGCACGCCGTCCTTGATGAGCTTGACGGAGGCGATCTCGGCGTCCTGGCCGGTCACGATCGGCAGGCCGGCCTCGATGCTGTCGCCGTAGCCGGCGTTCTGCAGCGCGGTGATGATGCCGCGGGAGATGCCGTCATAGGGCGAGAGCACACCGTCGACCTGGGTGCCGTCCGAGTACGTGGAGGTCAGGAGGTCCTCCATGCGCTTCTGGGCGGTCTCCTGCAGCCAGCGCAGGGTCGCGACCTGCTCGATGTCGGTCTGGCCGGACTTCACGACCAGCGTGCCGTTGTCGATGTACGGCTGCAGCGTGTCCATCGCGCCCTTGAAGAAGAAGTGCGCGTTGTTGTCGTCCAGCGAGCCGGCGAACAGCTCGATGTTGAACGGGCCGGTGGCGCCGGCCTCGGAGCCGTCCGCGTTGAGGATGCCCAGGCCGACGAGCAGCGAGGTGGCCTGCTGGACGCCGACGTTGTAGTTGTCGAACGTGACGTAGAAGTCGACGTTCTCGGTGTCGCGGATCAGGCGGTCGTACGCGATGACCGGGATGCCCTGGTCGGCCGCGGCCTGCAGCTGGTTGGCCAGCGCGGTGCCGTCGATCGAGGCGACGATCAGGAGGTCGGCGCCCTTCGTGATCATCTGGTCGATCTGCTGCGCCTGCGTGGGGATGTCGTCGGCCGCGTACTGCAGGTCGACCGTGTAACCGGCCTCCTCCAGCTGGCTCTTCACGGCGTCGCCGTCGGCGATCCAGCGCTCCGAGGTCTCGGTCGGCATCGCGACGCCGATCGTGAGGTCGCTGGGGTCCGCGTTGGTCTCGTCACCGCTGGAGCTGCCGGCGCCGCCGCCGGAGCACGCCGCCAGGCCGAGCGCGAGAACGCCGCCGAGCGCGACGAACCGGATGCTCTTCATGTCCTTCTCCTCCTCGAGAGGGTTGCTGACCTCGTCGTCATGGGCACGGATTCGCACCGTCGCCCGTCCTGCCCTGCGCCGCGTGCCGGGGGTTGACCTCCCCGCCACCGGCGAGCACGTGCACACTCTCGCGGGCTTGACTTCAAGAAGTCAAGCCAAAGGATCGAGGCCCAGGTTGCAGATGGATAACGGTCGACGAGACCGGGGGACCGAGGTGCGTCGGTGCAGGTCAGGGCCGGTTTCCGTCGCGTCACTCACCCGCCCTCCAGCGGCGGGATCACCCGGCCGGCCCACGCACTTGAGTTCGGTTTGCGAAGTCAACGGGCCGAACGGGCGAACGGCAGGTGAGCGCTCACACGACGACGGCCCGCCCCCGCAGCAGCGGGGACGGGCCGTCGGGACGGGCGTGGCGCGACGCGCCGGCGCCCGCAGGGCTCAGAGGCCCTGGGCGATCCGGTAGTACACCTGGTTCCAGCGCACCTGGTCGCGGAAGCCGCGCCGGGTGGTGTCCTGGTCGATCACCAGCAGCTCGGTGCCGGCGATGTCGGCGTAGATCTCGAACGCCTCGACGCCCGCCGCGGTCGACATCACCGTGTGGTGCGCACCGCCCGCGGTCAGCCACGCCTCCGCCGACGTGGCGAAGTCGGGCCGGGGCTCCCAGACCGCGCGGGCGACCGGCAGGTTCGGCAGCTCCTGGGTCGGGGGCACGACGTCGACGACGTTCGCGGTCATCCGGAACCGGTCCCGCATGTCGGCCAGCGACACCACCACGGCCTCGCCCGGGTCCGCGTCGAACACCATGCGGACCGGGTCCTCCTTGCCGCCGATGCCGAGCGGGTGGATCTCCACCTTCGGCTTCGACGTGGTCAGGGAGGGGCAGACCTCGAGCATGTGCGCGCCGAGGATCTTCTCCGCGCCCGGGGTCAGGTCGTAGGTGTAGTCCTCCATGAGGGACGCGCCGCCGGGCAGGCCCTCGCCCATCACCTTGGCCGCGCGCACCAGGACGGCGGTCTTCCAGTCGCCCTCGGCGCCGAAGCCGTAGCCCTTGGACATCAGGCGCTGGACCGCGAGGCCCGGGAGCTGGCGCAGCGCGCCGAGGTCCTCGAAGTTCGTCGTGAAGGCCTTGGCGCCCACCTCGGTCAGGAAGGTCTCGAGCGCGATCTCCTGGCGGGCGGCGTACCGCAGCGACTCGTGGCGGTCGCCGTCGCGGCGCAGCTCGGGCACGACGTCGTAGAGCTCCTCGTACTCCGCGACCAGCGCGTCGACGTCGGCGTCCGCCACGGCGTCCACCGCGGCGACGAGCTCGTTCACGCCCCAGGTGTTCACCGAGACGCCGAACCGCAGCTCGGCCTCGGTCTTGTCGCCCTCGGTGACCGCGACGTTGCGCATGTTGTCGCCGAACCGGACGAGCTTGAGCTCGTGGGTGGCGGCCCAGCCCGCGGCGGCGCGCGCCCAGGTGCCGACCCGCTTCGCCACGGCCGGGTTGGACGCGTGGCCGACGACCGTCGTGCGGGCGACGCCGAGCCGGGACGCGATGTACGCGTACTCGCGGTCGCCGTGCGCGGCCTGGTTGAGGTTCATGAAGTCCATGTCGATGCTGTCCCAGGGCAGCTCGACGTTCGCCTGCGTGTGCAGGTGCAGCAGCGGCTTGCGCAGCTGGTCCAGGCCGGCGATCCACATCTTGGCCGGGCTGAACGTGTGCATCCAGGTGATGACGCCCAGGACGCGGTCGTCGGAGTTCGCGTCGAGCATCGCCCGGCGGATCGACACGGAGTCCTTGAGCACCGGCTTCCACACGATGCGGACCGGCACGTCGGCGGCCTCGTCGAGGGTGCGGGCCACCTCCTGGGACTGCTCGGCGACCTGGCGCAGGGTGTCCTCGCCGTAGAGGTCCTGGCTGCCGGTGAAGAACCAGACCTCGCGGTCGGCGTAGGGCTTGGTCATGCGTCCTGCTCCTTCGTGTTGGCGGCAGCCTCGGTGCTGCCCTGGCCGTAGACGTTCTGGTACCGCGCGTACAGCGAGTCGACCCTGTCCTGCGGGATCGGCAGCGGGTCGCCGAGCTGGCGGGAGATGTGCACGGTGCGCGCGACCTCCTCCACCATGACGGCGGCCTTGACCGCGGCCTTGGCGTCCTTGCCGATCGTGAACGGGCCGTGGTTCTGCATGAGCACCGCCGGGCTGCGGGACTCGCGCAGCGTCTCGACGATGCCGCGGCCGATCGAGTCGTCGCCGATGAGGGCGAACGGGCCGATCGGGATCGGGCCGCCGAACTCGTCGGCCATCATCGTCAGCACGCACGGCACCGGCTCGGCGCGGGCGGCCCAGGCCGTCGCGTAGGTCGAGTGCGTGTGCACCACGCCGCCCACCTCGGGCATGTGCGTGTAGACGTACGCGTGCGCCGCGGTGTCCGAGGACGGGCTGCGCGTGCCGTCGACCAGGTTGCCGTCGAGGTCGCAGACGACCATCGACTCGGGCGTGAGCTCGTCGTACGTCACGCCGGACGGCTTGATGACGAGCAGGTCGGCGGCCGACGGTCCGGCCGGGTCGACCTGGACGCGCTGGGACACGTTGCCCGCCGTCCAGACGATCAGCTCCCAGCGGGGCAGCTCGGCGTGCAGCGTCGCGACCACCTCGCGGGTGCGCGCGACCGCCTCCTGCACCTCGGCCGGGTAGTCGGCGAGGGTCCGGGTCATGGGGTTCTCCTCAGGGGTGGGTGGTCAGAGGGCCTCGGTCGCCGCGCGCTCGACGGCCAGGCCGGCGCGGTAGCGGTCGAGGAACTGCTCGTAGCCGGCCACGTCGCCCGCGTCCGGGGTGACGGTGTCGACGTCCGCGCCGGCGAACACGCGCTCGGCCAGGTAGGTCGGCAGGTCCTGCTCGCCCGCGGCGTCCAGGTAGGCGGCCAGCACCGCGATGCCCCAGGCGCCGCCCTCCGCCGCCGTCTCGCCGACGGCGACCGGCGCGTCGATCGCCGCGGCCAGCAGCCGCTGCGCGACGCCGGCGGTCCGGAACATGCCGCCGTGCGCCAGCATCGCGTCGATCGCCACGCCCTCGCCCCGCAGCACGTGCATGCCGAGGCTCAGCGTGCCGAACGCGGAGTACAGCTGGGTCCGCATGAAGTTGGCGAGCGTCAGCCGGCTGTCGGGCGTCCGCACCACCAGGGGGCGGCCGGAGTCGAGCCCGGTGATCGGCTCGCCGGACAGGTAGTTGTAGGCGAGCAGGCCGCCGCCGTCGGCGTCGCCCTCGAGCGCGGCGCGGAACAGCGCGCCGAACACGTCGTCGGCCGCGGCCGACGCGCCCAGCGCGGTCGCGAACTCGCCGAACAGCCCCGCCCAGGCGTTGAGCTCGGACGCGCCGTTGTTGCAGTGCACCATCGCGACCAGGTCGCCGGCCGGGGTGGTCACCACGTCGAGCTCGTGGTGCACCCGCTCCAGCGGCTTCTCCAGCACGACCATCGCGAAGATCGACGTCCCGGCGCTCACGTTGCCGGTGCGCGGGGCGACCGAGTTCGTCGCCACCATGCCGGTGCCGGCGTCGCCCTCCGGGGGGCACAGCGGGATGCCCGCCCGCAGCGTGCCGGTCGGGTCGAGCAGGGTGGCGCCCTCCTCGGTCAGCCGGCCGGCGTCGGCGCCCGCGGGCAGGACCTCCGGCAGCAGGTCCCGCAGGTGCAGGCCCGGGCGGCGGGTCGCGACGATCTCGTCGACCTGGGCCAGCATCGTGGCGTCGTAGTCGCGGGTCGCCGGGTCGATCGGGAACATGCCGGACGCGTCGCCGACCCCGAGGACCTTGCGGCCGGTCAGCTTCCAGTGCACGTAGCCCGCGAGCGTCGTGGCGAAGTCGATCTGGGGGACGTGCGGCTCGTGGTCGAGGATCGCCTGGTAGAGGTGGGCGATCGACCAGCGCAGCGGGATGTTGAACCCGAGCTTGTCGGTGAGCTCCGCGGCGGCACGGCCGGTCGAGGTGTTCCGCCAGGTCCGGAACGGCACCAGCAGCTCGCCGTCCGCGTCGAACGGCAGGTAGCCGTGCATCATCGCCGAGACGCCCAGCGCGCCGAACGTCGTCGGGCGGACGCCGTACCGCTGCTCCACGTCGGCGACGAGCGAGGCGATCGACTCCTGCAGGCCCGCCCAGACCGCGTCCAGGGAGTAGGTCCACACGCCGTCGACGTACTGGTTCTCCCACTCGTGGCTGCCCGTGGCGACCGGCGCGTGGTCCGGGCCGATCAGGCAGGCCTTGATCCGGGTCGAGCCGAGCTCGATGCCCAGCGAGGTCCGGCCGTCCGTGATCGCGGCGGCGACCTCGTCGCGGCGTGCGTCCTGGTGGTCCTGCGCCATTGCGTGCTCCGTCCTCGCGGTCGGGCTGCACTGCCCGCCTGCCTGCGATGTTCCCGCACACGGCGGTCCGCCGCGTCCTGCCCCCGATGTTAGCGCTCACACGCGCGGCGGCCAACCGCCCTGCTCGCACGCACCGCCGCCCGCGCCGCCCCCCGCGCCGCCCCGCGCCGCCCCCGCACGAACCCCTCTCGCCGAGTCTCCACTTCTCGCCTCCGCAGCCTCCGCGTCGCGCAGGCACGAAGTGGAGAGTCGGCGACGAGCGGGTCAGCGGGCGGCGACGAGCGGGTCAGCGGGAGGCGGGGGCGGGGGCGGGGGCGGAGGCGGGGGCGGGGGCGGGGGCGGCGGTGCTCGCGCGGGGGACCAGGGTCGCCGGGAGGAGGGTGCGGGGCGGGGGGTCGCCCGCCAGGGCCCCGACCAGCGCCCGGATGGCGCTGCGGCCCAGGGCCGGGAAGTCCTGCCGCACCGTGGTCAGCGGCGGCACGAAGTACGCCGCGCCCGCCTCGTCGTCGAAGCCCACGACCGACACGTCCTGCGGCACCCGCAGCCCCCGCTCCCAGAACGCGCGCAGCAGGCCGAGGGCCAGCTGGTCGTTCGCGGCGAACACCGCGGTCGGCACACCGGCGTCGGCCAGCCGCAGGCCCTCGCGGTAGCCGGACTCGGCGGACCAGTCGACGACGACCGGCTCCGGCGCGGACACCCCCGCCGCGGCGCACGCCTCCCGCCAGCCGGCGAGCCGCTCCTGCGCGTCGAACCAGTCCTGCGGCCCGGCCAGGTGCACGACCTCGCGGTGCCCGAGCTCGACGAGGTGCCGGGTCGCGGCCCGGGCGCCCTCGCGCTGGTCGACGCCCACGGCCACGACGTGCGCCGGCCCGGGGACGGGCTCGCCGGAGGTCACGGAGACCACGGGCACCGGCACGTCGAACGCCGCGACCGCCTCCGCCACGTCGACCTGCGGGGCGATGATCGCGATGCCCTCGACGGCCTGGTCCAGGAAGTGGTCGAGCGCGCCGCGCATGGTGCCGGCGTCGAACCGGTCGATGGCCGCGACGCTGACGTAGTACCCGACCTCGCGGGCGGCGCTCTCCAGGCCGATCAGCGTGCTGGTCGGGCCGTGGTGCACCGACGACGTGGTGACGACGCCGAGCGCCCCGGACCGGCGGGTGACCAGCGCCCGGGCCGCGCTGTTGCGGCGGTAGCCGAGCTCGGCGATCGCGGCCAGCACCCGCTCGCGGGTCTCCGGGCGGACGCTCGGGTGGTCGTTGAGCACGCGCGACACGGTCTGGTGCGACACCCCGGCGAGCGCGGCGACGTCGCTCATCGCGGGCGGGCGCCGCACCGGGACGCCCGGCGTGCCGGCCACGGCGGGGCCTACCGGTCCTCGCGCGGGGCGCCCGCGTCGGCGGCGGACGGGGCGGTGGCCGGGGCCGCCGCCGCGCAGACCGACCCGGAGCCCGCGGGTGACGTGCAGCACGTGCTGTCCCAGGCGTGGTACCTCAGCACCGTCGTCGGCGCGGACGGGGACGCGACCTCGACGGTCGACCCGGTGGTCCGGGAGACCTGGCTGAGCCCGGACGGTTCGCTGGTGGCGATGGAGTGGCGGGGGCAGCAGCTCGGCGAGGACGGCCGGCTCGCGGCGGTCGACACGACCCCCGCCGACGCGTCGGTGGACCGGATCCCCGCGGGCTCCTTCGACCCGGACCTGTACACCGCGATGTCGGACGACCCCGCGACGCTGCGGGCCGAGCTGCTCGAGGCGGCCGGGGGCGCGGCGGTCGGCTGCGGGCCGGACACCGCCGACGCGGCGTGGTGCCTCTACCAGGCGGCCGCGATCGTCTCCGACGCGTACGTGCTGCCGCCGGCGTTCGAGTCGAGCCTGTGGACGGTCCTGGCCGACGAGCCGGGCGTGACGCTCGCGGGCGAGGTCACCGACCGGACCGGGCGGCGCGCGGTGGCGCTCGGGATCCCCGGCGGGCCGGCCGGGCCGGACGTGGTGCAGGTGCTGCTGGTCGACGCCGGGACGGGCCGGATGTCCGGGCACGAGGAGGTCACCCTGCGCTCGGAGGCGGCGGGGATCGACGAGCCCACCGTGACCCAGTTCCGCTACGTGGTCGGCGCGGACCACGTGGCCGAGCCGGGGGGCGGTCCCGCCGGCGGCGGCACCGGGCCTGCGCCCGGCGCCGCGCCGTCAGGCCTGCAGCTCGACCAGGACGGCGGGGACCTCGTCCGCCAGCTCGCGCGCCAGGTAGCCCAGCGGTCCGACGCGGGCGGCCAGGCGGTCGCCGGCGGAGCCGTGGACGGCGGTGCCCCAGCAGGCGGCCTGCTCGGCGGGCGCGCCGCCTGCGAGGAGCCCGGCGACCGCCCCGGCCAGCACGTCTCCGCTGCCTGAGGTGCCGAGCCCGGCGTAGCCGGTCGCCGAGGACCAGCGGCGCCCGTCCGGGTGCGCGATCGTCCCGGCGCAGCTGACGACCGCGCCCCACCGGTCGGCGACCCGCGCGGCGGCGTCGTCCGGGTCGACCTCGTCCACGCCGAGCAGCCGGGCGGCCTCGGTGGTGTTGGGGGTCAGGACGGTGCGTCCCTCCGGGAGCGTGACCTCGTCCCGCAGGCCCGGCAGCACGCCGAGCGCGAAGGCGTCGAGCAGCACGGCGGCCTCGCGGTCGGCCAGGGCGCCGAGGACCGACCGGACCAGGGCCGCCGCGCCCTCCGGCTCGTCCAGGCCGGGGCCGACGACGACCGCGTCGGCGCGCTCGAGCTCGGCCGCGAGGTGCGGGGTCGTCGCGCCGGTGGGCGAGCCGTCCGCGTCCTCGGGCAGCGCGAGCACGCCGGCCTCCGGTGTCGCCACCGCGAGCGGTGCGGCGACCGACGCGGCGACCGCCAGGGTGAGCCGCCCGGCGCCGATCCGCAGTGCCGTCAGGCCGGCCAGCGCGGCGGCGCCGGGCGTGCGCCGGGCGCCGCCCACGACGAGCACGCCGCCGCGGACGTCCTTCGCGCCGTCCCGTGGGGGCAGCGGCCAGCCGCGCAGCAGCGCGGGGGTGAGGGGCGCGGCGTCAGTCATCGCCCTGCCCCGGGTGCTCCGTGACCTCGGCGCCGCCGAGGTGCGCGACGTCGTCGACGACCTCGGCGCGCCAGCCCGCCGGGCCGCCGACGAGGACCGTCACCGACGCGTTGCGGACGCTGCGCTCGGCGACCTGCGCCATCAGCTCGTCCTCCGTCAGCCCCTCGCACACGTAGCGCAGCAGCCAGATCACGGCGTCGTGGCAGACCACCAGCACCCGCCGGCCCGCCTCGCGGCGCTCGATGTCGCCGACGACGGAGCGGAGCCGCAGGGCCACGTCGGACCACGACTCGCCGCCCGGCGGCCGGAAGTACATCTTGCCGAGCCGGTCCCGCCGCGCCGCCTCGTCGGGGAACCGGGCGTCCACGCCGTGGCTGGTCAGCCCGTCGAGGATGCCGAGCTCGCGGTCCCGCAGCCGCTCGTCGATCACCGGGCGCAGCCCGAGCCCGGCCTTCTCCACCGCCAGCTCGGCCGTGCGCCGCGCCCGGACATAGGGGGAGCACCACAGGGCGTCGGGCGTCTCGCCGGCGGGCAGGGCGGCCAGGTGGGCGCCGAGCGCGCGCGCCTGCTCCTCCCCGGTGGCCGAGAGCGGGGTGTCCGCGTCGCGCCACGGCACACCGACGGTCTCCGCGCCGGTGCGCTCGGCGCGCGTCGCGGCGACGTTCCCCTCGCTCTCCCCGTGGCGGACGAGCACGAGTCTGCTGGTCATGTCCCCACGGTCGCAGCAGGCCCCGCGCCGCGCATCCGGGGGGCCGCGGTGGGCCCTCGGTCCCGGCCGGGGCACCGGGCGCCGGCGATACGTTCTCGTGACAGCGTTCACAAGGTGGTGGACGCGCGGCGTGAGGAGAGCTGCTGTGCCCGAGATGATGAAGGCCGCGGTCGTCCGCGACCTCGGCGCCCCGCTGGTCGTCGAGGAGCGCCCGGTCCCGGTGCCGGGACCCCACGAGGCCCTGGTGAAGGTCGACTACTCCGGCGTCTGCCACACCGACCTGCACGCCGCCCGCGGCGACTGGCCGGTCCGGCCGACCCCGCCGTTCGTGCCGGGCCACGAGGGCGCCGGTCGCGTCGTCGCCGTCGGCTCCGAGGTGCGCGGCGTGCGGGAGGGCGACCGGCTGGGCAACGCCTGGCTGGCGACGGCCTGCGGCACCTGCGCGGACTGCCTGCGCGGCTGGGAGACGCTCTGCACGGCCCAGCAGAACTCGGGCTACTCCGTCGACGGCTCGTTCGCCGAGTACATGCTGGTCGACGCCCGGTACGCGCCGCGCATCCCCGAGGGGGTCGACGCCGCCGGCGTGACCGCGGTGCTGTGCGCCGGCGTCACGGTCTACAAGGGCCTCAAGGTCACGGACGCGAAGCCCGGGGACTGGGTGGTCGTCTCCGGGATCGGCGGCCTCGGGCACATGGCGATCCAGTACGCGGCCGCGATGGGCTACCGGGTGATCGCGGTGACCGGCTCGGAGTCGAAGCGGGCCTCGGCGCACGAGTACGGCGCCGAGCTCGTCGTGAACTACCGCGACGGCGACCCGGGGGAGGCCGTGCACGACCTGGTCGGCGGTGCGCACGCCGCCCTGGTGACCGCGGTCAGCGAGTCGACCTTCCCGCAGGCGCTGTCGATGCTCCGCCGGGGCGGCACCGTCTCGCTCGTCGGGCTCCCCCCGGGCACCTTCCCGCTGTCGATCTTCGACACGGTGCTGCGGGGCCTGACGGTCCGGGGCTCGATCGTCGGCACCCGGCTGGACATGCAGGAGGCGGTCGGCTTCTTCGACCGGGGCCTGGTGCGCACCAAGTACGAGCTGCGGCCGCTGGACGCGGTGAACGACGTGTTCGCGCGGATGGAGACCGGCACCATCGACGGGCGCGTGGTGCTCGACATGGGGCTGTGACGGCCGGTCACGACGTGTGAGCGAGGTCACACGCGGGCGATGTGACGGATCGGCGCTCCCTGCGGACTACCCGGGTGACGCGCACGGCGGGTGTGGAGGGCACCGGCCGGCGCGCGGCGGCCCGTCCGAGCCCGCAGGGGGCGGCTCGGCCGGGACCCGCCGCACCCGACCGGCCCCCGGGAGCCCAGGCTCCCGGGGGTCGCGGTGCGTGCGGGGGTGCGACACCCGCGCCGGGGTCGGTGCTTCCCGTCGAGATCGGTGCTTCCCGTCGAGATCGGTGCTCGCGACGACCGATCTCGGGCGGAAGCGCCGATCTCGGTGGGCGCGCTCGGTGCGACACCCGCGCCGACCTCGGCGCGGGCGCGCCCGGCGTCAGGCGACCGGGGTGTCCCGGCGGCGGGGGAGCGTCGGGCGGGCGGGGCGGCGGCCGGCCCCGCGCTGGGAGGCGTCCCGCGGCTCCGGCCCCGGCTCGTGCCCGACGCCCTCGGAGGCCGCGCCCGGGCGCGCCGGGTCCTCGGTCCCCAGGTCGGGGTCCGCGTCCGGGGCCTCGCCACCGCCCGGCACGCTGCGGCCGTCCGGGCGCTCGGCGAGCTGCGGCATCATCTCCTCGAGCCGCGGCCGCCAGCCGGCGAACCGGTCGGGGAAGCACCGGCGCAGCAGGTCGAGCATCGCGGACGCCGCGGTCGACGCCCCCGGCGAGGCACCGAGCAGCCCGGCGATCGAGCCGTCGGCCGCGGTGATCAGCTCGGTGCCGAACTCCAGCACGCCGCCGCCCTTGCCACGCTTGATGACCTGGACGCGCTGGCCGGCCGTGATCAGCTCCCAGTCCCGCTCGCGGGCCGTCGGCATGAAGCCGCGCAGGGTGCGCAGCCGGGCGTCGCGGTTCGCGAGCACCTCGGTGACCAGGTACTTGAGCAGGTCGAGGTTGTGCACGGCGACCGCCACCAGCGGCACGAGGTTGCCCGGCCGGACGGTGCGGACCAGGTCGGTCCACGAGCCGGCCTTGAGGAACTTCATGCTCCAGCCGGCGTACGGGCCGAACATCAGCGCGGGGCTGCCCTGCACCACGCGGGTGTCGAGGTGCGGTACCGACATCGGCGGGGAGCCGACGGCGGCCTTGCCGTAGACCTTGCCCCGGTGCCGCTCGACGAGCGCGGGGTCGGTCGTGCGCAGGAACTGGCCGCTGATCGGGAAGCCGCCGTAGCCCTTGATCTCGGGGATGCCGGCGGCCTGCAGCAGCCGCAGCGCACCGCCGCCGGCGCCGATGAACACGAACCGCGCGTCGAGAGTCGACCGCTTCGGGCTCGCGTTCCACGCCCGGTCGACCAGGTGCAGCCGCCAGCCGCCGCCGCGGCGCCGGCTGATCCGCCGGACCTCGTGCTGCAGCCGGACCCGGGTGCCCCGGGCCACGAGGTCGTCGACCATGTGCCGCGCCAGGGTGCCGAAGTCGACGTCGAGGCCGTCGAGGGCCCGGGTGGCCGCCACCGGCTCGTCCGGGTCGCGGTCGGCCATGACCAGCGGCGCCCAGGACGCGATGGTCGCGGGGTCCTCGGAGTACTCGAGGTGCGCGAACCGCGGGTGCGCGGTCAGCGCGGCGTGCCGGCGACGCAGGTAGTCGACGTCGGCGGCGCCGCGGACGAACGTCAGGTGGGGCACGGCGGACCGGAAGCCGTCGTCCGGCAGGCGGCCCTCGTCGCGCAGGTGGTCCCACAGCTGGCAGGACAGCGCGAACTGCTCGTTGATCGTCACCGCCTTGGCGATGTCGATCGAGCCGTCCGCGCGCTCCGGCGTGTAGTTGAGCTCGCAGAGCGCGGCGTGCCCGGTGCCGGCGTTGTTCCACGCGTCCGTGCTCTCCAGGGCGACCCCGTCGAGCCGCTCGACGATCTCGATCCGCCAGGACGGCTCGAGCTCGGAGAGCAGGGTGGCGAGCGTGGCGGACATGATCCCGCCACCGACCAGGACGACATCGACCGGCTCGACAGTTGAGGGCACGACTCGATGGTAACCAGCGCGGGACGGGGTCCGTGCACCAGATCCACGCAGCGGGCACCAGGGACGATCGTCCCGGCGCCCCGAGCGCGGCCGTTCGGCGTGCGAGGTCCGGGTGCTGGTGCCAGCGTGGGCGCATGAGCACCGACGACACCACGCAGAACGGCTACGACCCCGCCGAGGACCCGGACTCCGACCCCGAGATGCTCAACCCGCGCACCGGGACGCAGGCCACGGGCGGCGACGAGGGCGACGTCGACACCGACGCCGAGCCCGACAACCTGAACCCCCGCGCGGACGGGGCGGACGGCGGCGGCGCCGCCACCCCGTGAGGCGGCTCGACCGCACGCTGCTCGACTCCTATCTCGGCGACCACCTCGCCGGGGCGGAGGGCGGCAGCGCGCGCTTCGGCCGGATGGCCGAGGCCTACGCCGACTCGCCCCTCGGCCCGGCGCTCGCCCGGATCGCGCAGGAGGTCACGGACGAGCGCGACTGGCTGCACGACACCGCCCACCGGCTCGGCGTCCGTCCGTCGGTGGTGAAGCGGGTCGGTCTCGCGGCCGTCGAGCGGGTCGGGCGGCTCAAGCCGAACGGCCGGCTGACCGACCCGTCGCCCCTGACCGCCGTGCTGGAGATCGACCTCATGCGCGGCGCCGTCATCGCCAAGCGCGGGCTCTGGGAGACGCTGCACATCTGGGCGGACGACCTCGGCCTGGACCCGGCGCAGCTGCAGCGGCTGCTGGACCAGGCGGACGAGCAGATCGCCACGCTGACCCGGCTCGGCCAGGTCGCCCGCGAGCAGGCGTTCGCCGAGGACGGAGAGCCGGGCCGGCCGGCGGAGGAGGCGCGGTGAGGGTCGTCGTCGTCGGGGGCAGCGGCAACGTCGGCACCGCGGTGCTGCGCCGGCTGCGGGACGACCCCACGGTCACCTCGCTGGGCGGCGTCGCCCGCCGCACACCGCGCCGGACGCCGCCGCCGCCGTACGACACCGCGGACTGGCACGCGGTCGACATCGGCGAGCGCGGTCCCGACGGGCCGGTCGTCGAGCGGCTGCGCCGCGTGTTCGCCGGCGCCGACGCGGTGGTCAACCTCGCCTGGCTGATCCAGCCGAGCCACGACCGCGACCAGCTCCGCCGCGTCAACGTCGACGGGATGCGCCGCGTGCTCGGCGCGGTGGTCGAGGCGAACGTGCCGCACCTGGTGGTCGCGTCCTCGATCGGTGCGTACAGCCCGTCGTACTCGGACGAGCCGCGCGACGAGGAGTGGGACACCGGCGGTGTCCGGTCCTCGGACTACAGCGTCGACAAGGTGGCCGTCGAGCGGCTGCTGGACGAGGCCGAGCTGCGCTACCCGACGCTCGCGATCGCGCGGCTGCGGCCGGCGCTGGTGTTCCAGCACGCCGCCGGCCACGAGATCAAGCGGTACTTCCTGGGGCCGTTCGTGCCGGCCGGGGTGCTCGACGGCCGGCTGCCGGTGCTGCCGTGGCCCGCGGGGTTCCGGCTCCAGGCCGTGCACGCGGACGACCTCGCCGACGCGTTCCGGGAGGCGGTGGTCCGGCAGGCCCGCGGGCCGTTCAACCTGGCCGGACCGGGCGTCATCCGCGCCGCGGACGTCGCGGACGTGGTGTCGCGCGGCCGGTGGCGGGAGGTGCCGCACGCGCCCGTGCGGACGGCGCTGACGCTGGCCTGGCACGCGCGGCTGGCGCCGGTCGGCCCCGGGTGGTTCGACATGGGTGCCTCGGCGCCGGTCCTCGACACGGGCCGCGCGGAGCGGCAGCTCGGCTTCCACCCGCGGTACACCGGGGTGCAGGCCATGCGGCAGGTGGTCGCCGGCATCGCGCGCGGGGCCGGGACGGCCAGCCCGCCGATGCGGCCGCGCTGACAGGTCGCGCCCGGGCGGCTCGGGGCGGGTCGCGGGCGGCGGGGCCCGCGCACGGCATGCTGGTGCCATGCCCGACGCCCAGGCCCCCCGGCTCGTCCTCGGCGACCCCGCCGCGCCCGTCACCCTCACCGAGTACGGCGACCTCGAGTGCCCGTACTGCCGGTCCGCCGAGCCCGTGCTCCGGCGCCTGGTCGAGGAGTCGGACGGCGGCGTCCGGCTCGTGTGGCGGCACTTCCCGCTGTTCCAGGTGCACCCGCACGCGCTGATCGCCGCCCTCGCGGCCGAGGCCGCCGCGGAGCAGGGGCTGTTCTGGGAGATGCAGCGGCTGCTGTTCGCGCAGCAGGACCGGCTGACCGAAGCGGGGCTGCGGGCGGCGGGCGAGCGCCTCGGCCTGGACCCGGCCGTGGTCGCCGGCGAGGGCGCGCAGCGGTTCGCGGACCTCGTCGAGGCGGACTACGTCACCGGGCTGGGGCTCGGGGTGCGGGGCACGCCGACGCTGCTGGTCCAGGGCGAGCGGTACGCCGGCCCGGTCGAGCTGCCGGCGCTGCGCGCGGCGGTCGCGGCGGCGACCCCGGCGCGCTGACGCCCCGACGCCCCGACGCCCCGACGCCCCGCATCGCCACCTGATCGTCGCGCCGCCACCCGGACGATCCGGTGGCGCCGCGACGATCGGGAGGGGATCAGGACCCGGCGACCCAGGGGCGCGGCGGCAGGCCCGTCGGCAGCTCCTCGTCCGGGGAGCACAGCGGCAGCCGGTCGCCGAGGATCCGCAGCAGCACCGTGCCCAGCACCGCCGCGATCAGCGACCCCGCGAGGATGCCGATCTTGGCCTGCTCGACGAGCTCGCCCTCGAACGCCAGCTCCGCGATGAACAGCGAGATCGTGAACCCGATCCCGGCGAGCACCGCGCCGCCCACCAGGTGGCCCCAGCGGACCCGCCCCGGCAGCCGGCCCAGGCCGGTGCGGATCGCGAGCGTCGCGGCGCCGGTGATGCCGATGGTGTTGCCGGCGACCAGGGCGACGGCCACGCCGATCGTCACCGTCGAGGTCGCGGCCGCCCGCAGCGCCTCGGCGTCGAGCCGCACGCCCGCGTTGGCCAGCCCGAACACGGGGACGACGACGTACGCCGACCACGGGTGCAGCAGACGCTGCAGCCGCTCGCCGGCGGGGACCGTGGCGCGCGCCGCGAGCTCGGCCAGGTGCTCGGTGTCCGCGGTCGGCTCGGCGACCAGGCCCTGCGTCCAGCGCGGGACCTGCTCGACGTGGTCCCGCGCCATCGGCCGCGACGGCAGCAGCAGCCCGACGAGCACGCCCGCGAGCGTCGCGTGCACGCCGGAGGCGTTCACCGCGAACCACAGCGCGATCCCGACCAGCGCGTACGGCGTGAGCCGCCAGACGCCGAGCCACCGCAGCACCAGGAGCGCCAGCACGAGCGCCCCGGCGACGCCGAGCGCGAGGGCGTCCACGCCGTCGTTGTAGAACACCGCCATCACGGTGATGGCCCCGATGTCGTCGACGATCGCGAGCGTGAGCAGGAACAGCCGCAGCCGGTCCGGGCACGCGGGCCCGAACAGCGCCAGGATGCCGACCAGGAACGCCGTGTCCGTCGACATCACGACGCCCCAGCCGTGCGCCGCCTCCGTGCCCGCGTTGAACAGCAGGTAGATGACGGCGGGGACCGCGAGGCCGCCCAGCGCGCCGAGCGCCGGCACCGCGACCGTCCGCCGGTCCCGCAGCTCGCCGCTGGTCACCTCCCGGTTGATCTCGAGGCCGACGACGCAGAAGAACACCGCCATCGCGGCGTCGTTCACCCAGTGGTGCAGGTCGAGGTCGAGCCCGAACGGGCCGAGGTGGAACCCGGCCGTCGTCGACCACAGCGCGTCGTACGCGCCGGACAGCGGGGAGTTCGCCCAGACCAGCGCGAGCACGGTCGCGCCGAGCAGGAACACCGCGCTGCCGGCCTCGGTCGCCAGGAAGTCCCGCACCGACGGGGTGACGGACGGCAGGCGGACCCGCAGGGGCGGGCCGGGGACGGCACGGGTGGGATCGGCGGCGTCGGTGGCCACGGGCGGCTCCCTCGCGGTCGGTGACGGGCGGCTGACACGGGGACCGGCGAGGGCCCCGACGTGGGACAACGCGGCGGGCAGCGCCAGTATGCCGACCCGGGTCGCCGGGCGGCGGCCACGCGGCCCGCCACCCGCGGTCGGCGGGCCGGATGCGCGACCATGGGGGCATGACGACCTCCGACGCCACCGGCACCCCGCCCGCCACGCCCGCCGCCCCGCGGACCGCCCTGGTCACCGGGGCCGGGCGGGGGATCGGCCGCGGCCTCGCGCTCGGGCTGGTCCGGGCCGGCTGGGACGTCGCGCTGGTCGGCCGCACCCGCGCGCACCTCGACGCCGTCGCCGAGGAGGCCCGGGCGACCCGCCCGGGCGCCCGGGTGCTGGTCGAGCCGGTCGACGTGGTGGACCGCGAGGCCGTCGCCGCGGCGGTCGCCCGGGTCGAGGAGGCGTTCGCGGACCTCGGCGGGCTGGGGATGCTGGTGAACAACGCCGGGGTCATCGAGCGGGCCGAGGTCGACCTGGTCGCCGACGACGTCGAGGACGTGTGGCGGGTGATCGAGACGAACGTGCGCGGCCCGCTGCTGCTCGCGCACGCGGTGCTGCCGGCGATGCTGGAGCGGGGCTCCGGCCACGTGGTGAACATCAACTCCGGCTCCGGCCACCGGCCGTCGCCCGTCTACACGGGCTACGGGATCAGCAAGGGCGCGCTCGCCCGGCTCACCACGATGCTCGACGCGCAGTACGCCGGCCGCGGGGTCACGGCGCTCGACGTCGCGCCCGGCGTGGTGGTCACCGACATGACCCAGGCGATGCCGCTGCACGACGACCGCACCGAGTGGACCCCGGTGGAGGCCACCGTGGAGCTGGTGGACGCGTTCGGCTCGGGGCGGCTGGACGCGCTGCACGGGCGGTTCGTCCGCGCGGGCACGGACACCCCGGAGTCCCTGGCGGCGCTGGCGGACCGGGTCGTGGCGGCGGACGCCCGCACGCTGCGCCTGGCCGCGTACGGGGAGGACGACCCGGTCGCCTGACGCCCGGCGGCCCCGCGACCCCGCCCGCGGGCGCCCGGGTCAGAGCGCCGGGGAGTCCAGCCGCGCCGGGACGTGGGCGCCCTCGCCCGCGGCGCGCAGGGCGTCGCGGAGGCGCTCGGCCGCGGCGTCGAGCTGCTCGGCCGGGACGTCGTGCCGGGCGTTCGCGAAGCTGAGCTCGGCCTCGCCCCACGCCGGCACCACGTGCAGGTGCAGGTGCGGCACCTCGAACCCGGCGACGAGCAGCGCGGCGCGCGGGGCGTCCCACGCGGCCTGCTGCGCCCGGCCGACGCGCTTCGCGACGACGGCGAGGTGGGCCAGCAGGTCGTCGTCGGCCTCGGTGAACGACGCCACCTCCGCGCGCGGCACGACCAGCACGTGGCCGTCCGCGAGCGGGGCGATGGTGCCGAACGCCACCGCGCGGTCGTCCGCCCAGACGAACCGGCCGGGGATCTCGCCGTCGATGATGCGCGTGAACAGGGTCGTCATGCGCCCCACGGTAACGAGGCGGCCGGGGCTCAGCCCGCCAGCTTCTCCTGGAGCGCGAGCACGGTCCGCCAGTTGCGCGCCGTGCCGGTCCGCCCGGCCAACCGGTCGAGCACCCCGGCGGTGACCTTCGACCGGCCGATGCCGTCGGGGTAGTGCACGTACCCCTCGCTGCCGCGCCAGGTGCCGCGCTCGCGGCCGTACCCGGACAGGTCCATCCGCCCGTCGGCCCGCGCCGGGCCGTCGAGGAACACGACCACGAGGTGCGCCGGGTCGTTCGCGGCCGGGCCGGGGTAGGGGTTGGCGGCCACCAGGTCGTCGACCTGGGCGCGGGTGCGGACGGTGAGCGCCAGCGGGCGCCCGACCCGCTCGGTCAGCCCGGTCGTCAGGGCGTCGGCCAGGTCGCCGAGCGTCCCGGGGGAGCCGGGCCCGGGCGCGAGCAGCAGGTTGCCGGTGGTCAGGTGCGTGGCGACGTCGGCGTGCCCGAGGTCCGCCGCGGCGGCGCGCAGGTCGGCCATCGGCAGGGCCGACCGCCCGCCGACGTTCACGGCGCGCAGCAGGACCAGCACCCGCTCGCCGGGCGGCACGGGGTCGGGGTCGGCGGACGTCATGCGCCCACTCTGCCCGCCTCCCGGCGTCAGAGGTAGCGCAGCGGGTCGAACTCGTCGAGCGGGATGATCCGCAGCCGCGGCAGCGTGACGTTGAAGGCCTTGACGTCGGTCTCCAGGTCGAACGCCTGCAGGCCGCGGTCGGCCAGGTGGCTGAGCGCGGTGCTGGTGAACTCGCGGAACGCCAGCAGCCCGACCCGGCGGTCGCCGCCCAGCAGCGCCTCGATCTCGGGGGCGAAGTCGCCGTCGTGCGAGGCGAGCAGCACGTCGCCCGGCCGGTCGGCCAGCGCCTCGAGCGTGCGCTTGATGCCGATGTCGACGACCTTGCCCTCGCCGGCGAGCGGGATCGGCTGGTACCCGATCGCCAGCAGCGCCTGTACGAACGACATCGGCAGCGTCCCGCTGGTGGCGTTGAGGAAGAACAGCCCCTTCGGCTGCTGGCCCCAGGTGCGGTGCGCGAACTCCAGCACGCGCTCCCAGCGGGGGCGCTGCTCGGGGGTCGGGCGCCCGTTGAAGATCGAGGAGCCGAGGGTCGCGTCGATGTTCTCGCCGTCGACCAGCACGTACGTCGAGCGGACGCCGTCGTTCTGCATCGGGCCAGCGTAGCGGCGCGCCCGGGAGCCGCGTGCGCACGGCGCGGACGGCCGGGGTGCGGAACAGCGGGGCGGCCGCGACGGTTGGGTGGGTGGATGCGAACGCATGGACCGGCGGACGGAGCGGCGATGACGGTGCGGGACGGGGCGGCAGGCGCGACGGGGACGGCGCCCGGCGCGGCGCCGGTGGTGGACGTGCGCGCCGCCGCGGTCGCCTGGGAGCAGCTGTTCCGCGCCCAGGTCGCGATCATGCGCCGGCTGCAGCGCGACCCGATCTGGGACCGCGTCTCCCTGCGCGAGTACGACGTCCTGTTCACCCTCTCCCGCGCCCCGGAGGGCCTGCGGCTGCGCGACCTCGGGGAGTCGAGCCTGCTCAGCCAGCCGAGCCTGAGCCGGATGGTCGAGCGCCTGGAGGAGGCCGGCTGGGTGCGGCGCGCGCCGGCCGCGGGCGACGGGCGCGGCGTCGTGGTCGGGCTCACGGCCGAGGGCGCGGCCCTGCAGCGGGAGGTCGGCCGACGGCACGTCCAGGCGATCGCCCACTACGTCGGCGGCGCCCTGGACGCCGGGCAGCTCGCGGCGCTCACCGACGTGGCGGGGGCGCTCCGTGCCGCGCAGCCGGGGATCGCCGACCTCGACCGGACGGACGACGCCGCAGGTCACGGCACGGGTACCCGCTGAGCCCGGAGCGTGCCGGGCGGGGCCCCCGCGACGGCACCGGGGGACCTCCGGCCCACGACCCGGGCCCGTCGGCGACGGACCATGGATGTCGGCGGTCCCGGGCCGGGAGGGGGCCGGAGACGACCGCCACGACACAGCCGCTGGAGGGCAGAGCGATGAACGTCCTGGTGACGGTGGCCTCGCGCCACGGTGCCACCGCGGAGATCGGCTCGGCCGTCGCGGACGTGCTGCGGGCCCGCGGGCACGTGGTCCACGAGGCCGCGCCCGAGGACGTCACCGACCTCGACGGGTACGACGCGGTCGTCCTCGGGTCGGCGGTGTACACGGCGCACTGGATGCCGGCCGCGCGCGACTTCGCGGCCCGCCTCGCGGGGGACCTGCGCCGGCGGCACGTCTGGGTGTTCTCCTCGGGGCTCGCGACGCAGCCCGCGGCGCGCGCGAACAGCCCGCACGAGCTGCTCGCGCTCATGCAGGACGTCGGGGCGCTCGGCCACCGGGCGTTCGCCGGGCGGCTGCTGCGCAGCGAGCTCGCGTTCGCCGAGCGGGCGATCATCGCCGGCGCGCGCGCCAAGGAGGGCGACCACCGCGACTTCGACGCCGTGCGGGGCTGGGCGCAGGACATCGCGGAGCACCTGCACGCGGTCGCGCCCCGGGCGGCCGCCACCGCCTGACCCCGGCACCGCGCGCCCTGCAAGTCGCTTGCGCGATCCGGTCGTAGACTTGCGCGCATGGCTGGACGGCTGGCGGAGGTCGCGCAGAAGGTCGGGGTGTCCGAGGCGACGGTGAGCCGCGTGCTCAACGGCCGCAGCGGGGTCTCCGAGCAGACGCGCCAGGCGGTGCTGACCGCGCTCGACGTGCTCGGCTACGAGCGGCCCACCAAGCTGCGCGGGGAGCGGGCCCGGCTGGTCGGCCTGGTGCTGCCCGAGCTGCAGAACCCGATCTTCCCGGCGTTCGCCGAGGTCGTGGGCGGCGCGCTCGCCCAGCAGGGCTACACGCCGGTGCTGTGCACGCAGACGGCCGGCGGGGTGTCCGAGGCCGACTACGTCGACCTGCTCCTCACGCAGCAGGTGTCCGGCATCGTGTTCGCCGGCGGCAACTTCGCGCAGCGCGGCGCCGACCACGAGCACTACGCGCTGCTCGCCGACCGCGGCCTGCCGGTGGTGCTGATCAACGCCTCGATCGAGGAGCTGCCGTTCCCCCGGGTCTCCTGCGACGACGAGGTGGCGGTCGAGCAGGCCGTCGGCCACCTGGCCTCGCTCGGGCACACCCGCATCGGGCTGGTGCTCGGCCCGGTCGACCACGTGCCGTCCGAGCGCAAGCTGCACGCCGCGCGCGCCGCCGCCGCCCGGCTCGGCGTCGAGCTCGCCGACGACGCCGTCGCCCGCAGCGCGTACTCCCTCGAGAGCGGGCAGGCCGCCGCGACCCGGCTGCTCCGCCAGGGGCTGACCGGGCTGGTCTGCGCCAGCGACCCGCTGGCGCTCGGAGCGATCCGCGCCGCGCGCCGGGCGGGGCTGCGGGTGCCCGAGGACGTGTCCGTCGTGGGCTACGACGACTCGCTGTTCATGAACTGCACCGAGCCGCCGCTGACCACCGTGCGGCAGCCGATCGAGCCGATGGGGCGGGCGGCGATCGACCTGCTCGTCGGGCTGATCGGGGGGCACCCGGTGTCGACGGACGAGCTCCTGTTCGAGCCCGAGCTCGTCGTGCGCGGCAGCACGGCGCCGGCCCCCGGGGCCTGACCCCGCCCGCCCGCACCCCCCGGGGCTCCCGCGCGCCCCGGGCTCCGCGCCGCCCCGGGCGCTGCGCTCGCCCGGCGTGCCGTCCCCGCG
The DNA here is from genome assembly GCF_005239125.1 of Cellulomonas hominis. Classification (GTDB taxonomy): domain Bacteria; phylum Actinomycetota; class Actinomycetes; order Actinomycetales; family Cellulomonadaceae; genus Cellulomonas; species Cellulomonas hominis_A. Next base: position 11,033 of record NZ_SZYE01000012.1, on the reverse strand, counting down.
CGGCGCGCCGGCGTACCCACGCCGGGCGTCGGTCGGGTTTCGGTAACGACGCTGTCGAGTTCTTGCGCGCAAGCCGTCGCCGGATTTAGTGTTCCTGCTACCCGGTCACCGACGACCGCGGATCAGCCGAGAGCAGAGGCACGCCGTGGTGCATCCCCCGAGCGACGACCCCACCTGGTGGCGGGACGCCGTGATCTACGAGGTCTACGTCCGCTCGTTCGCCGACGGCGACGGCGACGGCACCGGCGACCTGGCGGGCGTCCGCAGCCGGCTGCCCTACCTGCGGGACCTCGGGGTCGACGCGCTGTGGTTCACGCCCTGGTACGCCTCGCCGATGGCCGACGGCGGCTACGACGTGGCGGACTACCGCGCGATCGACCCGGCGTTCGGCGCGCTCGCCGAGGCGGAGGCGCTGATCGCGGAGGCCCTGGACCTCGGCATCCGCACGATCGTCGACGTGGTCCCCAACCACGTCTCGGACCAGCACCCGTGGTTCCGGGCCGCCCTCGCCGCCGGCCCGGGCTCCCCGGAGCGCGAGCGGTTCTGGTTCCACCCGGGCACCGGCCCGGACGGCGCCGGCATCCCGACGCACTGGGAGTCGAGCTTCGGCGGCGAGACCTGGACCCGGACGACGAACCCGGACGGGACGCCGGGGGAGTGGTACCTGCACCTGTTCACCGCCCAGCAGCCGGACCTCAACTGGACCCACCCGGACGTCTGGGCCGAGCACGAGGACGTCCTGCGGTTCTGGTTCGACCGCGGCGTGGCCGGCATCCGGATCGACTCGGCGGCGCTGCTGGTGAAGGACCCCGCGCTGCCGGAGCTCCCGGCCGTCCGCGAGGCGGTCCCGCCCGGCGGGCACCCGCACCTCGACCGCGACGAGCTGCACGACGTCTACCGCGCGTGGCGCAAGGTCGCCGACTCCTACGCGGGGACCCGGGTCCTGGTCGGGGAGGTGTGGCTGGACGACGCCGAGCGGTTCGCGGCCTACCTGCGCCCGGACGAGATGCACACCGCGTTCAACTTCGACGTGATGGCGCAGCCCTGGGACGCGGCGGCGCTGCGGGCGTCGGTCGACCGCACCCTGGCCGCGCACCGCGGCGTCGGCGCCCCGGCCACCTGGGTGCTGTCGAACCACGACGTCACCCGCCCCGTCACGCGGTACGGCCGGGCGGACTCGTCGTTCGCGTTCGCCACCAAGCGCGCGGGCACGCCGACGGACCTCGCGCTCGGCACCCGTCGCGCCCGGGCCGCCGCGCTGCTCACGGCGGCGCTGCCGGGCTCGCTCTACCTGTACCAGGGCGACGAGCTGGGCCTGCCCGAGGTGGAGGACCTGCCGCCCGAGGCGGTGCAGGACCCGATGCACGAGCGGTCCGGCGGCGTCGACCCCGGGCGGGACGGCTGCCGGGTGCCGCTGCCGTGGTCGGGGGACCGGCCGCCGTACGGCTTCTCGGCCGACCCGGCCGGCGGCCGGCCGGCCGAGCCGTGGCTGCCGCAGCCCGCCGACTGGGCCGCCCGGACGGTCGCGGCCCAGGAGGCCGACCCCGGCTCGATGCTCCGGCTGTACCGCGACGCGCTGGCGCTGCGCCGCTCGGAAGCGGACCTCGGCGACGGCGACCTGCGCTGGCTGGACGCCGGCCCGGGCGTGCTCGCCTTCGCCCGCGGCGACGTGCTGTGCGTCGTCAACCTGTCCGGCGGCCCCGTCCCGCTGCCCCGGCACGCGGGGGTGCTGCTCGCCAGCGGCCCCACCGACGGCGCCGCGCTGGCCCCCGACACGGCCGCCTGGCTCCGCGCCGCCGGCTGACCCGACCCACCCGACCCACCCCACCCACCGCACCACCCGACCCGAGGAGTGACGATGAGGTCCTCACGCACGACGGCGCTCGCCCTGACCGGCGCGCTGTCCTTCACCCTGCTCGCCGCGTGCAGCAGCGGATCCGACGACGCCGGCGAGGGCGACGGCAGCGCGGGCGGGAAGACCGTCCTGCGGGTCGTCTCCCTGCTGCCCGGATCGGAGCAGGAGGCGTTCGACGCCTTCGACGAGCAGGTCGCCCAGTTCGAGGAGGCGAACCCGGACATCGACGTGCAGCCGGAGGAGTACGAGTGGAAGGCGACGACGTTCGCCGCCCAGCTCGCCGGCGGCACCCTGCCCGACGTGTTCGAGATCCCGTTCACCGACGGCAAGACGCTGATCGAGAACGGCCAGCTCGCCGACATCGACGCGCAGGTGCAGGCGCTGCCCTACGCGGACGACTTCAACCCGAACGTCCTCGAGGCCGGCACGGGCGCCGACGGCAAGGTCTACGCGATCCCGGCCAAGTCGGTCTACGGCATCGGGCTGCACTACAACCGGACGCTGTTCGCGCAGGCGGGCCTCGACCCCGACGACCCGCCCACGACCTGGGACGAGGTGCGCGCGGACGCCAAGGCGATCGCCGACGCCACCGGCCAGGCCGGCTACGCCACGATGACGCAGAACAACACGGGCGGCTGGCAGCTCACCGTCGCCACCTACGCCCGCGGCGGCCGCGTCCAGGAGACGAACGACGACGGCACCTACACCGCCACCCTCGACAACGACGGCACCAAGGAGGCGCTGGAGTACCTGCACGACCTGCGCTGGGAGGACAGCTCCATGGGCGCGAACTTCCTGCTCGACTGGTCCTCGATCAACCAGGCGTTCGCGGCGGGCCAGGTCGGCATGTTCACCTCGGGCTCGGACGTCTACACCTCGCTGGTGCAGACCAACGCGATCAACCCCGACGACTACGGCCTGACCGCCGTGCCGCTCGAGGGCGACGACGCGGGCGTGCTCGGCGGCGGGACGCTCGCCGCGGTCAGCACCTCGGCCTCCGAGGCGCAGAAGGAGGCCGCCGTGAAGTGGATCGACTTCTACTACCTGCGCAAGCTCACCGATAAGGACGCGGCGGTGAAGGACGCCGAGACGCTCGTCGCCTCGGACCAGCCGGTCGGCACCCCCGTGCTGCCGATCTTCAGCCAGGAGCAGTACGACCAGTCGCAGGAGTGGATCGCCGACCTGGTCAACGTGCCGCTCGACCAGATGACCGGGTTCACCGACGTCATCTTCGACCAGCCGCTGATCCCGGAGCCGGCCGGCTCGACGCAGGAGCTGTACGGCGCGCTGGACACGGTCGTCCAGGCGGTGCTGACCGACGAGGACGCCGACATCGACGCGCTGCTGGAGCAGGCGGACGCGGACGTGCAGGCGATCCTCGACAAGAACGCGGGCTGACGTGGCCCTGACCCACGACGCTCGTGACGCCCGGCCGCGGCGGACCTCCTGGGTCCGCCGCGGCGGGTTGAGCACGCTGGTCTTCGCGCTGCCCCTGCTGGTGGTGTTCGGGCTGTTCTCCTGGCTGCCGATCGGCAGGGCCGTCGTGATGAGCCTGCAGGAGACCAACCTCGTCACCACCGCCTGGGTGGGCCTGGACAACTTCCGGACGGTGCTGGCCGACCCGCTGCTGGCGACGGCCGTGGGCAACACGCTCTGGTTCGCGGCGCTCGCCCTGCTCTTCGGCTACCCGGTGCCGCTGCTGGCCGCGGTGCTCATGAGCGAGGTCCGCCGCGCGAAGGGTCTGTACAGCGCCCTGGCGTACCTGCCGGTCGTGGTCCCGCCGGTCGTCGCCGTGCTGCTGTGGAAGTTCTTCTTCGACGCGCGGCCCGAGGGCGTGTTCAACACGATGCTCGGCTGGGTCGGGGTCGGCCCCGTGCCGTGGCTGCAGGACGCCGGCTGGGCCATGCCGTCGCTGGTGCTGGAGGCGACCTGGGCCGCGGCCGGCGGGACGATCATCGTCTACCTGGCCGCGCTGACCTCGGTCCCGGGCGAGCTGTACGACGCCGCCGAGGTCGACGGGGCGTCGGTGTGGCGCAAGGTCTGGCACGTGACGATGCCGCAGCTGCGCGCCGTCCTGCTCATCACGTTCATCCTGCAGATCATCGGGACCGCGCAGGTCTTCCTGGAGCCGTACCTGTTCACCGACGGCGGCCCGGCCAACGCGACGATCACGGTGCTCCTGCTCGTCTACCGGTACGCGTTCGGGCAGAGCCTCGGCGGCGACTACGGGGCGGCGACCGCGCTGAGCCTCATGCTCGCCGTCGTCCTGGCGGTGCTGTCGGTCGTGTACTTCCGCCTCACCCGGTCCTGGAGCCAGACATGACGACCTCGACGACGCCGGCCGGGCCGGCGCACGCCACGCCGGCGACCGCCGCCCTCCCCGGCCCCGGCGGCGCCGGGGGCGCGGGGGACGGGGACCCGGGGGCGCGCCGCCGGGGCGGGGTGGCGCTCCGCCGCGCCGGTTCCCGCCCCGACGAGTCCGACCGGGGCGCCCTGTCGCCCGCCGACTGGCGCCGCCCGCTGGTCCGCCGGTCCCTGCGCCTGTCGCACGGCGTGCTGCTCGCCCTGCTGGTGCTGTGCGGGCTGGGGCCGCTGGTGCTGCTCGCCAAGTTCGCGATCACGCCGACCCAGGACATCCTGCGCACGCCGCTGGCGGTGTTCCCGCACGGCGTCGCCTGGGAGAACCTGTCGGCGGCCTGGAACGACGTCCAGGTCAGCCGGTACTTCCTCAACACGGTCGTGCTGGCCGCCGGGTCGTGGGCCAGCCAGATCCTGGTCGCCACGACGGGCGGCTACCTGCTGTCGGTGCTCCGGCCGCGGTACGCGAAGGTGGTGCAGGCCGCGGTGCTCGCGACGCTGTTCGTGCCCGCCGTCGTGCTGCTGGTGCCGCTCTACCTGGTGATCCTCGACCCGCCGGTGCTCGGCCGGTCGCTGATGAACTCGTACTGGGCGGTGTGGCTGCCCGCCGGCGCCAGCGCGTTCAACGTGCTGCTGATGCAGCGGTTCTTCGACGGCCTGCCGCGGGAGGTGTTCGAGGCCGCGCGGGTCGACGGGGCCGGGCCGTTCCGGCTGTTCTGGTCGATCGTGCTGCCGATGAGCCGCCCGATCCTCGGCGTCGTGTCGGTGTTCGCGATCATCGCCTCGTGGAAGGACTTCCTGTGGCCGCTGCTGGTGCTGCGCGACCCGGACATCCAGCCGCTGTCCGTGCGGCTGCCGTCGCTGCAGGCCACGACCGACCTCGGGGTGCTGATGGCGGCGCTGGCGATCTCGACGCTGATCCCGGTGCTGCTGTTCCTGGTGTTCCAGCGGCTGTTCCTGCGGGGTGCGGGGCTGGGCGGGGCCGTGAAGGGGTGACGGGGCCGGGCCGGCGGCCCGCCCGCGCCCCGGCCCGGATCTGACGACCCGTCGTATCAACGTCACGTCCGGGTGGCCCGGCGCCCGGCGGGCGTGCGGGGGACCCGATGGGATGATGAGGCGGTGTCTTCCTCCACCCTGACGGCGTCGTCGCTCGCACCGTACGACGCCCTCCTCCTGCTCTCGTTCGGCGGCCCGGAGAAGCCCGAGGACGTCCTGCCGTTCATGCGGAACGTGACCCGCGGCAAGGGCATCCCCGAGGAGCGCCTGGTCGAGGTCAGCCAGCACTACGCGCTGTTCGGCGGCCGGAGCCCGATCAACGACCAGAACCGGGAGCTGCTCGCCGCGCTGCGCGCCGAGCTCGACGCCCGCGGGATCGACACGCCCCTGGCGTGGGGCAACCGGAACTGGGAGCCCTACACCGACGGCGCCCTGGCGGACCTGCGCGAGCGCGGCGCGTCCCGCGTGCTCGCGATCGTGACCAGCGCCTACGGCTCGTACTCGGGCTGCCGGCAGTACCGCGAGCACGTCGCCGCGGCGCTCGCGGGCGTCGCGGGGGAGCCGGACGGCTGCGCCGACGCCGAGGCCGCCGCGGGCGTCCAGGTCGACAAGCTGCGGCACTACTTCAACCACCCGGGCTTCGTGCGGGCCAACGCGGACGCGGTCGTCGAGGCGTTCACCGAGCTCGCCGACCGGCTCGGCCGGCCGGTCGCGGACGTCGCCGCCGCGGCCCCGCTGCTGTTCGTGACCCACTCGATCCCGCTCGCGATGGAGGCCGGCTCGGCCGCCGCGCGCCCCGGCTACCTCGCGCAGCACCAGGACGCGTGCCGCGAGGTCGCGCAGCTCGTCGCGGCGGACCTCGGCGTCTCGCCCGACTGGAGCCTGGCGTTCTGCTCGCGGTCCGGCCCGCCGTCGCAGCCGTGGCTCGAGCCCGACATCAACGACGTGCTCGCCGAGCGGGCCGGGGCGGGCACGACCGCCGTCGTGATGTCGCCCATCGGCTTCGTCTCCGACCACATGGAGGTCGCCTACGACCTCGACACCGAGGCGATGGCCACGGCGCGGGACCTGGGTGTCACGGCGGTGCGCGCCGGCTCGGCGTCCACCCGGGCGCCGTTCGTCGCCGGCCTGGTCGACCTCGCCCTCGAGCGCGCCGCCGCCGAGCGCGGCGAGGACCCCGACCGCGTGACGGTCGGCGTGCTCGGCGCCTGGCCCGACCGGTGCGCCGTCGGCTGCTGCTTCCAGCGCGCCGGCGTCGACACGGGCCTGCCCACGATCAACCAGCAGCGAGCGGACGACACCACCGAGGGAGCAGCAGCACGATGAGCACCACGACGCCGCCGGAGGGCGGCCACGGCACCGAGGTCGCCGACGAGATCAACGCCTCGATCCGGTACGCGATGTACGCGGTGTTCGAGACCACCGAGCCGCTGCCGGCCGACGCCGCCGAGCGCCGCCGGGCCGTCGACGAGGCGCTCGCCGCGCTGACCGGCCCGGACGCCCCCGAGGGCCTGGTCGTGCGCGGCTGGTACGACGTCGCCGGCCTGCGCGCCGACGCGGACCTCATGGTGTGGTGGTGGGCCCCGACGATCGAGGCCGTGCAGGAGGCGTTCCACCGGCTGCGCGCCAGCGAGCTCGGCGCGCACCTGCTGCCCGTGTGGTCCGTCGCGGCGATGCACCGCCCGGCCGAGTTCAACCGCGGCCACGTCCCGGCGTTCCTGGCCGGCGAGGCGCCGCGGGACTACCTGTGCGTGTACCCGTTCGTGCGGTCCTACGAGTGGTACCTGCTGAGCGACGAGGAGCGCCGCGAGCTGCTGCGCGAGCACGGGCACGCGGCGCGCGACTACGCCGACGTCCGCGCCAACACGCTGTCGTCGTTCGCGCTCGGCGACTACGAGTGGATCCTCGGCTTCGAGGCCGACGAGCTGCACCGCATCGTCGACCTCATGCGCGACCTGCGCGCCACCGGCGCCCGCCGGCACGTCCGCGAGGAGGTGCCGTTCTACACCGGCCCGCGCGTCGAGCTCGCGGACTGGGCGGAGCGGCAGCCCCGCGCCTGAGCGCGGCTAGACGGACTCCTCGGCGGGGGCGGGCAGCAGGCGGCTGACCCGCCCCTCGTCGTCGGTGAGCACGAGCGCGCCGTCGACGACCGCGGCGCGCACCGGGTGGGCGAGCAGGTCGAGCACGGCGCGCTCGCGTGCCATGTGCTCCGGGGTGCCCGCCATCAGCGTGGTGACCACCGGGCCGAACGCGAGGGTCCCGGCGTCGGGGTCGGAGGACCAGGTCCCGCGCAGCCGGTTGACCCCGCCCGTGCCGTAGACCTGGCCGTCGCCGGAGAACGTCAGCGCCGGGTGCGCCCGCTCCGGCCCGTCGTCGAGCGGCACGCCCGCGACCTCGGTGAACCGCCACGTCCCCACGACGACCTCGTCCATGGCGCCGATCCTGCCACCGCGCGGCGCGCGCCGCCCCGGATCCCCACCCGATCGTCCCGCCGCACCCCGATCGATCAGGGGGCAGCGCGACGATCCGGTGGGGATCTCGCCTACGCGTTCAGGCCCCGCGCGGTCACCAGGCGGCGGCCAGGGCCTCCAGGGTCGCGATCCGGTCCTCGACCGCGTGGGTCGTGGCCGTCACGATGAGCTCGTCCGCGCCGGTGCGCGCGACCAGCTCGCGCAGGGCCGCCGCCGCGGGCTCCGCCGTCGTGGCGACCTGGGTGCCGGCGACCTTCGCGAAGAACTCCGCCGCCTGCACCGGGTCGAGGTCCGCCAGCAGCTTCTCGGCGTCCTCCGGGGTCTCGATCGGCGCCAGCGCGCCCCGGCTGCGCAGCCGCAGCGCCATCACCTTCGAGGGCCCGGCCAGCCACTCCGCCCGCTCCTGCGACTCCGCCACGATCACCGACGCCGACACCATCAGGTGCGGGGCGTCCAGCACCGCCGAGGGACGGAACGCCGACCGGTAGACCTCGGCGGCGGTCGTCGTGATGCCGGTGCCGAAGTGGTGCGCGTAGGAGAACGGCAGGCCGAGCTCGCCGGCCAGCTGCGCGCTGAACGTCGACGAGCCCAGCAGCCAGACCTCCGGCGTCCCGGCGGGCACCGGGGTGGCGCGCAGCCGCTGCGCGACCGCCGACGCCGCCCGGCCCGCGGGCAGCTGCCCCAGCAGGTGCAGCACGTCCAGCAGCTCGGCGGGGAAGTCCTCGGCGCCCAGGCCCTCGACGGTGCGGCGCAGGGCGGCGGCGGTCATCGGGTCGGCACCGGGTGCGCGGCCGATGCCGAGGTCGACCCGGCCCGGGTGCAGCGCCTCGAGCATGGCGAACTGCTCGGCGATCACCAGCGGCGGGTGGTTCGGCAGCATCACGCCGCCGGAGCCGACCCGGATGCGGTCGGTCGACGCGGCGAGGTGCGCGAGCAGCACGCCGGGCGAGGTCGAGGCGACCGCGGGCATGCTGTGGTGCTCGGCGACCCAGAACCGGCGGTAGCCCAGCGCGTCGGCGCGGCGGGCCAGCGCGGTGGAGTCGGCCAGGGCGTCGGCGCTGGTCGCCCCGGTCCCGACGGGGGACAGGTCCAGCACGGACAGCGGGACCTGGGGGCGGACGACGGGCTGGTGCGCGCGGGCGGCGTCGGGTGTGCTCACGTCAGGGGCAACGCGGCCGGCCCGCGGGTCCTTCCCGGGCCGGCCGCGTCCCGCGTCACAGCCGCGGCGCGCGTCCGCGTCTCGCGCCGATCAGGGGTACAGGCCGCGCAGCTGGTGCGCCTCGGCCACCCGCCGCACCCCGATCACCAGCGCCGCGTCCCGCAGCGTGATGCGGTCGGCCCGCGCCCGCTGCGCGACCGCCGCGTACGCGGACCGCATCCGCTGCTCCAGGCGGTCCTCGATCTCGCGCTCGGTCCACCAGTACGCCTGCTGGGCCTGCACCCACTCGAAGTACGAGACCACCACGCCGCCGGCGTTCGCCAGGATGTCCGGGACGACGGTGATCCCGCGGTCCGCGAGCACCCGGTCGCCCGCGCTGGTCGTCGGGCCGTTCGCGCCCTCGACCACCCAGCGCGCCTTGACCGCGGCGGCGGTCTCCTCGTCCAGCACGTCCTCGGTGGCGGCGGGCACCAGCACGTCGACGTCGAGGGCCAGCAGCTCGGCGTTCGTCAGCGGGTCGGCGCCGGGGAAGCCGACCACGGACCCGGTCTCCGCCACGTGGGTGTGCAGCGCGGCGACGTCCAGGCCGCCCGGGTGGTGCACGCCGCCGTACTGGTCGCTGACGGCGACGACCCGCGCGCCGCCCTCCGCGAGGAACCGCGCCGCGTGCGAGCCGACCTTGCCGAAGCCCTGCACCGCCGCCGTCACCTCGGACAGCTCGGTCCCGGCGTCGGCCAGCGCGGCGGCGGTCGCGTGCACGACGCCGCGCGAGGTGGCGGTCGCCCGGCCGAGCGACCCGCCGACCGCCAGCGGCTTGCCGGTGACGACGGCCGGGATCGTGTACCCGGAGTTCACCGAGTACGTGTCCATCACCCAGCTCATCGTCTGCTCGGTGGTGCCGACGTCCGGCGCCATGATGTCCCGCTCCGGGCCGATGATCGGCATCACCTCGGAGGTGTACCGCCGGGTGACGCGCTCGAGCTCGGCGGGGGAGTAGCCGCGCGGGTCGATGGCCACGCCGCCCTTGGCACCGCCGTAGGGCAGCTCGACGACCGCGCACTTCCAGGTCATCCACATCGCCAGCGCCCGCACCTCGTCGATGTCGACCCCCGGGGCGTACCGCAGGCCGCCCTTGCCGGGGCCGCGGGAGATGTTGTGCTGCACCCGGTAGCCGGACAGCAGCTCGATCCGGCCGTCGTCCCGGCGCAGCGGCACGGCGACGTGCAGCTCGCGGCGCGGGGTGGCGAGCATCTGGTGCAGGCCGTCGTCGTAGCCGAGCAGCTCGACGGCCGACGACAGCTGCGCGAGCGCCGTCGTCAGGGGGGAGGTGCGCGGTGCGCGCGTCGCGGGGGTGGGCGACGCGGGCGCCGGCGTGGGCGCTGTGGCGGTCATGCAGAGGCCTCCTGGGCATGGCGTCCGGCAGCCCGGGCGCGGCCTCGTCGCCGCCCCCGCCGGCGGCCGCCGGGGGTACTGCGTCACTGTGCCACACCGCGTCGGACGCCGACTGTCCAGAATCGCGGGGACGAACCGGGTCGAACCCGTCGGGTTCCTGGACACTCGGCGCGGCGGCCGGGCCGCGCGGGCCGCGCGGGTCAGGAGGTGCGGCCCGGTCCGTACTCGAAGTGCCAGTACTCGGCGTACGGCTGGCCCTGGCGGACCCGGGCCGGCGCGTACCAGCCGTAGGCCGGGCCGTTCGCGACCAGCCAGTCGTACCGCGCCGTGCCGAAGCCGTAGGTGCCGGGCCACTCCTGCACGTCCAGCGCGGTGCCGAGGCCGTGCGACGACGTGCCCGGCGCCGCGGCGAGGCCGCCGAACGCCGCTTTCATCGCCACCTGGTCCTCGTACGACCGGTAGGTGAGGTCCAGGTCGAGGGACGCGCCGAACTGCGCGCGGAACGCCTCGTTCAGGGCCGTCAGGGCGTCGCCGGCGTCGCAGCGCAGGTACTGGGCGAACCCGAGCTGGTCGGTGCCCCACGGCACCTGGCACATGGCCGAGGCGGGCATGTGGCCGTTCGACCCGTCGCCGTCGGCGGTCGGCACCGAGGTGACCCACAGGACGTTCCCCTGCGCGTCGACCGGGCGGCCGTCGACCCACCCGGCGATGCCCGGGCTGCTCGGCGCGCCGGCGGGGGCGCCGGACCGCGTGCCCGCGGACGGGCGCGCGGCCGCGGCGTCGGCGTCGGCCTGCTCCTGCG
>NZ_SZYE01000129.1 GCF_005239125.1 Cellulomonas hominis | reverse complement strand
CGGTCCAGCGCTCCGGGTCGCCCGCCAGGAGCCGGCCCGGGCCGAGCGGCGGCACGAGCGTGCGGCCCGCGACCCGCAGGCCGTGGACGCCCCGCTGCACGGCGACGGTCCGGGTCGCCGTCAGGGCGAGCAGCCCCTCGCGCCCGTGCCGGTGCCCCCAGCCCGAGGCCCCGCGCCCGCCCTGCGGCGCCGCCACCGAGCCCCAGGCCGCCTGGTAGCCGTCGTTCACGGACACGCTGCCGGCGCGCAGCCGGGCGGCCAGCGCCGCGCCCCGCCGCGCCGACCGGGTCCACACCGACGCGGCGAGGGCGTACGCGGAGTCGTTCACCGCGGCGACGGCCTCGTCGTCCGAGGCCACCGGCGACAGGGCCACCACCGGCCCGAACGTCTCCTCCCGGAACGCCCGCGCGTGCTCGCCGACGCCCTCCAGGACGGTCGGCTCGTAGACGTACGGGCCGAGGTCCGTGCGGTGCACGCCGCCCGCGAGCACCCGGGCCCCGCCGGACAGCGCGTCCTCGACGTGCTCGACGACCCGGGCCAGCTGCTCGGCCGAGGTCAGCGAACCCACGTCGGACCGGTGGTCCAGCCCGGTGCCGACGCGCAACGCGCGGGTCCGGCGGGCGAACGCCGCGGCGAACGCGTCGTACACGTCCCGGTGCACGTAGAGCCGCTCGACCGACATGCACAGCTGCCCGGTGCCGCCGAAGCAGGCCCGGACCGCGCCCTCGGCGGCGACCTCGACGTCCACGTCCTCGGCGACGTACATCGCGTTCTTCCCGCCGAGCTCGAGCGTGCTGGGCACCAGCCGCTCCCCCGCCCGGGCGGCGACGACCCGGCCGGTCGCGGTCGAGCCGGTGAACACCAGGTGGTCCACGTGGTCCACCACCGCGGCGCCGACGGTCGGGCCGTCGCCCAGCACGACCTGGACCAGCCCGCGCGGCATCCCGGCGTCCTCCAGCAGCTCCACCGCCCACAGCGCCGTGAGCGGCGTCTGCGGGTCCGGCCGCAGCAGCACGGCGTCCCCGGCCGCGAGCGCGGGCAGCGTGTCCCCGAGCGTCAGGCTCAGCGGGTAGTTCCACGGCGCGACGACCCCGACGACGCCCACCGGGTCGTGCAGGACCCGCACCGACGTCAGACCCGGCACCAGCCCCGGCCGGCGCGCGGGCGCGAGGTACGCCGGGGCGGCCCGGCCGAGGTGCCGCGCGAGCAGGGCCACGTCGGCGACCTCCTCGTACGCGGCGCCGCGGGCCTTGCCGTTCTCCAGCTGGATCAGGTCGAGCACGTCGCTCTGCCGCTGCAGGAGCAGGTCGTGCACGCGCAGCAGCAGCCGCGCCCGGTCCCGCGCGGGGACGGCCGCCCACCGGCGATGGGCGGCCCGGGCCGCGCGCGCCGCCCGGGCCACGTCGTCGGGCGACGACTGCGGGAGGGTCGCGAGCGGGGCGCGGGTCCACGGGGCGTGGTGGGTGCGCGTCCCCGCGCCGGGCGAGCTCGCGACCCGTCCGGCCAGGTCGCGCAGGTCGTCCGGCTCGAGGACGTACGTGGCCAGGGGGTCGGTCTCCGGGTCCAGGACGCCGTGCTCGGGCACCATGCGGCCAGGCTACGCGCCGGCGCCCGCCTGCTCCGCCGCCCAGGCCGCCACGCGCCGGGCCGACTCCTCCGGGGACAGGTCCTCGACCCGGGTCATCACGGTCCACCGCACCCCGTACGGGTCCACGACCGAGCCGTACCGGTCGCCGGACACGAACGTCGTCACCGGTTCGCGCAGCGTCGCGCCCGCCGCGACCGCCCGCTCGACGGTCGCGTCGACGTCCGGGACGTGCACCGCGAGCGAGTAGGTCGCGGCCTGCGGGTCGGGGGTCGTGATGCCGTAGGCGGGCATCGGGTCGCCCAGGGTGAACCGGCCGTTCCCGAGGTCCAGCGACGCCTCGCCCACCAGGTCGCCGATCCGGAACACGTCGAGGACGCGGGCGCCGAGGACCCGCTCGTAGAATCCGATGGCCTCGGCGGCCGGGTGGACGACGAGGTGCGGGGTCAGTGACGTGACGCCGTGCGGGACGCCGTCGGTGGTGTGCTCGCCGGTGGCGGGGGTCGTCGGTGCGGGGGTCGCGGGTGCGGTGCTCTCGGTCATGCACCGAGCCTCGCCCCGCCCGGGACGGCGGTCTTGTACGAACGGGACACGAGGGGGGCGGCGCGTGGTCGAGTCGGCGGGGCACCTCAACCCGGGCGACCCGGAGGTCGCGTTCTCGCGGTTCCGGCTCGGCGCGGACCTCGACGACCTGGTGCGGCACGTCTGGGTCGCCCGCTGGGACGTCCCCGCGGGTGAGGTGCGGACGCAGCGCGTGCTCACCTACCCGAGCGCCAACGCCGTCCTGCAGCCCGCGGGGGCGACCCTGCACGGCCCGTCCCGGGTGCTGACGACCCAGGACCTGACCGGCCGGTCCTGGGTGGTCGGCGTGCTGCTGCGCCCCGCGGGGGCCCGGCTGCTCACGACCACGGAGCCGGCGCGCCTGGTCGGGCGGTGGGAGCCGCTGCCGGGCGCCCCGCTGCCCGCCGTCGCCGCGGCGACGGGGCGGCCCGCGGGGGCGCCGGCGGCCGCGGCGGATCGAGACGTCGCCGCCCTGCTGCACACCTGGCTCGCCCCCGTGGCCGCCCGGGTGGACGACGCCGGCCGGCTGGCGAACGCGGCGTGCCGGGTCGCCGAGGAGCGGGCCGACGTCCGGCGCGTCTCCGACCTCGCGGACCTGCTGGGCACGACGACCCGCACGCTCAGCCGGGTCGTCCGGCGGCACACCGGGCTGACGCCGAAGTGGCTGATCGAGTGCCGGCGGCTGCAGGCGGCCGCGACCACGCTGCACGCCGACCCCGCGGCGGACCTCGCGGCCCTCGCGGCGGACCTCGGGTACGCGGACCAGGCGCACTTCACGCGCCGGTACCGCGCCGTCGTCGGCGAGACGCCGGCCCGGACGCGGCGACACGCCCCGGCGCCGGCCTGAGCGGCCGCGCCGGGGCGCCCGCTCACACCCCCAGCGTCGCCCGCGCCTCCGGGTCCAGCAGCCCCGCCACGGCCGCGCGGCCCGCGGCGGGGTCCGCCGCCGCCAGGGCCGCGTCCGCCATCGCCCGGCACGCGTCCAGCGTGTGCCGCCGCAGCGCGAACCGGACCGCGGGCAGCGCGGCGGGCGACATCGACAGGCTGGTGATCCCGAGCCCGGTCAGCACGAGCGCCATCAGCGGGTCGGACGCGGACTCCCCGCACACCCCGACCGGCCGGTCCTTCGCCGCCCCGGCCCGCGCCGTGGCGGCCACGAGCTCCAGCACGGCGGGCTGCCAGGCGTCCAGCAGGTCCACGAGCTCGCCGCGCAGCCGGTCGGCGGCCATCGTGTACTGCGCCAGGTCGTTGGTGCCGAGCGAGACGAAGTCCACCTCGTCGAGCACCGCGGCGGCGCGCAGGGCGGCGGCGGGCACCTCGACCATGACGCCCGCGGTGCGCAGGCCGGCCGCGTGCACGGCGTCGGCGAACGCCCGGGACTCGGCGGGGGTGGCGATCATCGGGGCCATCACCCACGGCTGGGTGCCGGTCTCCTCGCCGGCGCGGGCGAGCGCGGTGAGCTGGTCGGTGAGCAGCGCGGGCGCGGACCGCACCAGCCGGTAGCCGCGGACGCCGAGCGCGGGGTTCTCCTCGGCGTGCAGGTTCGCGAACGCGAGCGGCTTGTCCGCCCCGGCGTCGAGCGTGCGGACGACCACCTTGCGGTCGGGCCCGAGCGCCCGCAGCACCCGCGCGTAGGCGGCGGCCTGCTCGTCGACGGTCGGCGCCTGCTGCCGGCCGAGGAACAGCACCTCGGTGCGGAACAGCCCGACGCCCTCGACGGCCGCGCCGGCGAGCTTCTCCGCGTCCTCGGCGGTGCCGATGTTGGCGAGCAGCTGCACCCGGTGGCCGTCGGCGGTGCCGCCCGGTTCCGTGTCGGACTCCAGCGCGCGCTCGGCGGCGGCCCGGGCCTCCAGGGCGGCGCGGTCGTCGCCGGTGGGCTCCACCAGGACGGTGCCCGCGGCGGCGTCGACGCCGACCACCACGCCGTCCGCGAGCGCCCCCGCGCCTGTGGTGCGCACGACGCAGGGGATGCCGTTCTGCCCGGCGATGATCGCGGTGTGCCCGGTCGGGCCGCCCTCCTCGGTGACGAGGGCGAGCACCCGCTCCAGGTCGAGCGCGGCGGTGTCGGCGGGCGCGAGGTCCGTCGCGACGACCACGGACGGCTCGCGCAGCTCGGGGACGCCCGGGGCGGGCAGCCCCGCCAGCCGCGACACGACCCGGTCCCGGACGCTGCGCAGGTCCGTGACCCGCTCCGCCAGGTACCCGCCGGCCTGCTCGAACATCGCGGCGAACGTGCCGACCACGGCGTCGACCGCCGCGACCGGGGGCTCGCCGCCGCGGACCCGGCCGAGCACCTGGTCCCGGAGCGCGGGGTCGTCGGCCATCATCGCGGTGGCGCCCAGCACCTCGGCCACGGTGCCGGTCGCGCGCCGGCCCTGGTCCCGCAGCCCGTCGGCCACGGCGGTGAACGCGGCGGTGACGGCGTCGGGCAGCTCGTCGGCCGGGACCGGTGCCCCGTCGACGAGCACCGGCGCGTCGCCGGGCACCTCCGGCACGGGGCGCACCCGCACCACCGGGCCGACGGCGACCCGGCGGCCGACGCCCACCCCCTGCAGCACCGTCCCGGCGGCGGGCGGTGCGGTCGTCTCGGTTCGCGTGTCGGTCATGGCGTGAGCGTCTCCCCGTCGAGATCGTCCTGGCCAGGGGCGGAGGTCCCGCCCCCGGCCGTCCCGGGCCGCGCGGGCCCGGGGACCAGCATGCCGTCAGGCGACGGCCGGCTGGGTGGTGGCGGCCGGCGCGGCGGCCGCGGCGTCCGCCTCCCGCTCCGCCTCGACGAGCGGGCTGGGCCGCAGACCCTTGAGCACGACCACGACGCCGGCGGTGACGACGGTGCCGACGGCGACCGCGAGCAGGAAGCCGAGCGGGTTCGAGATCAGCGGCAGCACCCAGATGCCGCCGTGCGGTGCCCGCAGCCCCGAGCCGACCGCCATCGTGATCGCGCCGGTGGCGCTCGACCCGACCAGCGACGACACGATGACCCGCCACGGGTCCGCCGCGGCGAACGGGATGGCGCCCTCGGAGATGAACGACAGGCCGAGCAGCCACGCGGCCTTGCCGTTCTCCCGCTCGGCGTGCGTGAACAGGCGCTTGCGGACCGTGGTCGCAAGCGCCATCGCGAGCGGCGCGACCATGCCGGCGGCCATCACGGCGGCCATGATGCGGTACTGCACCGCGTCGCCCGTCAGCCCCTCGGTCGCCAGGCCCGTGACCGCGAACGTGTACGCGACCTTGTTGATCGGGCCACCCAGGTCGAAGCCCATCATCGCGCCGAGGAGCGCGCCCATGAGCACGAGGTTGGACCCGGACAGGCCGTTGAGCCAGTTCGTCAGGCCGTCCATCACGTCGGCGATCGGCCGGCCGATGACCACGAACATGAGGAAGCCCGTGATCAGCGAGGACAGCAGCGGCGTCACCACGACCGGCATCACCCCGCGCACGCCCTTGGGCACCCGCCACCGGCTGATCCACAGGGCGAGGAAGCCGCCCACGAAGCCGGTGACCAGGCCGCCGAGGAAGCCGGCGCCGATGAGGACCGAGATCGACCCGCCGACGAAGCCGGGCACCAGCCCGGGCCGGTCGGCGATGCCGTAGGCGATGAAGCCGGACAGCACCGGCACCAGGAACGCGAACGCCGCCGACCCGGTCTGGAACAGCAGCGCCGCCCAGTCCTGCCCGGAGGTCACGCTGAACGAGGAGATCAGCTCGGAGACCGGGACCGCGGTCACCTCGACCGGGCCCTGGTTCCCGGGCCACGCGACCTGGGCGATCATGAAGCCCAGCGCGATGAGGATCCCGCCGGCGGCGACGAACGGGATCATGTACGACACGCCCGTCATCAGCCACTGGCGGACGCGGGTGCCGACGCCGGCGTTCGGGTCGACCTTGGTGACGGGGCGCGCGCCCCCGGCCGACGGGGCGGCACCGGCCGCCGCGGCGTCGGCCGCCGGCACGCCGGCCTCGACGGCCGCGACCGCCTGGGCGAGCACGCCGGTCGGGTCGTGCACCGCCTTCTTCACGCCGACGTCGACGAACGGCTTGCCGGCGAACCGGTCCCGCGCCTGGACCTCGAGGTCGGCGGCGTAGATCACGCCGTCCGCCGCCGCGATGATCGCGGGGTCCAGCGGGGTCGAGCCCGCGGCGCCCTGCGTCTCGACGTGCACCTCGTGGCCGGCGGCCTTGCCCGCCTGCTCCAGCGCCTCGGCGGCCATGTACGTGTGGGCGATCCCCGTGGGGCACGAGGACACGGCGACGAACTTCATGAGGGCACGACCTCTCGCTGGACGATGTCCGCCACGGTCGCCGCGTCGGGCGCGTCGAGCAGCGACTGCCGGAACGACTCGTGGACGAGCCGGCGGGCGAGCGCGGCGAGGATCTGCAGGTGGTCGGCGTCCCCGCCGGCGGGCGCGGCGATGAGGAACACCAGGCGGGCGGGCCCGTCCGGGGCGCCCCAGTCGACGGGCTCGCGCAGCTTGCCGACCGCGAGGCTCGGGGCGGCGACGTGCTCGGACCGGGCGTGCGGCAGGCCGACGCCGCCGGGCATGCCGGTGGCCATCTGCGCCTCGCGGGCGCGGACGTCGGCGTGGAAGCCCTCGGCGTCGGTGACGCGGCCCGCGGCGGCGAGCAGGGCGATGAGCTGGCGGGTGGCGTCGTCGCGGTCGACCGCGACGAGGTCGACGCCGACCAGCTCGGCGGAGGTCAGGGACAGGCTCATGGTCACAGCTCCTTCAGAGCGAGGGCGGGATCGGGGTCGGTCACCAGGGCGACCTCGTCGGGACGGACGTCGGACGGACGCGGCACGGCGCTGCCCGGGAGCAGGACCGCGGCGCGGCCCCAGGCGACCGCGCGACGCAGCCGGTCCGGGGGCGGGCCGGCCGCTGCGAGGTAGCCGGCGAGGGTGGAGTCCCCCGCACCGACCGTGGACACGGGCACCAGGCCGGGGCCGCCGGCCCACCAGGACCCGCCGTCGGCGACGAGCAGCGCGCCGTGCGCGCCGAGGCTGACCAGGACGGCGGCCGTGCCGTGCGCCTGGACCTCGCGGGCCGCGGCGAGCACGTCGCCGACGGTGGTCAGCTCGTGGCCCGCGAGCTCCGCGAGCTCCTCGTCGTTCGGCTTCACCAGCGCGAGGCCGCCGTGCCGGACCGCGGCCGCGAACGGGGCGCCCGACGTGTCCAGCACGACGGGGACGCCGTGCCGCGCGCCGAGGTCGGCCACGGCGGTGAAGAAGTCGTCGTCCAGACCCGCCGGCAGGCTGCCCGCGGCGACCACGGCGGTCGCGCCGGCGAGCTCCGACTCCACCGCGGCGAGCAGCGCGGCGACCTCGTCGGGGGTCAGGGCGGCACCGGGGGCGTTGATCTTGGTGGTGGCGCCGCTCGACTCGGTCAGCGTGATGTTGGACCGGGTGTCCCCCGCGACGGGGACCGGCCGGGCGTCCACGCCCTGCGCGGCGAGCAGCGCCACGACCTGGGCGCCGTCCGCGCCGCCCGACGGCATGACCGCGCGGGACGCGACGCCGTGCGCCGCGAGCGCCCGGGACACGTTGATGCCCTTGCCGCCGGGGTGCAGGTGGGTGGCCGCGGCGCGGTTCACCTCGCCCACCGCCAGGCGCTCCAGGTGCAGGGCGCGGTCCAGGCTGGGGTTCGGGGTCAGGGTCACGACCCGGGGGGCGGTCACGCGCGCACCACCCGCGGGCCGGCGGCCTCGACCTCGTCCGCGAGCTCGGGCATCACGCCGGAGTCGGTGACGAGCGTGTCCACCTGCTCGAGCGACGCCACGTGCGCGAAGTCCGCGCGGCCGAGCTTGGTGTGGTCCGCGAGCACCACGGTGCGCCGGGCCGCCGTCACCAGCGCCCGCTTCACCGCGGCCTCCGCGAGGTCGGGGGTGGTCAGCCCGTGCTCGACGCTGAGGCCGTTGGTGCCGAGGAACGCCGTGTCGACGTGGATGTCCGCGAGCTCGCGCAGGGCCCAGGTGCCGACCGCCGCGAGCGTCCGGCCGCGGACCGTGCCGCCGACCAGGTGCAGCGTGATGCCGGGCCGGGTGGCGAGCACCGTAGCGACCGGGAGCGCGTGCGTGACGACGGTCAGCTCGCGGTCGGTGGGCAGCAGCTCCGCGAGCCGCACCGTCGTCGTGCCCGCGTCCAGGATGATCGCGCCGCCGGCCGGCAGCTCCTCCAGCGCGGCCTTGGCGATGCGGTCCTTCTCCCCCGACAGCAGGCCCTCGCGCTGCGCCAGGCCGGGCTCGAAGCCGAGCTGCTCGACCGGGATCGCGCCGCCGTGCACCCGGCGCACCAGGCCGTGCCGCTCCAGGACGGTGAGGTCGCGCCGCACCGTCTCCGGGGTGACGTCCAGGGCGGTCGCGAGCGAGGCGACGTCCACGCGCCCGTCCCGTCGCGCGGCGGCCAGGATCTGCTGCTGGCGCTCCGTTGCGTACACGTCGCCTCCGTCGGTTCCGGTCCTCGTCCGCAGGTGGCCCGGGCGCCGGAAGGGGCCCCGCGCTGGGCTTGCTGCGCGACCAGCATGCCCCAACCGGACACCAAAACGCAAGCAATCAAACCGACTCGGACTCAAACACGAACGAAACGGGCATCCGGACGTGCGCCTGCGCCGGGACGGACGAGGGCCGCGACCCCCTCGGGGTCGCGGCCCTCGGCGCGCGCGGGTGCCGGCGTCAGCGCGGCTGGTACGGGGAGACCACGATCTCCACCCGCTGGAACTCCTTGAGGTCCGAGTACCCGGTGGTCGCCATCGCCCGGCGCAGGGCGCCGATCAGGTTCAGCGAGCCGTCCGCGGTGTGGCCCGGGCCGAACAGCACCTGGTCCAGCGTCCCGGCCTGGCCGACCTGCACCCGCTCGCCGCGCGGCAGGTGCGGGTGGTGCGCCTCCGGGCCCCAGTGCCAGCCCCGGCCGGGGGCGTCCGTGGCGCGGGCCAGCGCGGCGCCGAGCATGACGGCGTCCGCGCCGCAGGCGATCGCCTTGACCAGGTCCCCGGACCGCCCGACGCCGCCGTCGGCGATGACGTGCACGTACCGGCCGCCGGACTCGTCGAGGTAGTCGCGGCGCGCGGCCGCGACGTCCGCCACCGCGGTCGCCATCGGGGCGTGGATGCCCAGCGACACCCGGGTGGTGTGCGCCGCGCCGCCGCCGAAGCCGACCAGCACGCCCGCCGCACCCGTCCGCATGAGGTGCAGCGCGGCCGTGTACGTGGACGCGCCGCCGACGATCACCGGCACGTCGAGCTCGTAGATGAACCGCTTGAGGTTGAGCGGCTCCGCGCGACCGGACACGTGCTCGGCCGAGACGGTGGTGCCCCGGATGACGAACAGGTCGACGCCCGCGTCGACGACGTCCTTCCAGAACTCCTGGGTGCGCTGCGGCGACAGCGCGCCGGCGACGGTCACCCCCGCGTCCCGCACCTCGCCGACCCGGCGGCGGATCAGCTCGGGCTGGATCGGCGCGGCGTAGACCTCCTGCATCCGGGCGGTCGCCTCACCGGCGGGCAGCTCGGCGATCTGCGCCAGCAGCGGCTCCGGGTCCTCGTACCGGGTCCACAGGCCCTCGAGGTCGAGCACGCCGAGGCCGCCCGCGCGGCCCAGCGCGACCGCGGTCGCGGGGCTCATCACGGAGTCCATCGGCGCGGCCAGCACGGGCAGCTCGAAGTGGTACGCGTCGATCTGCCAGCCGACGGACACCTCCTCCGGGTCCCGGGTGCGCCGGGAGGGCACCACGGCGACGTCGTCGAAGGAGAATGCGCGCCGTCCCCGCTTGCCGCGGCCGATCTCGATCTCGTTGCTCACCGGGACAGGCTACCGGCGCGGGCGCACGACGCGGGCCCCGCCGCGACGTGCGACGGGGCCCGCGCGGGTGGCGACGGCGACCGCCGCCGGCGTGGCGCCCGGGCTCAGCCCGCGACCGCGTCGACCACCGCGGCGCTGAACGCCGGCAGGTCGTCGGGGTTGCGCGACGTGATGAGCGTGGACCCGCCGGCCGGCGACACGACGACCTCCCGGTCGACCCAGGTGGCGCCCGCGTTGCGCAGGTCGGTGGCCAGGCTCGGGTAGGACGTGAGAGTGACGCCCTCGACCACGCCGGCCTCGATCAGCGTCCACGGGCCGTGGCAGATGGCCGCGACGGGCTTGCCCGCGCCGAGCACGGCCTTCACCAGCGCCTGGGCGCCCTCCTGCGTGCGGAGCGTGTCGGCGTTCACCGTGCCGCCGGGGATGACGAGCCCGTCGATCTCGTCCGCGGACACCTGGTCCAGCGTGCGGTCCACCGGGTACTCGCCGCCCGGGTCGAGGTCGTTGTTCACGGCGCGGACGGTGCCGGCCCCGGCGGACACGAGGACGGGGGTCCCGCCCTCGTCGGCGACGGCCTGCCAGGGCGTGGTGAGCTCGGGCTCCTCGATGCCCTTGTCGCTGGTGAGGAACGCGACGGTACGGCCGGTCAGGCGACCCATGACGACTCCTTCGCTCGAGGTCCCCCGCGGTCCGCGGGGTCGGCCTCCAGCCTCACCCGGACGGGCGCCGGGCGCATCCGGGCCCCGCCACACGCCGCGCGGGGTCCCCGGGAGCGTCGGTGGCCGGTGCGATGCTGGCGGCGCAGGAAGGAGAGGGACGCGATGACCTGGACCGACGGGCCGCTGCTGGGGTTCGACACCGAGACCACCGGCGTGGACACCGACCACGACCGCATCGTGACGGCCGCGCTCGTCCGCCGGGACCGCGACGGCACGCACGTGCGCACCTGGCTGGTCGACCCCGGCGTCGAGATCCCCGAGGGCGCCAGCGCGATCCACGGCATCAGCACCGAGCACGCCCGCGCGCACGGCGTCGAGCCGCGCGGCGCCCTGGACGAGATCGCCGCCGCCATCGCCGCCGCGGTGCGCGAGGGGATCCCGGTCGTGGCCTACAACGCGTCCTTCGACCTGTGCCTGCTGGAGGCCGAGCTCCGCCGGCACGACCTGCCGACCGTCGAGGACCGGCTCGGCGGCGAGCTGCGCCCGGTGATCGACCCGCTCGTGCTCGACCGCGCCGAGGACCGGTACCGGTCCGGCAAGCGCAAGCTCGTCGACCTGTGCGGCGTGTACCAGGTGGTCGACACCGGCAGCCTGCACACCGCCGACGTGGACGTCGTGGCGACCCTCGACGTGCTGGAGCGGATCGTCGGCCGGTTCCCGCACCTGGGCGACCTCGACCTCGTCTCGCTGCACGACTACCAGGTGACCGCGCACCGCGCGTGGGCCGAGGCGTTCAACGCCTGGCGGACGGAGCGCGGGCACACCGGGCCGGGCGCGGAGTCGGCGTGGCCGAGCCGGGCGGCGACGCGGGCGACGGCGGTCGTCGCGGC
>NZ_SZYE01000128.1 GCF_005239125.1 Cellulomonas hominis | reverse complement strand
CGCCGGGCGGCCGGGCCGGCCCCCGCGGTCGGGCCGCTCGGCGACCCGGGCGCAGGGACGTCAGCGGCGCACCCGGAACCGCAGGTGCAGCACCCGGCTGCCCGCGACCACCTCGTCCGGGTCCTCCAGCACGTGCGTCCCGCCGGCCGACCCGAAGTAGCGCTTGCCGGACCCGAGCACGACGGGCGCCACGTCCATGCGCACCTCGTCGACCAGGCCGGCGGCGAGCGCCTGGCCGCCGACGTCGCCCGCGGCGACCTCGACGACCCGGTCGCCCGCGAGCTCCTGCGCCCGCGCGACCGCCGCCTCGACGCCGTCGACGAAGTGGAACGGCGCCGCCGGGTCCCAGCCCTCGGGCGGGGGGCGGTGCGTCACGACGACGACGTGCCCGACCCCGCTCGGCGGCGTCCCGTCCCAGCCGTCCGTCAGGTCGAAGACGTGCCGCCCGACGACCGTCACGCCGATGCTGTCCCAGTACGCCCGGGTGTAGTCGGCGGACGCCTGCGACACGGTCAGCGCGCCGGAGTCGTCCAGCGGCACGTCGCCGTGGGTCAGCCAGTCGAACAGCGGCCCCGGCTGGTCGTCCTCGTCGGCGACGAAGCCGTCCAACGACACCGAGCCGTACATGATCACCGTGCCCACGGGGCCCTCCTCCGCTCGGGGATGCCGCGGGGGAGCCGTCGTCGCCGTCGTCCCCGCCGTCGGCGCGCCGAGGCTAGCGCCCGCGCCGGTGCCCTGACGAGAGGGTGCCCGCGGGGGCGGCCGCGCGAGCAGGGCGCCGGGTACTAGTACCAACGTCCGATCGCGCGGCAGACCCGCGACGCGGGACAACTGTGGTGTCGGATCCACCCCCACCCGAGGAGTCCCCGTGAAGCGCACCCTGGTGTTCACCGCCGCCGCCGCGCTGGCGATCGTGCCGGCCGTCGTCGGCCTCACCGCCAACCCCAGCCTGAGCCGCGAGGTGCCGGTCGCGGTGCCCAGCCAGGCGCCCGCCGCGGACGACCGCGGCGGGGCCACCGACCGCGACCTGCGCACCGAGGCCGGCGACGACCGCCGCGCGGGCGGCGGCGCCGCGTCCGACGACGCGACGCCGTCCGGTTCCGCGTCGCCCTCCGCCGTGCCGGACGACCGCGGCGGCCGCGCCGACCGGGACGACCGGTTCGAGCCGGGCGACGACCGCCGGGTGAACGGGACGGCACCCGCCGTGCCTGCCGTCCCGGCCACCCCGGCGACGCCGGCCGCGCCCGCCGTGCCGGGCGACGACTCCGGGCACCACGGCGGGTCGTCCGGCGCCGACGACTCGGGCCACCACGGCTCGGGCTCCGGCTCCGGCTCGTCCGGCTCCGACGACGGGGCCGGGGACGACCACGGCGGCCGGCACGGCGGCCACGGCAGCGACGACTGACCCGTGCCCGCAGCACCTAGGGTGGCGCCTGTGCAGACGCCCGCGCCCGCGGCCGAGGACGGCCGTGTCGTCCTCAGCCGCGGCGCGTCCGCCGCCGCCCCGGCCGCGCCGGTCCGCACCTGGCGGGTGTTCCTCCAGGTCGGCGCCGCGGCCGCGGTCGTGCTGGTGCTCGTCGCGGTGCTGGGGCTGAGCGCGAGCCGGCGGATCGCGGAGCAGGAGTCGGTCAACGACGCCGCGCGCAGCACCGACCTGCTCGCCGACGCGGTGGTGCAGCCGGCCCTCACCGACGGCGTCGTCACCGGGGACCCGGACGCGCTGGCCGCGCTCGACGCCGTGGTGCGGGACCGGGTGCTCGGCGACGCGGTCGTCCGGGTGAAGCTGTGGGACGCCGGGGGCCGGATCGTGTACTCCGACGAGCCGCGGCTGATCGGCGAGACGTTCCCGCTCGGGGACGAGGAGCGCGCCGTCCTCGCGGACCCCGCGACGCAGGCGGACGTGAGCGACCTCGACGAGCCGGAGAACCGCTACGAGCGGGACCAGGGCCAGCTGCTCGAGGTGTACCGCCCGGTGTGGACGCCGGACGGCACGGTGCTGCTGTTCGAGACCTACAGCCGGTACGACGTCGTCACCGAGCGGGCCGCCGCGGTGTGGCGGGGGTTCGCCGGCATCACCGTGACCAGCCTGCTGCTGCTCCTGGTGCTGCTGCTGCCGGTGCTGTGGACGCTGCTCGACCGGCTGCGCCGCGGGCAGGACCAGCGGGAGCGGTTGCTGCGCAGCGCGGTCGACGCGTCCGAAGCCGAGCGGCGCCGGATCGCCGCCACCCTGCACGACGGCGTGGTGCAGGAGCTCGCGGCGTCGTCGTTCGCCCTCGCCGGGGCGGCCGAACGCGCGGAGCGGGCCGGGTCCGCCGACGTCGCGGCGGACGTGCGCGCGGCGAGCGGCACCGTGCGGACGAGCATCCGCGGGCTGCGGTCGCTGCTGGTCGACATCTACCCGCCGAGCCTGCGGACCGCAGGGCTCGGCGCCGCGCTGGCGGACCTGGCCGGCGGGCTCGCGTCCCGGGGCGTGCGGGTGGTGGTCGAGGCCCCCGACGACGCCCTCGCCCACGTCGGCGTCGACGCCCAGCAGCTCGTCTACCGCGTGGCGCAGGAGACGGTGCGCAACGCCGTGGCGCACGCCGGCGCGGCCGAGGTGCGCGTGACCCTGTCCCGGGAGGCCGGGCTGCTGGTGCTGGAGGTCGCCGACGACGGCTCCGGGTTCGACGCGGCCGCCACCCTGGCCGAGCCGCCCGAGGGCCACCTCGGCCTGCGGGTGCTCGGCGACCTCGCCGCCGCGGCGGGGGCGGACCTGTCCGTCGCGTCCGCGCCCGGCGGGGGAACCCGCTGGCGGCTCGCCGTCGACCCGGACGTGGAGGTGCGATGACCGAGGACATCACCGTGCTGCTCGCCGACGACCACCACCTGGTGCGCTCGGGCCTGGCGGGGCTGGTCGACGCCGCGGACGGGATGCGGGTGGTCGGCCAGGCGGCCGACGGCGCCGCCGCCGTCGCGCTGGCGACGGACCTGGCCCCGGACGTGATCCTCATGGACCTGTCGATGCCCGGGACCGACGGCGTCGAGGCGACCCGCGAGGTGCTCCGGGTGCGTCCGGCGACGCGCGTCGTCGTCCTGACGTCGTTCTCCGACCACGGCCGGGTGTCCGCGGCGGTCGCCGCCGGGGCCGTGGGCTACCTGCTGAAGGACTGCGAGCCGGAGGAGCTGGTCGCGGCCGTGCGGTCCGCCGCGC
Source organism: Cellulomonas hominis (assembly GCF_005239125.1). GTDB lineage: Bacteria > Actinomycetota > Actinomycetes > Actinomycetales > Cellulomonadaceae > Cellulomonas > Cellulomonas hominis_A. Next base: position 8,353 of record NZ_SZYE01000128.1, on the reverse strand, counting down.
AGGGGTACTCGCCCCTCGACCCCCGGGTCGCGGGGGCGCTGCTGCCGTCCGCCGCGCCGCGACCCGCGGACCGGCTGAGCGCGCGGGAGCGGGACGTGCTGCGGCTGCTGGCGCGCGGGCTGGCGAACAAGCAGATCGGGCGCGAGCTCGGGATCGCGGAGCGGACGGTGAAGGTGCACGTGGGGCACGTGTTCCGGCTGCTCGGCGTGGCGGACCGGACGAGCGCGGCGCTGTGGGCCCGGGAGCACCTGCCGGAGGCGTGAGGCCCGGCCCCGGAGCGCGTCCCGGGATCAGGGGAGCGTGCCGGTGACCGGGTCGCGGTCGGTGAGGCAGTACCGCCGCCCCGCGGGGTCCGCCAGGACCGTCCAGTGCTCCCGCACCGCCTCGACCCGCGCGCCGAGCGCCACGTGCCGGTCGGTCTCGGCGGTGCGGTCGGAGCACGCCAGGTCGAGGTGGGCGCGGACCGGGCCGGTCGGCTCGTCGAGGCGCTGGAGCAGCAGGCGCAGCGGCATGCCGTCGGGCCGGTGGAGGGGCACCAGGGAGGCGCCGGGCGCGGTCGTCCGCGCGGGCCAGCCGGTGAGCGCGGACCAGAACCTCCGCTCGGTCTCCTCGTGCTCGGCCGGCACGTCGACCGCCAGCTGGTCGAGCAGGCTCGCGTGCGACCCGCCCGCGGGGCGCTGCCAGGTCGCCGGGGCGGGGCGGCGCCCCGCGGGGTCGGCGACGACGCAGAACGCGAGCCCGCCGGGCGAGGTCAGCACGACGTGGTCCGAGGCGGCGAGCTCGCGCGCGCCGAGCGCCACGGCCGCGTCCGCCGCGGCGCGGACGTCGTCCACGTGCAGGTCCAGGTGCACCCCGCCCGGCCCCGAGCGGACGCGCTGGGCGCGCAGGAACGCGTCGCCGTCGGCGGGGACGAGCGTCACGAACTCGCCGTCGGGCCCGCGGGACGGGGACAGGGTCGTCGCGGTCGCGGCCTGCCAGAACGCGAGCGTGCGGTCCCAGTCCGCGGCGGTGGCGTCGAGGAAGGCGGTGGCCCAGCGGATCATGCGCCGACCGTAGCGGCACCGGCCGACCCGGCGGCGAAAACCGGTAGGGGCGTGTGGGTGCCGGGTCCTAGGGTCGACGGACGATGCTCGGAACCACCACCGCCCCGCCCCCGGTCGACACCACCACCGACCGGGGCACGCGCGCGCCCGCCGACCCCTCCCGCCGCCTCGACTGGCGCCGCCTGCGCGGTCCCGTCGCCGGGCTCGCGCTCGTCGCGCTGACCATCGCCTCGGTGGGTGCCGCGCTCGGCACCGTCGTCGCGGGCGACATCGCCGAGCACCCGACCTCCGCCGGGCTGTGGCTGCTCGCGGTGTGCCTGGTCGGCTCCGCGCTGGTCGACACCGTCGGGCAGGTCGCGTGGGCCGGGGTCGTGGACCGCGCCGAGGGCCGGCTGCGCGGCGACCTGCTGAGCGCCGCGCTGCACCAGCCGCTCGGCACGCTCACCGAGCAGGCGGTCGGGGAGGTGCTCGACCGGGTGGACGACGACACGCACGCGGTCGGCACGCTCGTGCGCCGGCAGGTGTGGGGGCTCGGGCGCACCGTGGTCGGCTGCGTGCCGCTGTGGATCGTCGGCGGGCTGACCTGGTGGCCGGCCTGGGTGCTGTTCCCGCTGCTCGGCGGGATCACCGTGCTCGTGGTCCGGCCGTCGCTGGGGGAGATCGCCCGCCGCAAGGTGGTCGAGGAGCGCGCCTGGACCGACAACGCCGCGGCGTTCGAGGAGGCGGTCGCCGCCCGCGACGACCTGCGCACCAGCCGCGGGCAGGCGTTCGCCGTCCGGCGGCTCGCCGAGGCGTCCGCCGTCGTGCACCGGATGCTCGACCGGGTGCTGGCCGTGGAGACCCGGATGACCGCCCGGGCCGGGACCCTGCTGCACGCGTTGCTCGCGGGCGTCGTCGTCGCCGGCGTCGTGCTCGCCGGGGCGGGCGACCTGTCCGTCGCGCGGCTGGTCACGCTGTTCCTCGTCACCGCGTCGTTCGTGGGGCAGTTCGACATGCTGGCCCGGCACCTGCCGGACGTCCAGGAGGGCATCGGCGCCCTCGTCCGCATCCGCGAGCTGCTCGACACCGAGCCCGAGCCGGCCGGCGGGCGGCCGGTGCCGACGGGGCCTCTCGACCTCGAGCTGCGCGACCTGCACTTCTCCTACGCCGAGGGCACCTTCGCCCTGCGCGGGGTCGACCTGCGGGTCCCGGCGGGGCGGACGGTCGCGCTCGTCGGGCGGACCGGGTCCGGCAAGTCGACCCTGGCCTCCCTGCTGTCCCGCGCGGTCGAGCCCGAGCCGGGGTCGGTGCTGCTCGGCGGCGCCGACGTGCGCGACCTCGACCTGCAGGACCTGCGTGCCGCCGTCGGGGTGGTCACCCAGCGCACCGAGATCCTCGCCGGGACGCTCGCCGAGAACATCACGCTGTTCGCCGACGTGCCGCGCGCCGACGTCGAGGCCGCCGTGCGCGAGCTGCGGCTCACCGACTGGGTCGCCGGCCTGCCCGACGGGCTGGACACGCTGCTCGGCCCCGGCGGGACCTCGCTGTCCGCGGGCGAGGAGCAGCTGGTCGCGTTCGCGCGCCTGCTGGTGCGGGACGTGCAGGTGGTCGTGCTCGACGAGGCGACCGCGCGCATGGACCCGCTGACCGAGGCGCGCGTCGTCGCGGCGTCCGAGCGCCTGCTCGGCGGGCGGACCGGCGTGCTCGTGGCGCACCGGCTCGGCACCGTCGACCGCGCGGACCAGGTGGTCGTCCTCGACCACGGGCGCGTCGTGCAGCAGGGTGCGCGGGAGGTGCTCGCCCGGGAGGACGGGCCGTTCCGGGCGCTGCTCACGGCGAGCCGGACCGACGGGCACGCGGGCGTGCTCGACGGGGGCGCCGGGACGGAGCGCGCGGAGGGCGCCGGGACGGAGCGCGCGGAGGGCGCCGACGCGGAGGTCCCCGGGGCCGGACGCGGGGACGTCGAGGCGGCGGGTGCGGGCACCGAGGTCGGCGCGCGGCGCCGCACCGGCCCGCCGCCCGCGCTGCGCGACCCCGGCACCGGTCCGAGCCTCGCGCGCGGCATCGCGCACGCCCTCGTCGTGAAGCCGCGCTGGGGCCTGCTCGGCGGTCTGCTCTTCCTGCTGTCCAGCCTGTTCGCGGCCCAGGGCGCCGTGACCGGCTACCTCTGGGGCCACACCGTCGAGGGCCTGCGCGCCGGGGAGCCCACGACGGGCCTCGTCGTGGCGCTGGCGATCACGCTGCTGCTCGTCGCCCCGTGCAGCTCGCTGGCGTTCCGGCTGTACCCGAAGTGGTGGATCGAGCTGCTGCTCCGGGTCCGGCTGGCGGTCCTGGTCGGCCAGACCCGGCAGCACCGGCTGCGCCGCACGCCCCCCGGGGAGGTCGTGGCGCGCGCGCTCGACGCGGACCGGTTCGTGCGGTACGCCGACCGCTGGGTCGACCTGGTGAACGGCCTCGTCCTGGTGGCGGTCACGGCGGTGCTCAGCTGGTCGCTGCTGGCGGGCGCCGTGCTGCTCGCGGTCCTCGTCGTCAGCGCCGCGTGCGCGCTCGCCGGTCGCGGCGTCGCGGGCCGCTCGGCGACGCGGTCGGCCGCGGCCCGCGCGGGCTTCGGGCGCTCGCTCGTCTCCGCGCTCGACGCCGCCCGCACGGTCAAGCTCGCGGCCCGGACGCCGCAGGTGCACGCGCACCTGCGGCGGGTCGACGACGGTCGCGTCCAGGCCGCGGTGTTCGAGCACCGCGTGCAGGCCGTGCTCGACGGGGTGCCGATCATCATGGTGCAGGTCGGCGCGGTCGTGGCCTGGGGCGCGCTGCTCGCCGGGGTCTGGGACCTCGCGAGCACGCTGCTGGTCGCGGGCGCGGTCGCCGGGTTCAACTGGTTCGGCGTCGTCGCCGGCGCGGTCGTCACCGAGGCCCCCGGCACCCGGTCCTGGCAGCAGGCCACCGCGTCGTTCGCGGCCGGCGCGGACCTCGTGGACGAGCAGCCGGGCGTCGACCTGCAGGCCGGCGTCGCCCCGCCGCCCGCACCCGACCAGCGCGACCGGTTCGACCGGCTGGAGCTCCGCGGGGTCGGCGCCGTGCACGACGACGGCACGATCGGCGTCGCCGGCGTGGACCTCACGGTCGAGCGCGGCGAGCTCGTGCTGCTGCTCGGGCGGGTCGGCGCGGGCAAGTCCAGCCTGCTGTCGGCGCTCGCCGGGCTCATGGCGCACACCGGCCGGATCCGGTGGAACGGCGCCGACGTCGCCGACGCCGAGGAGTTCCTGCGGCCCGGCCGGGTCGCGCACGTCGCCCAGGTGCCGCGCGTGCTGTCCGGGACGTTCGCCGACAACGTGCGGCTCGACCACGACCGCGCGGTCGAGGGGCCGCTGGCCGCGGCGCGGATGGCCACCGACGTGGCCGAGGCGGGCGGCCCGGACGCGCTGGTGGGGCACCGCGGCGTGCGGCTGTCCGGCGGCCAGGTGCAGCGGCTCGCGCTCGCCCGCGCGCTCGCCACGGAGTCGGAGCTGCTGCTGGCCGACGACGTGTCCAGCGCGCTCGACGCCAGCACCGAGATCGAGCTGTGGACCGCCCTCCGCGAGCGTGGCACCACCGTCGTCGGGGCGACGTCCAAGCGGGCGGCGCTCGCGCGGGCGGACCGGGTCGTGGTGCTCGAGGAGGGTGCCGTGGTGGCGGTCGGGCCGTGGCGCGACCTCGCGCCGCGGTGGGGGCACCTGGCGGGGTGAGGCGGGCCGACCCGGGCGGCGTGCGGGCCGGGTCGGCGTGCGGGCCGGGCGGCGTGCGAGTCGGGGCCCGTCGCTAGGCTCGCCGCATGACCACGCTGATCGCCGAGGACCTGCTGCTCCTGCTGCTCGACGACCGCAAGGGCACCGCCACGTCGAGCCACGTCGACGTGGCCCTGGGCGGCGCGCTGCTGCTGGAGCTCGCGCTCGACGAGGCCGTGCACGTCCGGGAGCGCACCAGCATCTGGTCCGGCGCGAAGGTCGCCGCCGCCCCGGGCGCGACGGTGGCCGACCCGGTGCTGGCGGAGGCGCTCCGGCGGGTCGCCGAGCGCGAGCGTTCCGCCTCCGACCTGGTCAACCGGCTCGGCAAGGGCGCGCGCGACGCGCTCACGGCGCGGCTCGCGGAGCGCGGGATCCTGCGCCGGGAGGACGACCGGGTGCTCGGGCTGTTCCCGCGCACCCGGTGGCCCGAGGCGGACGGGCGCCACGAGGACGAGGTCCGCGCGCGGCTCGCCGCGGTGCTCGTGCAGGGTCTCGACCCGGACCCGCGCACCGGCGCGCTCGTGGCGCTGCTGCACGCGCTGAGCCTGGCGCCGTCGGTCGTCGACCGCGGGGGAGTGCCGGCCCGGGACGTCCGGCGGCGCGCGAAGCAGGTCGCCGAGGGCGCCTGGGCCGCGAAGGCGGTGCAGGACGCGATCACGGCGTCGACCGCGGCGATGACCGCGGCGATCACGGCCACGACGGTCGTGACGGCCGCCGGCAGCTGACCCGGACCGGAGCCGTCACCTGCGGAGCCCCGAGATGGTGCGGGTGCCCCGGCCCGCATCGAGAGCCGGGCGCGCGTCGGCGCGCGGGCGGCTCGAGGTCACGCCCCCGGGGTGCGCTCCGGCAGCAGGTCCTCGATCGCCGCGACCACCTCGGGCGCGTCGGGCAGCACGCGGGGGCGGAACCGGCGGGCGCGCCCGTCCGGCGCGACCAGGAACTTCTCGAAGTTCCAGGTGATCCGACCCGCCTTGCCCGCGTCGTCCGGGACGTCGTGCAGCGCCCGGTACAGCGGGTGCGCGTGCCGGCCGTTCACGGGGGTCTTCTCCAGCATCGGGAAGGTCGCGCCCCAGGTCGCCGAGCAGTACTCCGCGATCGCGTCGGACGACCCGAGCTCCTGCAGGAACTGGTTGCTGGGGACCCCGACGACGGTGAAGCCGCGGGCCCCGTAGGACCGGTGCAGCGCCTCGAGCTGCTCGTACTGCGGCGCGAGCCCGCACCGGGACGCCACGTTGACCACGAGGGCCACGCGCCCCGCCGTCAGCGCGCCGAAGGTGGTGTCCTCGCCGCGGAGGGTCCGGACCGGGATGTCGTCGATCTGCACGCCCTCACCCTGCCACCGGCCGGGCCGCCTGTCAGGAGACGCGACCCGGGAGGAGCTTGTGCCAGTAGATCAGCGGCTCCAGGTACCGGTCGAACAGCAGCAGGCCGGGCCGCGGCCGGGCGAGATCCGGGAACGGCAGCGACGGCTCGGGCCGGCCGTCGCGGTCGAACTCGGCGAGCAGCAGCCGGCGCCGCGAGGTGGTGACCGGGGCGACGGAGTAGCCGTCGTACCGGTGCATCGTCCGGCCGGTGCGGCGCGCCTGGATGTTGTGCGCGACGACCGGCACCTGGCGCCGCAGCGCGCCGCCCGAGGGCAGCGTCCCGACCGTCGCGGCGTCCCCGAGGCCCCAGACGCGGGGGTGCCGGACGTGCTGCAGCGTCTCCGGGTCGACCGCGACGAAGCCCTCGCTGTCGCCGGCCGCCAGGTCGCTGTCGGCGATCCAGCCGTACGCCCGGTGCGGGGGCGCGAGGTAGAGCGCGTCGTAGCCGACCTCCTCGAGCCCGCCGTCGCCGGCCGCCGTCAGGGTCCGCGCCCCGGCGTCGACCGACGTCACCGCGGTGCGCAGCCGCACCCGGACGCCGTACTCCTCGGCCGCGGCCCGCAGCCGGCGGTCCGCCTCGGCGTGCCGGACGAGGTGCGGCCCCTCGGCCAGCAGCTCGACCTGGATGTCCCCCAGGACCCCGGTGCGCCGCCAGACGTCCAGCGCGGCGAACATGGGCTTCAGGCCGACGGGGGAGCAGGGCACGTGCCGGTCGGACAGCGCGAACACCGCGCGGCCCGCGCGCAGCGCCGAGAGCATCGTCCACGTCTTCTCGGCCTGCTCGGGCAGGTAGCTGGTCGCCGCGTGCGGGGTCGCCACCGCCTCCCGCGCGCCGGGGACGGCGTCCCAGTCGACCTCGGACCCCGGGCAGACGGCGAGGTCGCCGTAGCCGAGCTCCGTGCCGTCCGCGAGGACGACGACCGACCGGGCGGGGTCGACCGACGCGACCGTGCCGGCGTACCGGCGCACGCCCGAGGGGACCACCTCGTCCTGGGGGCGGCGCAGGTCGGCGAGGGTCGCCGTGCCGGAGGCGACGTAGGACAGCAGCGGGCGGTAGTGGTGCACCGACCGCGGCTCGACGACCGCGACGTCGCGGCACCCGTCCCGCCGCACCCGCCCGGCCAGGGACAGCCCGGCGTTGCCGCCGCCGATGACGAGCACGTCGTGCCGCCGGGGACCGCTCATGTGTGCACCACGTTCCGTCTGCCGGGGACCGGACCCGGCCACGGTAGGCGAGGGCGGGGCGGCGCGCCCGCGGGGGACGGGAGCGCGACACGGCGGACGCGGATGGACTTATGAGGTAAGCCTTCGCTAATGTCCGGGTCGTGCCCGTGAACCCTGCCGCGATGGCCGCCGCCGACGTCAGCATCGGCTACGGCGGCGACCCCGTCGTCACCGGGGCGAGCGTCGAGCTCGCCGCGGGCCGGGTGACCGCGCTGGTCGGGCCGAACGGCTCGGGCAAGTCGACGCTGCTGCGCGGGATGGCCCGCCTGCAGCGGCTGTCGTCCGGCCGGGTCACCGTCGCCGACGGGGACGCGGACGCGCTGTCGGCCCGCGACTTCGCCCGCCGGGTCACGCTGCTCGCGCAGTCCCGGCCCACGCCCGCCGGGATCACCGTGCGGGACGCGGTCGAGTTCGGGCGGCACCCGCACCGGCAGGGCTGGCGCGGGACGGACCCCGAGGGCCGGGCCGCCGTCGACCGGGCGCTGGAGCTCGCCGGCATCGCCGACCTCGCCGGCGACGACGTGGACGCGCTGTCCGGCGGCCAGGTGCAGCGGGTCTGGTTCGCCTCGGCGCTGGCCCAGGACACCGGCGTGCTGCTGCTCGACGAGCCGACGAACCACCTCGACCTGCGGTACCAGGTCGAGGTGCTCGAGCTGGTGCGCAACCTCGCCGACGAGCACGACGTCGCGGTCGGCGTGGTGCTGCACGACCTCGAGCAGGCCGCTGCCGTCGCCGACCGGGTGCTGGTGCTGCACGGCGGCCGGGTGGTCGCCGACGGCGCGCCCGAGCGCGCGCTGACCTCCGAGCTGCTGAGCGAGGTCTACGACATCGACATCGTGGTGCGGGCCGACGCGGGGACCGGGCACGTCAGCGTGCACGCGCCGCGGCTGCTGCTGCGCCGCGTCGAGGGCCGCGGCGCCCGCCCCGACGGCCACCGCGGGTTCGTCGGCGCGGCCGGCGGCGCGGTGGCCGTCGCCGCGGT
>NZ_SZYE01000127.1 GCF_005239125.1 Cellulomonas hominis | reverse complement strand
CCGCGGCCGCGCGGGACGTCGCGGGCCCGGGCGGCGGGACGCACGCGCACTGACGCCGCCCGCCCGGCCCGGGCCCGCCCTGGCCCGCGCCGCCGAGATCGGCGCTTCCCGCCGAGATCGGCGGGTGGACGCACCGATGTCGGGCGCACGCGCCGATCTCGACGTGGGTGCGCGCGGCCGGCGCGCCGGCCGGTCAGGCCTCCCAGGCGGAGGCGGCCGCGACGTCCGCCGCGACCTGCTCGACCGTCCGGCCGTCCGTCCCGACCCGGGTGACCCACGGGCCCGCCGCGCGGTCGAGCAGCTCCGCCGCGGCGGCCGACCGGTCGAGGTGCTCCCGCAGCGCGGACCCGATCTCCCGGGCCCCGAGCCGCTCCCGGATCGTCCGCACGGACGCCGTCAGCAGCACCCCGGACACCCGCGCCCGGCCGCCGAGCGCCCGGGTGACGAGCTCGCGCTCCAGGACGCTCACCGTGTTGACGTAGACGATCCGCCGGTAGCCCGCGGCCGCGTACACCCCCCAGACCGCGCGCAGGTTCGCCTCGGTCAGCGCGGTGCCGTGCGGGTCGGCCGCCGGCTTGGGGTACGCGGCCGACAGGTTGTCCCCGTCGACCAGGCAGTGCGCGAGCCCGGAGCGCCGCCACCGCGCCGACAGCTCGAACGCGACCGACGACTTGCCCGCGCCCGACCGCCCGGCCACCAGCAGCACCTCCGGCTCCACCGCCGCCCCTCCCCCGGCCCCGCCGCGTCAGTCCGCCGCGACGCCCGCGACCGGCTTGGTGCGCGACCGGCCGCCGGTGTCCTTGAGCACCACGTACTTGAGGTCCACGTGCGGCTCCAGCGCGCTGAACTTGTCGTTGGGCGCCCCGATCACGAGCTGGAAGCCGAGCCCGCGCCAGGCGCCGATCGCCCGGCCGGTGAACCGCGCGTCCGCCTTGATCAGCGCCTCGTCCAGGAACACCGGTGCGTACCGCGGACGCGGCGCCCCGGCGTCGCCGAGCTGGTACCGCAGGGCTGCGCCGACGATGAACGCCACGAGCTCCTGCGACTCGCCGCCGGACTTCTCGCCGATGTGGTCGTACAGCGCGACGTGGTTGCCGTCCAGGTCGACCTTCTCGGCGCTGAGCCGCACGTGCCGGCGGACGTCGACCAGGTCGGCGAAGTCCGGGGACGTCCGCCGGATGCGGTCGATGACCTTCGCCATCCGGTGGTACCGGCGCTCGCGCTCGGCGTCGGACGCCTCGGTGGCCAGCAGCTCGTTGAGGTCCTTGAGCTCCTTGCGGAACCGGGCCACGACCGTCGACTGCGTGTCCCGGGCGTCGATCCGCAGCCGGTGGTCGTCGTCGGCGAACGGGAGGTCCGCGAGGATGTCGTTGACCGGCTGGATCCGCTCCTTGATCTCCCGGACCGACCGGCTCAGGCCGTGGTGCAGGTCCGTGAGGTCGTTGCCGGACAGCCGCAGGAGGCTCTTGCGCCACTCGGCCTCGAGCTCGTGCAGCCCCGACGTCTCCAGCGCCGCGAGGATGCGGGCGAAGTCGGCGTACGACCCGTCGGGGTCGGTGCCGAGGTTCGGGTCGGGCCAGCGCTCGACGAACGTCTCGAAGGTCCGGCGCAGCGCCTCGCGGGCCGCGCCGATGGTCTGCTGCGCGGCGAGCAGGTCGGTGCGCAGGATCTCGTTCGCCCGCGCCACCGTGCTGTCGAACGCGGCGAGCGCCGCGGCGGGCGCCGGCCGGGACCCGCCCGCGCCGGTCCCCGAGGACCCGCCCAGCAGCGCGTCCAGGTACGCCCGCTGGTCGTCGCCGACGGTCACGCCGGCGTCCTGCGCCTCGTCCAGCGCGAGCTGCGCGGCGTCGACCTCGTCGGTGACGGTCGACCAGCGGCCGCCCAGGTCCTCGGCCGAGCCCTTGGTCCGGCCGACCTCCTCGGTCAGGTCGCGGATCGTCTTCTCGAGCTCGCCGACGCGCTGCTGGAGCCGGGTGACCTCGGGGTTGCCGGCCGTGACGTCCTCGATGACCTGCGACCACCGGGCGCGCTCGGCCTCGACAGCCGCGACGTCCACCTGGTCCCAGGAGACCGCGTCGAGCTGCTCGTAGGCGCGCAGCTCGACGTCGTGCGCGTCCAGCCGGTCCTCGGCGGCGCGCACCTGGCGCTCCGCGTCGTCCAGCCGGGCCTGCGCGGCGGCGATCTGCTCGTCCAGGTGCGCGAGCCGGCGGGTGTTGGTGAACCCGAGCACGTTCGCGCGGCCCTGGCCGCCGTGCGCGCCCCGGCGGCCCTCGGACACCTGGCCCGAGCGGGTCAGCGCCTTCGGGTGCTGGGACAGCTCGCCCGGGGTGTCGACGCAGACGAACGCGAACCGGCTCGCGAGCTCGCTGCGCAGCCAGCCGGTGAACGGCCCGTTGCGGAAGTCCAGCCGGCCGGGCAGCGTCCGCGGGTCCAGCGCCACGTCGGAGCGCAGGTCGGTCGGCACGCCCTCGAACCGGATGCGGCGCGCCGTCGGGACCGCGTCGATCGCGCGGCGGAACGCCGTGACGTGCGCCGCGTCGATGAGCAGCAGCGTGGCGAACCCGCCCAGCGCCAGGTTGAACGCGTCACGCCAGGGCTCGTGCTCGGTGCGGACCTCGATCAGCTCCGCGACGAACGGCAGCTCCTCCGGGGTGAGCCCGGCCGCCTCGGCCAGCGCCGCGCGCGCCCGGTGCAGGTCGCCCGGGATGTTGTCCTGCCGTCGCGCCACGGCGTCGCGGTCGGAGCGGAGCACCGCCAGGTCGACCCCCGCGGCCTTCTTCTCGGACATCGCGGTGCCGAACTCCGCGCGCGCCTCGGACTTCGCGTCGCCGTCGGCCTGCGCCCGGCGCCCGCGCGCCGCCAGCGCGTCGAACTCCTTCTCGCTGGACACCGTGGTGCCGAACGCGGTGCGCAGCACGTCGTCGAGCCGGCCCCGGGCGCGGGACACGCGCTCCAGCCGGTCCTCGGTCGCGACGAGCTCGCGCTGCGCCGTCGCCAGCCGGTCGCCGCCCGACGACCACAGCGTCTCGCGGACGCCCTCCAGCTCCGAGCGCGCGGCGGCGATCCGGCCGGTGGTCTCGGCGGCGCGCTTCTCGGCGTGCTGGTGCTCGCGGCCCAGCTCCTCCTCGACCGCCCGCAGCAGCCCCAGCCGGCGCTCGTGCCGCCAGAGGGCCGCAGTCGACCGGTCGTCGTCGAACGTGCCGACCCGGTCGATCACCCGCAGCCGCTCCGCGGCCTCGTCCAGGGCCGCCCGGTGCTCCCGGATGGGCTCCAGCGCCTTCACCTGCTGGCGCGCGGTGATCATCTGCTCGCGGGTGCCGGACAGCTTGTCGAACTGCTCGACCACTGCGTCGGCCGTCGCGAACGTGCTCGGCTCCTCCAGCACCATCGCCTTGTACAGCGCGTCCACGGTGGTGATCTGCTGCCCCGCCTGGATGCGGCCGAGCAGCGCGACCGCCTTGGCGCCGTCCCCGGTCGCGCCGATGCCGAGCGTCGAGTGCAGCCGGGCCGTGAACTCGCGGTCGGTGTCGAACGCCGTCAGCCCGGCCTCGGCCAGCACGGGGCGCGGGAACCGGTCCGCCGCGGCGCCCTCCAGGTCGCGCAGGTCGAACGGGCCGTCCGCCGTCGCGCGCAGGGCGATGACGTCCTCCAGCGTGCGGGCCGCCGACGGCACGTACCAGGCGCGCACCGCGGTCAGCTCGCGGCCGGCCTGGTCGACCCAGGTCATCGCGATCGCGGACCACGTGTCCCGCCCGTCGCCGCGCAGCACCCGCTGCCGGGTGCCGTCCGCGGTGCGCGACTCGTCGAGCTTGCCGCGGGCGTAGGACAGGATGTTCCGCTGGTCCTTGCCGCGCGGGCGGCCGACGACCCCGCCGTTCGACGCGCCGTTGAACGGGGTGGTGTGCGGCATCAGGAGGGCGATGTACGCGTCCATCAGCGTCGACTTGCCGGAGCCGGAGCCGCCGGACAGCAGCGTCGCCGTCGGGGCGAACCGCACCCGGTGGTGGCCGTCGTAGCCGCCCCAGTTGACGAGCTGCAGGTCGCGGGCGACCCACTGCTGGCCCGTCGACGCGGCCGGGATCAGGCCGAACAGGGTGTCGACCATCGTCATCGTGCGACCTCCGGGTCGTCGTCGTCAGCGGCGGGGGCGGCGGCGGGCTCCGGGGCCGCGGCCGCCTCCTCGAGCGTGGGACCGAGGTCGGCGGGCTCCCCGGCGTCGGCGTCCGCGTCGGCGGGCTCCTGCCCGGCGTCGGCGGTGCCGGCGCCGTCGTCGGCGTCCGGCGCCTCGTCGACCGGCGCCTCGTCCTCGACCGGCGCCTCGTCGGCCGCCGCCTCGTCCGCCGTAGCCCCGCCGCCGGTGCGGACCTGCTCCCGCAGCCACGCGCTCAGCTCGGACAGCCGCTCGTTGCTCAGCACCACCTCGACCAGCGGGGTGACCCGGTACCGGCCCTCCGACTCCTCCTCGACCACGCCCTCCTTGGCCAGCCGCAGCACCGCGGCGCGGATCTCCCGCTGCCGGGCGGCCACGTTGGTGTCGTCGGGGTCGAAGTAGGTCAGCGCGGTCTGCTCGATCTCCTCGACGTCGACGCGCGCAGACGTCTCGCCCGCCCCGCGCTCGCGCTGGAAGACGGTGCGCAGGTGCACGAGCACCAGCGTCTCGGCGCGGGTGTACGCCTCGTCGCGGAGCAGCACCGGCACGTCGAGCTCGTCCGACCGCACCTGCCGCTTGTAGGCGATGCCGCGCTGGTGGTCGACGACCAGGTGCACGAACAGGTCGTGCAGCCGGGACTCGATGACCTGCTGGTTGTCCAGCAGCGTGCGCCACTGCTGCCGGTTCTTCTCCGCGAGCAGGAACCGGCGCTGCAGCAGCCGGACCAGGACGCGGCGGACGTCGGCGTCGAGGGTCCCGGAGTCGCCGGGGAACAGCTCGGCCGGGTCCTCCTCCATCGACACGGTGTCGATGAAGACGTCGACGTCGTCGGCGCCGGGGACCTCCGCGCGGTCGTCCGTCGTCGTGTCAGTCATGGTCCTCGTCCTTCGTCAGTGTCGTCACGCCCCCGAACGCGAACCGCCGCCGGGTGCCGTCCGGGCGGACCGCGTCCACGTACGCGACCTCGTCCGTCTCCGTCATGCCGCGCTGGTGGGCGATCTCCAGCAGGCCCAGCAGGTCGACCGGCCGGCGCAGCGGCTCGGGCGCGGCGTTGAACGCCTCCCCCACGTCGACCGTCGCCGCGCCACCGGCGAACGCGGCGAGGTGCGACCCGAGGTCGGCGTAGTGCGGGCCGCCCCAGGCCAGCGCCTCCGCGGCCGCCGCGTCCGCGTCGTCGCCGTCGTCCCACGCGGTGAGCGGGCTCGGCGGCTCCGCGGGCCGCAGGTCGCCCGCGGTCTGCCGCAGGTGCTCGACCTCCGCGACCGGGAGCCGGCGCAGCGGGTCGACGGCCTGGCCGCGGCGGGCACCCGGCACCCAGGCCTGCAGGCCGGTCATCACGTCGCGCAGCAGCTCGTCGACCTGCCGGTCGCGCAGCGGGTCGTGGTTCCGCACCTGGGCGGTGATGACGAACGACGCCTCGCGCTGCGCCGTGAACACCTGGTCCAGCCCCTGCTCGATCCGCCGGCCGATGTCCCGGAGCTCCGCGCGCTGCTGCGCCGGCAGCCGGCGGGTGAACCGGTGCCGCAGCACGGTCGACAGCTGGGTGGCGAGCGCGTCGAGGCGCTGGGGGTCGCCGATCAGGCGGAGCGCGCCGGCGAACGCCCGGCCCTCGGGGGTCGCGTCCATGACGTGCTCGCCGCGCTCCAGGTACTCGCGCAGCACCTCGCCGGTCGGCCGCTCGTCCTGGCGCAGCGCCTGCACGACGTCGCGCTGCATCACCTTGATCGACTCGGCGACCCGGGCGAAGTCGGCCGGCAGCTCCCGCACCAGGTGCAGGACGTTCTCCGCCTCCTCGAGGAGCGTCTCCTCGTCGGTCTGCTCGACCTCACCGGTCCGCTGGATCCGGTCCAGCTCCGTCCGCAGCCGCGCGATCTCGGCGTCCAGCCGGGCCATCCGCATCATCGCGTCCGGGTCGGCGTCCTCCGCGAGCCGCTCCACCGCGTCCAGCAGGGTCCGCACCCGGGACTGGGACACGCGCGCCCGGGTGCCGCCCGCGCGACCCGCGACCTCCAGCGCGCCCACCGCGTGCGCGGACAGGGTGTAGACCTCGACGTCGTCGTCCAGCACCTGCCGCGCGAGCCAGCCGGCGTCGGCCCACTGCCGGCACAGGTCGCGGGGTGAGCCGGCCGGCAGGTCGTCGCCGTGGCCCGCCGCGCGCAGCTGGTCGAGAGCGTCGCCGACCTCGGTGTGCGCGTCCGCGACCGGGACCTGGGGGCGCTCGGCGGTGAACACGAGCGACAGCAGGGAGACGACGAGGGGGGCGTGCCGCTTGTGGAGCAGGTCCAGCATCGGGTTCTGGAAGGCCCGGACGGCGCCCAGGTACGCCCCTTCGGCACGAGTGATCATCGCCGGACAGCGTAGGTGACCGGCGGGGGTGGTCAGGACCCCCCCGGGACGGAAGTCGCCCCCGCCGCGGCCCGCGCCCGCGCAGACTGGCTCGATGGGCAGCCGGGCCGACCTCGACGCGCACCTCCGCCGGTTCGACGGGGGACGGTTCGACGAGCCGTCGCCGCGCACGCCCCGGTCCCCGGCCGGGCTGGTCGAGCTCGCCCGGACCCGGCGGCTGCTCGCCGACCACCTGCCGCCGGGCGCCGAGGTGCTCGACGTCGGCGGCGGGACGGCGGTGCACGCGGCCTGGCTCGCCGGGCGCGGCCACCCCGTCACGCTGGCCGACCCCGTGCCGGAGCACGTCGCCACGGCCCGCGCGGCGGGCGGGTGCGGGGCCGAGCGCGGCGACGCCCGCACCCTGCGGTTCCCGGACGGGTCGTTCGACGCGGTGCTGCTGCTCGGGCCCCTGCACCGCCTGCGGGACCGCGCCGACCGGCTGGTGGCGCTGAGCGAGGCCCGGCGGGTGCTGCGGCCCGGCGGGGTCGTGCTCGCGGGAGCGGTCTCCCGGGTGGTCGCGGCGACGGACCGGGTGACGGGCGCGGGGTCCGCGGACCCGCCCCGCCCCGCGCGGCTGCGGCTGGTCGAGCGCGGGGAGGGTCCCGCCGACCCTGCCGAGGGCCTCTCCGCGGCGCACGTCCACACGGCGGCCGAGCTGCGCGAGGAGGTCGCCGCCGCGGGGTTCGACGACGTGCGGGTGACGGGCGTCGAGGCGCCCGGGTCGCTCGCCCTGAGGCTCGTGCCGCCCGACGACCAGGTGGTCGCCGCGGCGGTGGTGCTCGCCGAGCGCGCTCCGGGGCGCCCGGGCGCCCCGGACCCGTCCGGGCACCTGCTGGCCGTGGCGCGGCGCTGAGCGCGGCGCTCAGGCCACCAGCGCCAGCCACTCCGCGAGCTGCTCGCCGCCCGCCGGGACCAGGGGGAGCCCCGCCGCCCGGGCGCCGATCCCGAACCGGGCGGCCACCGGGGCGGCGCGCACCGCGGTCCGCCCCACGAGGCCGCGGGTCGACACCAGGAGGTCGGCCTGCTCCCGCCGCCCGGGGTACAGCTGGGTGCCGGCGACGTACCGCGCGTCGAAGGCCGGGTCGAACGCCGGGGCGTCCGTCGACCCGAGCACGTACGTCAGCTCCGCCAGCCGGCCGACGGCCCCGGGGCTGTGCCGGGCGTGCTTCTCGCCGTACGCGTCCAGGAAGCCGAAGTACGTGCCGCCCGACCGCAGCGCGTAGCTCAGGAACACCGTCTCGCCGCCCGCGGTGAGCCGGAGCACCATCGCGTCGCCGTCCCGGCGGAACCCGGCGACCACGTCCCGGAACCACCGGTGGGCCACCGGGTCGAGGCCGAGCGCCGCCCCGCCGCGCGCGGCGTCGCCCTTCCAGCCCGCGGCCTGGAACGCGGCGAACTCCGCGTCGACCGCGGGGTCGTCGCTCACGTCGTGCAGCTCGAGCGCGCCGCCGGCGTCGCGCGCGAGTCCGCGGAGCCGCCGTCGCAGGTCCTTCCGGCGCCCCGCGCCCATGTGGTCCACCGCCAGCGGCGGGTCGAGGACGGGCCCGCTCGTCGCCCGCGGGAGCCGCTGCGCCACCGCCGACCGCGGGGCGTAGGCGCTCGAGGTGCGGCGGCGCTCGTGCACGAGCATCCCGCCCCGCGCCACCACCCGCCCGAGCGCGTCCGCGAGCGGCCCGTCGACCGGGAAGTGCTGCAGCTGCACCAGCCCCGGCAGCCCGACCTCGCGCAGCCCGCCGAGCAGCGCGCCGAGCGCGTCGACCTCGCGCCCGACCCGCACCAGCGGGTGGTGCCGGTCGGAGTGCGTCGTCATGAACGTCCCCCCGGTGGTCACCGCCCGGACCGGCACGCCCGGGGCGACCGTGGTCGTCGTCAGGGCGAGCAGCGCCAGCCACTCGCCGCCCTCCTCGACGACCAGCAGCCGCACGTCGTCGACCTCCCGCCCGCGGTGCCGGGCCGGGACGAGGAACCGGGGGTCGAGGTAGAGGTTGGGCTCGACGGCGGCGTCGGCGAGACGGCGCCAGGCGCGCACGTCGACGGCGGTCACGCGGGGCAGCGGGACGAGGCGGGCGTGCACGGCGTCCTCCGGGGCGTCGTCGCCGGTGAGGCATCGGTCGCCGCGAGACTACGGTCCGGTTTGTCCCGTTTGTGGCTCGGTGCGGGGTGAACTCGACGCCGACCACCCGGTCGCGCTCCCCCGTCCCGGACGGCACCCGCCCGCCGGGGCGTCCGGACCACCCGACGTCGCAGGTCAGGCCGCTCCTCGGCCGGCGGCGCGGGCGGTCGGCCGCCCGCGCCGACGCGCGCGGGTTCCCCCGTTCCGACGACACCCGGACGGCCCAACCGGTGCGGGCTCAGCCCACGGTCCCCGCCCCGCGCGGGTTCGTCGGCACGCCGAGCACGCCGCCGAACGGGCCGACGACCGCCGCCGTCCGGAACCCCTCCGGCGTCCCGGCGTCAGGCCCGCCCGGTCACGTCGAGCACGGCGAGACCGCCGCCCAGCGCCCAGTCGTGGGTCAGGGCCGAGAGCTCCGGCACGTCCTGGAGCGCCACCCCGCCGGCGGTCAGCACGACGACCACCCCGTCCCGCACGACCTGCAGGCCGGTGACGTCCAGCTGCGCGGCGGGGTCGTACCCGCCGCCCGGCTTCAGCGCCCACGCCCCGGCGGCGTCCAGCCGCGGGTCCTCGACGCCCCACCCGAGCGTCCCCATGCTGTCCTCGGTGAAGGTGGGGTCCCGCAGCACCCCCACGCTGAGGCCGCCGTAGTTCTCCAGGTCCAGGCTCGCCTCGCCGGTCTGCGTGGTGTGCCAGGCGCAGCCGAGCTCGGGGCCGTCGACCCCCTCGGTGACGCCGTTCTCCGACCCGGGCAGCTCGACCAGCCCCGCGACCGCGGGCCCCAGGGCCGCCTTGACCTCGTCGCAGGTCGGGAGCCCGTCACCCGCGGGCGCCTCGGGCGCCGCCTCCGCGTCCGTCGCGGCGGGCGCCGGGTCGGTCGCGGTGACCGCACCCGCACCCCCCGCCGCGCCGTCGTCCGCCGGCGCAGAGCCCTCGCCGGACCCGCACCCCGTCAGCAGCAGCGCCGCGAGGACGACCAGCGCGCCCCCTCCGGACGTCGTCCACGCACGCATCGTTCCCCCGGTCCTCACCCGTCGGCCGCCGCCGTCGACGGAGCCGCCGACCAGGCCGGTCCGTCTCGCAGGGTGAGCAGGATCGGCTCGTCGGTCGGACCATCCTGGCGCGTGGCGCGAGCGGGTGTCCAGACCTCTCCCGACGCGCGCGGGAACGACGAAGGCCCCGGTCCTGGCGGGGACCGAGGCCTTCGTCGTCGCTGTCTCAACGAGTGTCCGGAGGGGGACTTGAACCCCCACGCCCTATACGGGCACTAGCACCTCAAGCTAGCGCGTCTGCCATTCCGCCACCCGGACAGGGTGTACGCCTGACGAGTACGAGGTGCGCTTTTCCGCGCTTCCCGACCCCTCAGGTGCGGCAGAAAACATAGCACGGAGTGGCGGCCGAGCACGCATCCGCAGGTGGGGGCACACTGGCGGGGGCGTCCGGCGGTGCACCGAGCCGGACGCATCGCACCAGCAGCCCGGAGGTGGCGCGGACGATGGCCGAGCAGAGCGGCACCGACCGCTACGGCACCGGCAGGCCCGGTGCGCCCGCAGGATCCGGGGCCCGACGGGTCGCGGGCCAGCGCCGCGCCCCCACCGGCGCCGCCCTCGACGACGGGGTCCCGCGGTGGTTGCGGACCTCCGCGGGCATCACCTGGCGGCTCCTCGTGCTGCTCGCCGGCATCTCGCTCGTGTTCTTCGCCACAGCGCAGGTGCAGCTGCTGTTCGTCGCGGTGTTCATCGCGTTCGTGTTCACCGCCGTGCTGCGGCCCGTCGTCGAGTTCTACACGCGGGTGATGCCCCGCGCCCTCGCGACGGCGCTCGGTCTGCTCACGGGGTTCCTGGTGCTCGCGGGCATGGTGTTCTACGTCGGGTACTCCGTCGCGAACCAGTGGCAGGCCCTGTCGCGGCAGTTCGGTGACGGCATCGACCAGATCGTCGACTTCCTCGAGAACGGGCCGCTGCCGTTCTCGATCAGCAACGACCAGATCGCCCAGTGGATCGACAACGGGCGCCAGTGGGTCCAGGAGCACGCCGGCGACCTCGCCGGGCAGGTGGCGGCGTCAGCTGGCTCCGTCGTCGAGGTCTTCACCGCGCTCGCCCTCGCGGTCTTCTGCGCGATCTTCTTCCTCGCGCGCGGCCAGGACATGTGGACCTGGTTCGTCAACCAGCTCCCGTCGTCCGTGCGCGACTCCTGGAAGACCGCTGGGGGCGCCGGCTGGTACACGTTCTCCGGCTACACCCGCGGCACCGTGATCATCGCGGTCACCGACGGCCTGCTCGCGTTCATCCTGCTGTCGATCATCGGCGTCCCGCTCGCGGCGCCCCTCGCCGTCCTCGTCCTCATCGGCGCATTCATCCCGCTGATCGGCGCGCCGGCCGCCATGGTGATCGCGATGATCGTGGCCCTCGCCGCCAACGGCCCGATCCAGGCCGCGTTCGTCGGCATCGGCATCGCGCTGATCGGGCAGTTCGAGGGGCACGTGCTGCAGCCGCTCGTCATGGGCAAGCAGGTGTCCCTGCACCCCGTCGTGGTCGCGCTGGCCGTCACGGGAGGCACGCTGACCGCCGGCATCCTCGGCGCGGTGATCGCCGTGCCGCTGGTGTCCGTGGTCTGGGCGATCTGGTCGAGGTTCCACCAGCCCGATCCCCCGATGGAGCCCGAGGAGGCGGCCGAGGAGGTCCGGCCGGTCGACGAGGACGGCGAGGGCGCCGAGGCCTAGGCCCCCGCTGCACCGTCGGGCGCGACCCCGTCGGACGCGGCCCCGTCGGACGCGGCCCCGTCGGACGCGACCCCGTCGGACGCGACCCCGTGGAGCGCCGCGGGCGGGGCGCCCAGCTGCTCCACCGCGGCGGCCAGGGCCCGGGTCCCCGCGTCGTCCACGGGCCGCAGCGGCGCCGGGAGCCGGCCGACGTC
>NZ_SZYE01000126.1 GCF_005239125.1 Cellulomonas hominis | reverse complement strand
CTCGGGCGTGCCGCGGTCTCGGAGCGCCGCGGCGACCACACGGCCGAGCGCGGCCATCTTGAGCAGCTCGCGCTCCTGCAGCCCGGGGTTCGCGGCGACGACCCCCGCACGGGTGCGGGCGTGCGGGAACCGGTCGGCGAGGGCGTCGCAGCCCCGGACGACGCCCGCGCCGGCGGCCTCGAGCGGTCCCGCGCCGGGCGGCGCGGCGGCGACCCCGGCGACGGCCAGGCGCTCCAGGGTGTGCGCGCCGTCGAACAGCACCTCGCGCTTGTCGGCGAAGTACCGGAAGAAGGTGCGCTCGGTGACGCCCGCCCGCTCGGCGATGTCCTGGACGGTGGTCTGCTCGTAGCCCTGCTCGGCGTACAGCTCCAGCGCGGCGCGCGCCAGCCGGCCCTGCGCGTCCGGCTCCCAGCGTCCCATGCGGTCAGTCTAGTGATGACAGTGCCTGACATCGGGCGTACGGTGATGACAGCGACTGACATCAGCCGCCCCGGGGGTGCCCCGGGTGCTCGTCCAGGAGGACTCCCATGCGTGTGTTCGTCACCGGTGCATCCGGCTGGATCGGCTCGGCCGCGGTGCCCGAGCTGCTCGCCGCGGGGCACGACGTCGTCGGCCTCGCCCGTTCCGAGGCGTCCGCCGCCTCGCTCGCCACGACCGGGGTCGAGGTCCGGCGCGGCGACCTCGACGACCTCGCGGCGCTCCGGGCCGGCGCCGAGGACGCCGACGCCGTCCTGCACCTCGCGTTCACGCACGACTTCAGCGACATGGCCGCGTCCGGCCGGACGGAGCGCGCCGCCGTCGAGGCGCTCGGCGACGTGCTCGCCGGCACCGACCGGCCGCTGCTGCTCGCGTCCGGCATCGCCGGCGTCGCCCCCGGCCGGCTGCTGACCGAGGACCTCGCGTCGCCCCACACCGCTCCCGACGCCCCGCGCGGCGCGAGCGAGGCCTACGCGCTCGGACTCGCGGGGCGCGGCGTGCGCCCCGTCGCGCTCCGGTTCGCGCCCACGGTGCACGGGTCCGGGGACCACGGGTTCGTCGCGGAGCTCGTCCGGGTGGCGCGCGAGCGGGGCGTCGCGGGCTACGTCGGCGACGGGGCGAACCGGTGGCCCGCGGTGCACCGGTCGGACGCCGGGCGCCTGATCGCGCTCGCGCTGGCGCGGGCGGCGGCGCAGGGAGACGTGCCGGTGGTGCACGCCGTCGGCGAGGAGGGTGTGCCGGCCCGCGAGATCGCCGAGGCGATCGGACGCGCGCTCGGGCTCCCGGCCGCGTCGGTGCCGTCCGAGGAGGCGGCGGCGCACTTCGGCTGGATCGGCGGGTTCTTCGCCCTCGACCTGCCCGCGTCCAGCGCGCTGACCCGGGAGCGGCTGGGCTGGCGACCCACCGGCCCGACGCTGCTCGAGGACCTGGCGGCGGGGGCGTACGCACCGGGCCGGTGACGGGGTCTAGGCACGCGCCGCGCGGGTGGGGTCTCATGAGGGACCAGCCACCCGTGCGGCGCCCGGCGCCCGCCCGAAGGAGGACCCGCGATGGCGACGATCGTCTCCACCCTGTTCATCTCGCTCGACGGCGTCGCCGGGATCGACCCGGCGTGGCACTTCCCGTACTTCGACGACCACATGGGCGCCGCGGTCAGCGAGGACTACGCGGGCGCCGACGTCCTGCTGCTCGGCCGGGTCACGTACGACAGCTTCGCGGGCGCGTGGCCGGAGCGCGAGGCCGCCGGAGACGTGGACGCCACGTTCGCGACGCAGCTCGGCGACACCCGCAAGCTCGTCGCCACCCGCGGCACCGCCGACCTCGGCTGGCGGAACGCGGAGCGCGTCGAGGGCGACCTGGTCGAGGCCGTGACCGCGCTCAAGGCGCAGCCCGGCGTCGGCAAGGTCGTCGTGCCCGGGTCGCTGTCGGTGGTGCGGCAGCTGCTCGCGGCGGGCCTCCTCGACGAGCTCCGGCTGCTGGTGCACCCCGTCGCCGCCCGGGCCGGGGAGCGGCTGTTCGACGAGGGGGCGCCGGTGTACCCGCTGCGGCTGCTGGCGTCGGACGTGTTCCCGACCGGGGTGGTCCGCCTGGTGTACGCGCCCGGCGAGCTGCCGGCCGCCCAGGGGTACGACGACGTGAAGGGCGAGGTGCCGCTCGCCGACGGGTGAGCGGGGCGGCTCAGCCCCCGAGCGCCGCCGTCGCGGCCTCGACCGCCGTCCGCGCCTCGTCGGCCGCCGTGGTCGCGCCGATGATCGCGTCGATGTCCTCGGTGTCGACCGTGGCGGCGGTCACGGCCGCCGCGGCGTCGAGCGCGCCCTGCAGCGCGGCCCGGGCGTCGGCGTCGCCGGTGCCCGCGGCCAGGGCCTGCCGGCCCGCGTCGGCCGCTCCGTCCAGCGCCGCCACCGCGGCGTCGCGCGCCCGGACCTCCTGCTGGAGGTCGAAGCGGTAGCTGTCCTCGAAGACCGCGGCGGAGGCGTCCTGGATCGTCTGCAGGTGGTCGAGGGCCGCGTCGCGCGTCTTCTCGACCGCCGCGACCTGCTCCGCCGGGGAGCCCTCGGTCGGCGCGGTGGTGTCCAGCGCCTCGGCCGCCGTCAGCGCGTCGGCGAGCGCGGTCCCCAGGGCCGGGTCGGTGAGCCGGCCCTCGACGGACGTGAGCGCCTCCTGCGACGAGCCGATCGACTGCTGCAGCTCGGTGGCGACCGGCTCCAGCCGGGCGAGGGCCTCGTCGAGCGCCGCGGCGTCCTGCGCCCGGGAGCGCTGCGCGGACGCGAACCAGACGCCGGCCGCGACCAGCAGCGCGATCGCCACCACGGTCGCCACGGCGACCCGGGTGCGGCGTGCGCGGTCGGCGGTCGTGGTGGTCTCCGGTGGCGTGCTCGCGGCCATGTGGTGCCCCCTGATCGGTCCGAGCGGTCGGTCCTCGCAGCGTACCCGCGGTCGTCCGGGCCCTCTGCCGTGCCCGCTGCCGGCACGGGGTGCGGGGGACGCCGCGGGCGACCCGCGACCGGGCGCTGGCTGTGCGCCCGCTGTGCCTGGCAGGATGGGCCCGTGACCTGCCGAGACGCCGACCTCCGGCCCCGCGTCCGCCGGGCGGTCCCGTGCTGACCGGCGCGGTCGACGTCGTGCTGGAGCTCGCGCTCCGGGCCGCCGCCGCGCTGCTGGGCCGGGTCCTGCACGGCCGGGACGCGATGGAGGAGCTCGCCGCCGCCTGGACGTGGTCGGCCGCGGTGTGGCCGGCGGTCGGGCTGCTCGCGGTCGCGCTGCTCGTCGGGCTCTGGACCGCCTTCTGGGACGACTGAGCCCCGCCCCGCCGGCCCACCCCGGCGGGTGTCGGACGCGGCCCCTAGCCTGGGCGCATGCCCGAGGGTCACACCGTCCACCGCATCGCCCGGCAGTTCGCGCGGGACTTCGTCGGGCACCGCGTCGCGGTGTCCTCGCCGCAGGGGAGGTTCGCCCAGGGCGCCGCGCTGCTCGACGGGCGCGAGCTGCTGACCTCGGCCGCCGTCGGCAAGCAGCTGTTCCTCGGCTTCGCCGGAGGGCACGTGCTGCGGGTGCACCTCGGCCTGTACGGCGCGTGGGACTTCCTCGGCGTGGTGTCGCCGCTGGTGGAGGGCGGCGGCGCGGTCGCGAGCCTCGGCGCCCCGCGGGTGCGCCGGTCGGTCCGGATGGGCGAGGGGGAGCGCGAGGGCGACGAGGGGACGGAGCTCGAGGACTTCCCGCCGGAGCCGGTCGGCCAGGTGCGGGTGCGGCTGGCGACCGAGCAGACCGTCGCCGACCTGCGCGGGCCCACGGCGTGCGAGGTGCTGGACCCCGCCGCGACGGCCGCCGCGCTCGCCAGGCTCGGCCCGGACCCGGCGGTCGAGGACGACGTGCGCGCCCGGATGGCCGACCCGCACGCGGTCGCGGCGGCCACCGGGGCGGCGCACCACGAGCCCGGGGAGGCCGACGGCTCGGTGGCGGACGCCGTCGCCCCCGGCCCGGGGACCGCCGCCGACGTGATGGTGCAGCGCCTCACCGCGCGCGGCACCGCCGTCGGGCAGCTGCTCATGGACCAGGCGGTGGTCGCGGGGATCGGGAACATCTACCGCGCGGAGCTGCTCTACCGCGCGCGCCTCGACCCGCACACGCCCGGCAAGCGGGTGCCGACGGAGACGGCCCGTGCCCTGTGGGACGACTGGTCGGTCCTGCTGGCCGACGGCATCGCCACCGGGGTGATGCTCACCCGGGAGGACCTGGACGACGCCGGCCGCGCGGCGGCGCTGCGGGACCCGGCCCAGCGGCACTGGGTGTACGGCCGCGCCGGTGAGCCGTGCCGGACCTGCGGCACCCCCGTCGTCGTCGAGGAGATGGCGGGCCGCAAGCTCTACTGGTGCCCGACCTGCCAGCGCTGACCCGCGCCCGCCGCGCCCCCGCGCGCCCCGCTCAGCGCGGCGTCCGCACCATCGGCACGTGCGGGATCCCGTCCTCGTCGTAGTCCGCGCCCGCCCGCTCGAACCCGAACCGGCCGTACCAGGCCTCGAGGTGCGCCTGCGCGTGCAGGTGGATCGTCGCGCCCGGCCCGCAGAGCGCGATCCCGTGCTCCAGCAGCGTCCCGGCGACCCCCCGTCCCCGCGCGGCCGCGGCCGTCGCCACCCGCCCGATGGCCGGGTGGTCGCTGCCCGCCCGCAGCACGCGGATGGTGCCGAGCAGCTCGCCGTCGTCGTGCGCCCACACCTGCAGGGAGTCGTCGAGCAGGTCCTGGCCGTCGAGCTCGGGGTACGGGCAGGTCTGCTCGACGACGAACACGTCGACGCGCAGCCGGAGCAGGGCGTACAGCTCGGCGGGGGTGATCTCGCCGGGGGTGCGGGTCTCGATCGTCACGGGCACGCCGGTCAGCGTAGGCGCTGGTGGCGGGTGACCGCGTGGGCCATGCTCGGAACGGGCGGCCCGGCCCGCCCCGACCGCACCACGGCACCGGAGGAGCACGCGATGAGCAGCACCGAGAGCCCGACCAGCCGCCCGAACCCCGTCGTGACCTTCCTCCAGCGCCGCTGGTTGAGCGTCCTGCTGGTCGTGGTCGCCGTGGTGTTCGCGGCGCAGAACCGCCAGCCGGTCCGGGTCCACCTGCTCGCCACCACGGTGACGACGCCGCTGTGGGTCGCGCTCACCGCGATGCTCGTGCTCGGGCTGGCGGCGGGCACGTTCCGGATCCGCCGCGCGGGGCGCCGCGACCGCTGACCCGGCCGCGCCTCAGCCCAGGTCGACGTCCGCCACCAGCTTCGGGTCCGGCTGCTGCTCGCCCACCGGAACGGGCGCCGGCAGCACGTTCCCGCGGGTCGCGAGCGGGCACGCCCACGCCGGGTCGTACGCGCAGGACGGGTTGTACGCGAAGTTCAGGTCGAGGATCAGCCCGCCGTCGGTGGCCCGCCCGAGGTCCGCGTGCTTGATGGTGTCGAGCAGGTACCGCCCGCCGCCGTACGTCCCCTTGCCCGAGGTGGCGTCCTTGACCGGGATGAAGATGCCGCCGCCGTAGGTGCGCAGCGCCCACACCGACAGGGACCCGAGGCCGTCGAGCTCGACGCGCCCGACCCGGTCGAACGGCACCACACCGTCGGTCCCGGTCGCGACCTCGAGCCGCTGCGCGGACGTGGCCCGCACCCGCACCTCGAACCGGTAGGCCGGGTCGTACGGCGCGACGGACAGCCCCTCGAACACCGCCTTGGCGGCGTGGTGCAGCGGGGACGCGGCGTGCGTGCCGAACAGCTCGTCGCGGCGGGCGACCCACTCGGCGTGCGCGGCGGCGGGGTCGGACTCGGCCAGCCGGCGCACGTCGGCGTACATCTGCGCGGTGCGCCGCCGCCAGTCCGCGACCGCCAGCGCATCGAGGGCCAGACCGAGCTGCGTCACCATGCCCTCACCGTCTCACGCGCGCGGCGGCCGGGCGGGCCGAGCGCGCCGGGCCGGGGCGCGTCCGTCGGCCCGCCGGTCCAGCCGCTGCAGCGCCCGGACCTCCCGCACCGCGGTGGCGGCGCACACGAACCCGACCAGCCACGCCCAGGGCCGGCCGCGCAGGGCGAGCACGAGGCAGACCAGCGCCAGCACCGTCGCGGTCAGCACGACGGCGAGGCTCGACCACCGGACGCCGCGCAGCACGCCCCCGACGGTACCGCCGGGCCCGTGGCGCGACCCACCCCGCGCACCGTGAAAGGCTGCCCGCATGGACCTGAGGATCTTCACCGAACCGCAGCAGGGCGCCACCTACGACGACCTCCTCGCCGTCGCGCGCGCCACCGAGGACCTGGGCTTCGACGCCTTCTTCCGCTCCGACCACTACCTGTCGATGGGCTCCGGCGACGGGCTGCCGGGCCCGACCGACGCCTGGACGACGCTCGCCGGCCTGGCCCGCGAGACCAGCCGCATCCGGCTCGGCACGCTCGTGTCGTCGGCCACGTTCCGGCACCCCGGCGTGCTGGCCATCCAGGTGGCGCAGGTCGACCAGATGTCCGGCGGGCGCGTGGAGCTCGGGCTGGGCACCGGCTGGTACGCCGAGGAGCACGCCGCCTACGGCATCCCGTTCCCGGACAAGCGGTTCGGCCTGCTCACCGAGCAGCTCGAGGTCGTGACCGGCCTGTGGGGGACCCCGGTCGGGGAGCGGTTCGACCACGCCGGCGAGCACTACACCCTGACGCGCAGCCCGGCGCTGCCCAAGCCGGTGCAGGCCTCGCCGCTCGACCCGTCGCGGCCGGGCGTCCCGGTGATCGTCGGCGGCCTCGGCCCGCGCAAGACCCCGGCGCTCGCCGCCCGGTTCGCGTCCGAGTTCAACCTGACGTTCCCGCCGCTGGACGTGGTCGGCGAGAAGCTGGAGACGGTCCGCGAGGCGTGCCGCGCCATCGGCCGCGACCCGCAGACCCTGACGATGTCGGCCGCGCTGGTCCTGGCCGGCGGCCGGGACGACGCCGAGGTGGACCGCCGGGCCGCCGCCATCGGCCGCGACCCCAAGGAGGTGCGCGCGGTGGGCATCGCGGGCACGCCGACCGCGATGGTCGACCGCCTGGGCACGCTCGCCCAGCAGGGCGTCACCCGGGTCTACCTGCAGGTGCTCGACCTGCACGACCTGGACCACCTGGAGCTGATCGCCTCCGAGGTCATGCCGCAGGTGCGCTGACGCGCGCCTCCTCGCCCGGGCCGGTGGCCCGCGACCCCGCGCGCCCCGCGCGGGCCAGGTCGCGGGCCACCGCCACGAGCAGGGCGACCAGCAGCAGGTTCCGCAGCACGAGCACCAGCGACGGGCCCACCTGCTGCGCCGTGATCCCGTCGTAGGCGATCGGGAACACGATCTGGGTGAGCGCGGCGATGACCAGCACCAGCGCCGCCGGCACCCGCCAGGACGGCACGCCGCCCGCGCCCGGCCGGGCCAGCCCGACGACGACCGGCCCGGCGAGCCACCCGACGAACTGCGGCGACCCGACCTTGTTCGCCAGGATCAGCGTCACGGCGACGAGCAGCGCCCCGCGGGCGAGGAGGCCGGCGGTGTCCAGCCGGTCCCCGCCGCGCAGCCGCACCCACGCGAGCAGCGCGGTGACCGCGGCGAGCGCCACCGGCAGGAGCACCCCGAGCGCGCCCGCGACGGCGGCGGTCCCCGGACCGGCGATCTCCCACGTGGTGATCTCCTGGTTGAGCACCACCCGCACCGGCTCGCCGCCGATCCCGCCCGCGATCCCCGCCAGCACGAACGGCGTCGCCGCCACGGACTCCACCTGGAGCCCGCGCTCGCCCTGCTCGCCCAGGAAGCTCGTCAGGTGCCCGAGCCCGCCGCCCGCGGCGACCGCCCCGGCCACGACCGCGCAGACCGCGGCGGCCGGCAGCACCAGGTCCCGCCAGGGGCGGCGCAGCACCAGCACCAGGGGCAGCAGCAGCGCGCCCGGCGCCACCTTGACCCACGCGCCGAACGTGAGCAGCGCGGACGCGACCGCGGGATGCCGCAGGGCCACCGCCAGCGCGATCACCACCACCGGCGCCACCACCGCGTCGAGCCGGCCGACGGCGACGGGACCGAGCAGCAGGATGAAGGCGAGCCACCACCACGCGCCCACGGCGGGGTCCCGCGCGGGCGGCACGACGTCGCCGCGGACCGCCCCGTCCCGCGCCGGACGCCCCGCGTACCGCAGCAGCACGACCACGGCGACGGCGTCGAGCAGCGTGATCAGCGCCGACCACGCGACCGCGTACGGCTGCGTGCCGACGGCGTCGACCAGCGCGGGCAGCAGCATCGGCAGCACGGCGCCGGCGGGGTAGACCCAGTCGCCGTCGAGCACCGGCCACACGCCCTGGTGCAGGCCCTGCCACATCCACCAGCGGTACAGGTCGAGGTCCCAGAACGCGCGCGCCGGGATCAGCACCGTCCCGACGTAGGCGATCCAGCCGTGGACGGCGACGAACGCGGTCCACAACGCGACGCGCGAGCGCAGCAGCCGGTCGATGGGGCACCTCCACGGCGGACGGTCACGGGCCGCGCCACACCCTACGCGGGCACCCTGCGCGGCCGGGGCACGGCCGGGGCGGGGCCGGCGGCGCGACCCGTGGGCGCGGCCGGTCGGGTGACGCGTCACCCGCTAGCCTGCCCTGCGGCGCGCGGACCGACCGGGGCGCCGACTCAGGAGGAGGACCTCGGTGAGCGCGATCGGCTGGCGGGTGCACGGCGACGGCAGGAGGGTCGAGCCGGGAGCGGTCGTCGCCCCCGACGAGCGGCTGTCCTGGCCGCGGACCATCGGCATCGGCATGCAGCACGTCGTCGCCATGTTCGGCGCGACCTTCCTGGTGCCGCTGCTGACCGGGTTCTCCCCGGCGACCACCCTGCTGTTCTCGGCCGTCGGCACCGTGGTGTTCCTGCTCGTCACGCGGAACCGGCTGCCGTCCTACCTGGGGTCGAGCTTCGCGTTCATCGGCCCGATCGTCGCCGCGACCGCCTCGGGCGGGCAGTCCGCGGCCGTCGGCGGCATCCTCGCCACCGGCGTGCTGCTCGCGGTGATCGGCCTGGTCGTGCACCTGGCCGGCTCGCGGTGGATCGACCTGGTCATGCCGCCGGTCGTCACGGGCACCGTCGTCGCCCTGATCGGCTTCAACCTCGCGCCGACCGCGTGGGGCACCTGCGACGACACGGGTGCGTGCAGCGGGTTCCGTGCCGCCCCGGTCACGGCGATCGTGACGCTCGGGGCGATCGTGCTGTCCGCGGTCCTGTTCCGAGGCATCCTCGGCCGGCTGTCGATCCTGGTCGGGGTCGTCGTCGGCTACCTCGTCGCCACGCTGCGCGGGGAGGTCGACTTCGCCGCGGTCCGCGCGGCCGACTGGTTCGGGCTGCCGCACTTCGTCGCCCCGACGTTCGAGCCCCGGCTGCTCGGCCTGTTCCTGCCCGTGGTGTTCGTGCTGATCGCGGAGAACGTCGGCCACGTGAAGTCCGTCGCGGCGATGACCGGCAAGGACCTCGACCCGCTGACCGGCCGGGCGCTGCTGGCCGACGGCCTCGCGACGACGCTCGCCGGCCTCGGCGGCGGCTCGGGCACGACCACCTACGCCGAGAACATCGGCGTGATGGCGGCGACCAAGGTGTACTCGACCGCCGCGTACTGGGTGGCTGCGGCGACCGCGCTGGTGCTCAGCCTGTCGCCGAAGTTCGGCGAGCTGATCAACACGATCCCCGCCGGCGTCCTGGGCGGGGCGACGACGGTCCTCTACGGGATGATCGGCGTGCTCGGCGCCCGCATCTGGGTGCAGAACAAGGTGGACTTCTCCGACCCGGTGAACCTCACGACGGCCGCCGTGGCCCTGGTGATCGGCATCGCCAACTACTCCTGGACCGCGGGCGACCTCACGTTCGAGGGCATCGCGCTCGGCACCGCCGCGGCGATCGGCGTCTACCACGTCATGCGCGGCGTGGCCCGGTGGCGCGGCACCAGCCAGGAGCCGGCGTCGCCGGCGTCCGTCCCGGGCGGCGTCGAGCTCGAGCGCTGACGGCCGGCGGCCGGGGCGGCTCAGCCCTCGGCCGCGGCCTGCTCCTCCGCCGGGGCCTCGGTGGCCGGCGGCGGGGTGGCCTGCGGGACCGGGGTGACCTGGTCGAGGGCGATGCAGCCCTCCGGGACGGCGAACGGCTGGTCCGCCACCAGCACCACGTCCGACGCGGCGACCAGCGCGTTGTAGGACGACCCGACGACGACGTCGACGGACGCGTCCGCGCGGGTGTCCAGCACGAGCTGCGGGGTGTCGAACTGCGCGGCGACGGTGTACGCCGCGGCGACGCCCTGCGTGCCGAACTGGATCAGCGCGGTGCCCGCGTACGTGGAGTAGCCCATCTGGCTCGCGTTGAGCTGCTGGGCGACGGTGAAGCCGCGCTGCGAGAGCGCCGCGGCGGTGTCGCCCGCGAGCCCCACGCGGTTGGTGCCGTTCAGCACGTTCAGGCTGACCTGGCCGTACGGGACCGGCGTCGCGCCCTCGGGCGGGCACGGCGAGTCCTCCGCCGCCAGGCCCGTCGGCTCGGGGGACGAGAAGTCGCGGGACAGGAACGGCAGCGACACGTTCCCGGTGTAGACGGCGGCGGCGCCGAACGCCGCGACGGCGAGGCCGCCGAGCAGCACGCCGAAGACGACGGCCTGGCGCTCGCGGGTGTGCCGGCGGCGTCGCTGACGGGCGGCGTCCGGCGTGCGGTCAGCGCTCATCGGACTCGATCACGAGGACGCGCGCGTGCAGCACGGGCCGCTGGTGCAGGGCGGCGCGCACCGCGCGGTGCAGGCCGTCCTCCAGGTACAGGACGCCGCGCCACTGCACGACGTGCGCGAACAGGTCGCCGTAGAACGTGGAGTCCTCCGACAGGAGGTTGTCCAGGTTCAGCGTGCGCTTGGTGGTCACGAGCTCGTCCAGGCGGACCTGGCGCGGCGGCACGTCGGCCCACTGCTTGGGCGTGACCAGGCCGTGGTCGGGATAGGGCCTGCCCTCGCCCACGGACTTGAAGATCACGCACGCGAGTGTAGGTGAGACGGGCGGCCCCCGGGGGCACGGCTCGCGGGTGGGTGCTCGTCGCACGGCACCCGGGTGAACTTGCGGCCCGGGGTCGCCCGGCCGCGCCTTCCGACCGATGGGACGGGTACGGCGTCCCCCGGGTCGGACGGGGCCGGCCGCCGCGGGCTGGGGGAGGGGGTGCGCATGCAGGACGACGCAGGTGGCCGCGCCCGCAGACGGGTGCGGCTCGTGGTGCTCGTGCTGGTGCCCGTCGGGCTGGCGCTGTCCCTGCTCGCCTCGGCGCTCGACGCCCACCAGCAGCGCGACCGCGCGGAGCAGGCGACCCGCGCCGACCTCGCCGTCTCGGCCGAGGCCCTGGCCGCGCGGTTCGGGGGGCAGCTCCGGGTCGCGTCGACGTCGGCGTCCCTGCTCACGCCGACCGCCGGCGCGTCGTGGGACGACGCCGCGGGGGCGTGGGAGAGCCACCTGCGCGTGCTGGCCGGCGCGCCCGCCCCCGGGACGGGCCCGGCGGTCGCCCCTCCGGCCGGCCCGGTGCTCACCTCGGGCGTGGGCTGGCTCCCGGCGCCGGCCAGCCCGGCGGACCGCGCCGGCGCGCTCGAC
>NZ_SZYE01000125.1 GCF_005239125.1 Cellulomonas hominis | reverse complement strand
GCGCCGCCCGGGCGCCCCAGACGTCCGCGAGCTCCGGGCGCTCGTCGCGCACAGCGTCCGCGGGGACGCCGAGCAGGACCGGGGCGGCGCCGGGCGGCAGCCGGATCCCGAGCGCCGCCGCGCCTGCGGGCAGGGGGCCGGACGGGTGCGCCCGGGTGTCCGGGCCGGCGACGAGCAGCCGGCCGCCGGACCAGACCAGGTCCATGCAGCCGTCGGGGAGCACGTCCTGGCCCGCCTCCGCAGCGAGGTACCCCGTTCCGGACCGCGCGGCGGGCCGCGCCGACGCCGCCGCGGGTGCGCCCGTCCCGCCCTCGCGCGCGGTCACCGACCAGAGCACGGCACCCGGGACGCGGGTCGACGGTCGCTCGGCGTACACGCCCCGCAGCATCCCACCGTCCGGCGACACGGACGCGGTGCGGGGACGACGACGGGCCCCCGCCCGCCGGAGCGATCCGGCGGGCGGGGGCCCGTCCTCGTGCGGGGCTCAGGTCACTTCTTGACGGTGACCGTCACCGGCGCGCTGGTGCTGCCGGCGACCACGTCGGGCCGCGAGGGCACGAACACCGCCGTGTACTGGTGCGCGCCCACCGAGGCGGTGCGCGGCACCGAGCCGAGCGCCAGGCCGAGCACCACCGGCGAGCGGCCGACGACCCGGTCGCCCTCGCGGAACTCGACCGTGCCGGACGGGAACCACGTCCCCTCGACCCGCACCTGCGAGACGAGCAGCGTCGGCAGCCAGGTCCCGTAGGTCTGGGTGCCGCGGCTGGCCGACAGCGTGACGGACGACTGCTTCAGCTGCGGCTCCGGCTCCTGCGCGGCCGCCACCGTGACGGGCAGCGTCACGACGGTTCCGCTCGGGGCGGCGACCAGGGTGAGCACGTGCTCGCCGGCCGCCGTCCCCGCCGGGACCGTCACCGCGACCTGCGCCGCGCCGTCGGTCACCGTGGCCGAGCCGATCGACGCGCCGTCGAGCTGCACGTCGAGCGCCGTGTTCAGCGGCGAGCCCAGGCTGGTCAGGTTGAGCCCCGTGACTCCGAAGGCCAGCTCGGTGCCCGCCGTGACCTCGTCGGGCAGCGCCGGCACGCCGACCGCCCGCTCGTCGAACTCGGGCGACAGGCCCGGGTGCGCCTCGAGGTAGGCGATCCACGCGTCCCGGTCGATCAGACCCGAGTCGGTGGTGCCGGAGCCCTCGGCGAGCACCCGGAAGTTGTCGCCGCCCTGGGCCAGGAAGGAGAACGTCCCGATGCGGTACTCCGCGGCCGGGTCGATCGCCGCGCCGTCGACCGTCACCGAGGTGATGCGGCTCCCCAGCGGCTGCGACTCGTCGTAGGTGTACGTGACGTTGTCCGACAGGCCGAGCTGCAGGTACGGGCGGCTCGGGATCGTGCCGTCCGCGTTGGTCTGCCACTGCTGCTCGAGCATCGTGACGACCTGCTCGCCCGTCAGCGTCGTGGTCCAGAGGTTGTTCACGAACGGCAGGACCGCGTTGGCCTCGGCGTAGGTGATCGTGCCGTCGGGGGCGTACAGCAGCTCCGCCCGCAGGCCGCCGGGGTTCACGACGCCGATCTGCGCCCCGCCGCGTTCCGCGGAGGACAGCGTCTCGAGCAGCGAGTCGGCGACCAGGTTGCCGAGCGTCGACTCCTTGGACCGGTCGTCGCGGGTGCCGCCCGTGTAGACCCCGTTCGTGTACGCGCCGCCTGCGTAGGCGGTCGTGATGTCCGCGGTCACCGAACCCTTGGGCTGGTTGCCGACCACGGCCGCCGCGGCCAGCGCGGCGTCGACGATCGTCTTGACCTCGGCGACGCGCGGGTACTGGGCCACCAGGGCCGCGTCGAGCTGGGCCTGGGTCTGGCCCGCCGCCGGGGCGACGCGCTTGACGTTCTCGCCGGTCAGCGCGGAGACCGCGTCGGAGGCCGGGTCGTACGTCAGCGTGACCTTGCCGATGTTCTCGCCGTACGAGCCGGTCTGGACGATCGGGCGGGTCCACTCGCCGGAGGCCTCCGGCTCGGCGGGCCCGTACCAGGCGTACTGCTTGTGGGTGTGGCCGGTGAAGATCACGTCCACGTCGCCCGAGGTCAGCGTCGCGATGTCCGAGAAGGCGCCGCCCGCGGCGATCTCCTCCTCGAGCGTGGCGCCGTCCGGCGTGCCCGCGCCGGCGCCCTCGTGGTACTCGGCCACGACCACGTCCGCCTCGCCGTTGCTGTCGTCGCCGTCGGACAGCTGCGCGGCGACGCGGTTGACCGCCTCGACCGGGTCGCCGAAGTCCAGGTCGGCGATGCCGCCCGGGGTGACGAGGGTCGGGGTCTCCTGGGTGACGACGCCGATGACGCCGACCCGCACCCCGCCGGCGTCGACCACGGTGTACTCGTCGAGCGCCGGGTCCTGGGTCCCCTTGTCGTACACGTTCGCGCCGAGGTACGGCCACTGCGCGTTGCCGCCGCCGGCGATCACGCGGTCGACCAGGTCGGCGTAGCCGCGGTCGAACTCGTGGTTGCCGACCGCCGACGCGGCCAGGTCGAGCGCGTTCAGCACGTCGATCGTCGGCTGGTCCTCAGCCACCGCGGAGGCGAA
This sequence comes from Cellulomonas hominis, assembly GCF_005239125.1. GTDB lineage: Bacteria > Actinomycetota > Actinomycetes > Actinomycetales > Cellulomonadaceae > Cellulomonas > Cellulomonas hominis_A. The sequence continues at coordinate 9,334 of NZ_SZYE01000125.1, read as the reverse complement.
CAGGGACGCGCCGATGTTGTCACCGGCGGACAGGAAGACCGCCGCACCGCCGTCGGCCTCGGCCGCCGCCCGCTGCTGCTCGACCGTCCCGGCGAACGCGACGGTGTTGGCGTCGATCCGGCCGTGGAAGTCGTTGATGTTGAGCAGTGTGAGGTCGACCGGCCCGTCGGGGGTGGTGCCGGTGTCGCCGGCGGTCAGGCCGACCAGGACCGGGTCGTGGTCCGAGGACCGGTACGCGTCGGGCGCGTAGAACAGGCTGCCGTGCGCGTTGTAGCGGCTGTACTCCAGCGCCACCGACTCGCCCGCGTTGATGTTCCACACGTCCGCGCCGGTCGCCCGGCCCAGGGCCGCGTCGTTCAGCAGCACGTGGTCCAGCGAGCCCGACAGGCCCTGGTACGAGTAGGAGTACTCCCCCGCGTCGAGCGCCGTGGTCGCGTCGGTGTAGCCCGCGGCGTACAGCACCTGCAGCGGGTCCTCCTGCGTGTACGAGTTGAAGTCGCCCAGGAGCGCCACCGCCTCGGCGTCGCCCTGCACCGTCGGGACCCAGTCGCGCAGCGCCTCGGCCTGGCGGACCCGGGACTCGTTGGACGCGCCCTGGCCGTCGCCGGTGTCGGCGTCGCCCGGCCACGGGCCCGCCGAGCCCTTCGACTTCAGGTGGTTCACGACCACGAACAGCTGCTCGCCACCGCCGGTCGGCACGAACGCCTGGCCGATCGGCTCGCGGGCGTTGCCGAACGCCTGGTCGTCGCCGGACTGCGTGCCGAGCGCACGGGCGTCGCCCACGGTCTCGACCGCCGCGGGCCGGTAGATCAGCGCGTTGGTGATGCTGTCCTGCTCGGACGCGTCCGGCAGCTCCTTCGAGGACGGGACGAACGCCCAGGTGCCCTCGCCGGCGGCCGCGTTGAGCGCCGCCGTCAGGGTCGACAGCGCCTCGTCGGGCACGCCGTCGACGGCCGCGGAGTTCTCGATCTCCATCAGGCCGACGACGTCGGCGTCGAGGGCGTTGATCGCGGCCACGATCTTGTCCTGCTGCCGCTGCAGGTCGGCCGGGTTCCAGGCCCCGCGCTGGGCGCAGCCCTCGCGCACGGTCACCGGGGTGCCCGCGCGGTCCGTGTACGGCACGCAGGACGCGGTGTCGGCGCCCAGGGTGGTGAAGTAGTTCAGCACGTTGAACGAGGCCACCGTGACGTCGGCGTCACCGAGGCCCTCGGGCGCCGCCGTGCGGTCGTTCTCGAACGTCGCCGGGTAGCCGCCCGGGTTCGCCGCGTCGAGCGGCAGCGTGGGGTTGAGCTTCCACGCGCTGTTCCGGTAGTCGACGACCACCGGCGCGGTGAACGTGGCCGCGGCGCCCACGCGGACCGGGTCCGTCAGCGACACGTACGGCGGGGTCAGGCCGGTGTTCGCGGCCGACAGGAAGTTGGTGCTCGCGCCGTCGTCCAGCACGACCCCGCGGGCCGCGTCGTCCGCGACGGCCGCGTCGTACTCCGGGGTGCCCGGGCGCGCGACCTCGGTCGGCTGGATGAGCGGCGTCGTCCCCGACGCCAGGCCGACCTCGCCGTACTGGTTGGTCGAGTAGGTGTTGGTCACCGTCAGGTCGCCCGACGGCAGGTAGAGCATCGACTCCAGCGTCTCGCGCGCCGCGTCGTCGGCGGGCCAGGCGGCCGTGACGGGCGCGACCGGGGCCGGCGCGTCGCCGAGCCGGACCAGGCCGGCGGCGCTGCCGACCGTGATCTCCGTCAGGCCCTGGTACTCCGACACGGCGCCGGTGACCTGGACGTGGTCGCCGATCGCGACCGAGCCGGCCGTCGCGGCCGAGAACACGAACACGGCGTCCGACGCGGTCCGGGCCGAGACGTCGGTGTCCCCGCCCGTGCCCGGTGTCTGGATGACGTAGCCGCGGTAGCCGCCGGTCGCGTAGACCGCGGTCACGACGCCGGACGTCGTGACCGTCTGGCCCGCGAGCGGCGACGCGTCGCCCGGCCCCTGGACCTCCGCGATGGTGTGGGTGTCCTCCGCCGCAGCCGCGGGGACCGCGGTCAGGGGTACCCCGACCATCGCCCCCACGGCGGCGAGGCTCGCCGCCCACCTCGTGCGTGTGCGTACAGCGCTCACCGATCTTCTCCGATCCCCCGGGGCGCTCCTGGCGCCCTCGTCAGCAGGCCGCATCACAGTCGTCACACAGCCGGCTGACAACGTATGGGCGGTATGTCCGGATACACAAGCACGCCGGGGGGACACGAAGGTTGCGATCGGGTGAACGCCCGATCACCCGGGCTGGGCCGATCGGGCTGCAGGGGCCGGCGGGCCGGCGGGGCGGCGGGGAGGCCGGCCGAGTTCGCCGGTTGCGCGCCGCGGGGCGCCGCGGAACCGGCGAACTCGCGCGGAACCGGCGAACTCGCGCCCGCCCGCCGCAGGCGCGGGGACGCCGACGGCCCCGGTCCGCGGGCACCCCGGAGGGCGCGCGCGGCCGGGGCCGTCGGGGTGGTGCTACGCGCGGAGGGTGGCGCCGAAGCGGCGCTCGGCCTCCGCGACGACCGCGGCGCGGACGGCCGCGGTCTCGTCCGCCGTGAGCGTGCGGTCCGCCGCGCGCAGGCGCAGGGCGAACGCGAGCGACCGCTGGCCCCCACCCACCTGCTCACCGGTGTAGACGTCGAACAGCCGGGCGCTCTCCAGCACGTCGCCCGCCGCGCTGGCGGCCGCGCCCGTGCGGACCGCGTCGAGCACGTCGGCCACGGGCACCTCGGCCGGGACCACGAGCGCCACGTCCTCCTTCGCGACCGGGAACGTCGACACCTCGCGGGCGACGACCTCCGTGCGCGGGGCGGCGGCGAGGAGCACGTCGAGGTCGACCTCGAACGCGCTCGCCCGGGCCGGGAGCCCGAGGGCCCGCACGACGTTCGGGTGCAGCTCGCCGGCGTGGCCGACCAGGGTGCCGTCGGCGGTGGTGAACCGCGCGCAGCGGCCCGGGTGCCACGGCGCCCGCCCGGCGTCGGACGCGACCGCGAGCTCGACGCCCAGGGTCTCGGCCAGCAGCCGCACGGCGTCGATCGCGTCGGTGTGGTCGGCGGCCCGGCCGGGCCCCCACCATCCCGCCGGCTCGCGCAGGCCGGTGAGCACGCCCGCGACGTGCCGGGGCTGGTGCGGCACCGCGGCACGCACGGCGTCGAGCACGTCGTCCGACGGCCGCTGCGCCACCGGCGGCACCGGGGCCGGCGCCGCACCCGGGCGGGGCAGCGTCACCGCGCCGACCTCGAACACCGCGAGGTCGGTGGTACCGCGGGCCACGTTGCGGCGCGCGGTGTCGAGAAGCGTCACCAGCAGCGACGCGCGCATCGACGGCCGCTCCTCGGACAGGGGGTTCGCGAGCCGGACCATCGTCCGCCGCTCGTCGTCGGCGGGCAGTGCGAGCGCGTCGAGCTGGGCCTCCCCGACGAACGGGTAGGACAGGGTCTCGACCCAGCCCGCGTCCGCGAGCACCTGCGCGACCCGGCGCCGCCGCCGCTGCGCGACGGTCAGGCCCAGGCCGACGGGCGAGCGCGGTACGACCGACGGGATCGCGTCGTACCCGTGCAGCCGCGCGACCTCCTCGACGAGGTCCACCGGCTCGGTGAGGTCCGGACGCCAGGTCGGCACGGACACGGAGACGACCGCGTCCGCCCCGGCGCCGACGACCTCGCCGACCGTGCAGCCGATCTCCCGCAGGTAGCGCGAGACGGCGGCGACGTCCAGGTCCAGGCCGATCAGCCGCGCGGGCAGGTCGACGGGCAGGCTCAGCACCGGCGGCGGGGTGGTCAGGTCGACGTCGGTCAGCACCGGGTCGGCCGTGCCGCCGCCGTGCTCGACGAGCAGCTCGACGACGCGGGCCGCGGCCACGCGGGGCAGCTGCGGGTCGACGCCGCGCTCGAACCGCTTGCTCGCCTCGCTCGGCAGCTTGTGCCGCCGGGCGGTGCGGGCGATCGAGACCGGGTCGAAGTGCGCGGCCTCGATCAGCAGGTCGGTCGTCGACTCGGACACCTCGGTCTCGGCGCCGCCCATGACGCCGGCGAGCCCGAGCACGCGCCCGGCGTCCGGGCCGTCGGTGATGAGCAGGTCCTCGGGGTCGAGCGCCCGGTCCACCCCGTCGAGCGTCGTGAGCCGCTCCCCCGCCCGGGCGCGCCGGACGACGATCGGGCCGTCGAGCGTCGCCAGGTCGTAGGCGTGCAGCGGCTGCCCGAGGTCGAGCATCACGTAGTTCGTGACGTCGACCGCGAGCGAGATCGGGCGCATGCCGGCCTGCGTCAGGCGCTGCTGCATCCAGGTCGGCGACGGCTTGCTGGCCGCGACGCCGCGGACGACGCGCGCGACGAACCGGTCCGCGCCGGCGACGCCGTGGACCGGCGCCTCGTCGCGGAGCTCGACGCCGAAGCCGCCCGTGGTGGCCAGACCGTCGTCCGCACCGGCTCGGGGCAGGCCGCGGTCGGTGAACGCCGCCCCGGTCGAGTGCGCGTACTCGCGGGCGACGCCGCGCATCGCGAAGCAGTACCCGCGGTCCGGGGTCACGTTGATCTCCAGGACCTCCTCGCCGAGCCCGAGGAGGGCGCGGGCGTCGGTCCCGGGAGCGGCCTCGACGCCCATCTCCGACAGCACGATGATGCCGTCGTGGTCGTCGCCCAGGCCCAGCTCCCGCGAGGAGCAGATCATGCCGTCCGACACGTGGCCGTACGTCTTGCGGCTGGCGATCGCGAACGGGCCGGGCAGCACCGTGCCGGGCAGCGCGACGACCACGTGGTCGCCCACGTCGAAGTTGTGCGCCCCGCACACGATGCCGCGCGGGGTGCGCGTGCCGTCCTCGGCCGTGCCGTTGTGGTCACCCACGTCGACCTGGCACCAGTTGATGGTCTTGCCGTTCTTCTGCGGCTCGGGCACGCGCTCGACGACGCGACCGACGACCAGCGGGCCGGAGACGGCGGCCGGGTGGACGGCCTCCTCCTCGAGCCCGACCTTCACCAGGTCCGCCGCCAGCTGCTCGGCCGACAGGCCCTCGGGGAGCTCGACGTGCTCGCCGAGCCACGTCAGGGGGATGCGAGGCATCAGATCACCGCCCGGAACTGGGTGGAGAAGCGCACGTCGCCCTCCACCATGTCGTGCATGTCCGCGATCTCGTGACGCAGCATGAGCGTGCGCTCGATGCCCATCCCGAACGCGAAGCCGGAGTACACCTCGGGGTCGACGCCCGCCGCGCGCAGCACGTTCGGGTTGACCATCCCGCACCCGCCCCACTCGATCCAGCCGGGCCCGCCCTTCTTCTGCGGGAACCACAGATCCATCTCGGCGCTGGGCTCGGTGAACGGGAAGAACGACGGCCGCAGGCGGGTCCGCGCGTCCGGACCGAACATCGCCTTCGCGAAGTGGTCCAGCGTGCCCTTGAGGTGCGCCATCGTCAGGCCCTTGTCGACCGCGATGCCCTCGACCTGGTGGAACACGGGGGTGTGCGTCGCGTCGAGCTCGTCGGTGCGGAACACCCGGCCCGGGCACGCCACGTACAGCGGCACGCCGCGCTCCAGCAGGCTGCGGGCCTGCACCGGCGAGGTGTGCGTGCGCAGCACGAGGTGCGGGTCCGGCTCGCCCTCGGGCGCCGCGACGTAGAAGGTGTCCTGCATCTGCCGCGCCGGGTGGTCCGGGCCGAAGTTCAGGGCGTCGAAGTTGAACCACTCCGCCTCGACCTCGGGGCCCTCGGCGATCTCCCAGCCCATCGCGACGAACACGTCCGCGATGCGCTCCTGGAGCAGCTCCAGCGGGTGCCGGGCGCCGCGCGGGGTGCGGTCGGACGGCAGCGTGACGTCGACGGCCTCCTCGACGAGGACGCGCGCGTCGCGCTCGGCGGCGAGCACCTCCTCGCGGGCGGCGATCGCGGCGTTCAGCCGGCCGCGGGCCTGGCCGAGCGCCTTGCCGGCGACGGCCTTGTCGGCCGGGGCCAGGCCGCCGATCGCGCGGTTCGCCAGGGCGAGCGGGCTGCGCTCCCCGGTGTGCGCGAGCCGTGCGGACTTGAGGGCGTCGAGGTCGCCGGCCGCCGCGACGGCCGCGAGGGCGTCGTCCAGGGCACGGCCGACGGCGTCGGCGTCGAGGGGGTTCAGGGGTGTGTCGGGCGTGGACATCCGGACCTTCTCTGCAGGTGGAGCGGCGGGCCGGCGTGCGTCAGGCGCGCGGGGCGCGCGCGACGGGCCGACCGACGGGCGAGTCTAGTGGCGCCCGCTCCGGGGCCTCGGGACCGTCCGCGCCGTGGCGCCGGACGGGACCTGCGCGCCTCTCAGCGCCGCGGCCCGGGAACGGGCCCGGGAAATCGGCGGCCGAGGAGGCGGGTGGCGGTCATGCCCGCCATCGTGCCACAGGCGACGACCCGGGTGGACGGCGTCACGGCCGGGCCTGCCCGGGCCCGTCGGCACGCCCGGGGGCGCCGAGGGGCCAGGACCCCAGGGCGCGGTACAGCGGCCCGCCGGCCCGCCCCTCCCCCGGCAGCGACTCCGCCAGCACGAGCTCGGTCACCGGCCACCGCGGGCCGCGGTACACCGCCAGGGCGTGCACGAGCAGGTCGCCCGGGTCGGGGGCGGCCGCGGCACGGTCGCGGCGCCGGTTGCCGCCACGCCGCGGGGCCACCCGGCCGAGCGTGACGTGCGGCCGGGACCGGACCCGGTCGTCCTGGCGGGCGCCGACCGCGTCGCCCGCGTCCCGGCAGCCGGCGACCAGACCGTGCACGGCCTCGACGTCGCCACCGACCCCGGCCCACAGCGTGCGGTGCGCGAACACACCGGCGCCGGAGAGCTCCAGGTCGAACGGGGCGGCGTCGGCCGCGATCCCGGTCATGAGCTCAGCGAGCACCTCCGCGGGGCCCTCGCCCACGTCGCCGTAGAACGCCAGCGTCACGTGCCAGTTCTCCGCGGGCGTCCACCGCACGCCGTCGGGTGCCCGGCCGGGGGCCAGCTCGGCGTCGACGCCCACGGCCGTGACCAGCGCGGTGGCCAGGTGCCGGCGGACCTCGTCGGTGGGCCACAGGGCGGCGAAGACGCGCATCGCCCCAGCATGCCGTGCTCAGCGCGCGGTGCGCGGCCGGTCGACGACGGGTCGGTGGGTGGGTGGACGGACCGCCCACGGGCGACGTCGTCCGGCGCGCGCGGTCAGCGGTGCGCGCGGGAGGACGCGTACAGGCACACCGCGGCGGCGGTGCCGAGGTTGAGCGACTCCGCCCGGCCGCGCAGCGGCACCCGCACGACGGCGTCCGCGCGGTCGCGGTCCTCGGCCGGCAGGCCCCACGCCTCGTTGCCGAACAACCAGGCCGTGGGGGTGCGCAGGTCGGTTGCAGCCCCGTCGTCGGTGCCGGGCGCGGCGGGCGCGGCTGGCGCGGCGGCGGGACCAGAGGCGCCGGCCAGCGTCGCGGCGTCCTGCAGGTCGTCGAGGTCCAGGTCGCCCGTGCCGTCGGCCGCCAGCACGGCGAGCCCCGCGCGGCGCAGGGCGTCGACCGCGTCCGCGACCGGCACGCCCGACACGACGGGCAGGTGGAACAGCGAGCCGGCCGTCGACCGCACGACCTTCGGGTTCGTCGTCTCCACGCTCTCCCCCGCGACCACGACGGCGTCGGCCCCCGCGGCGTCCGCGACCCGGATCACCGTGCCCGCGTTGCCCGGGTCCCGGACCTGCGCCAGCACCGCGACCAGCCGAGGACGCGCGGCGAGCACGACGTCGAGCGCGTCCGCGCCGAGCGGGCCGACCGGCACCTCGCCGCGGGTGGCGGGGCGGGCGGCGTCGGGCAGGTCGGCGACGGCGAGCACCCCCTGCGCGTCCGGCGACATGGCGTCGAGCACGGCGGCGTCGCCGAGGTGCAGGTGCAGGCGGGCCGCCCCGGCGTCGGCGACGATCTCGGCGTACCGGTCGGCGGCCTCGGGCGTGAGGTAGACGTCCCGGACCGTGTGCGGCGCCCAGCGCACGGCCTCGCGCACCGCCTGCGGGCCCTCGACGACGTACCGCCCGGCGCGGCGGCGCCCCGACCGGGTGGCGAGCGCGCGCACGGCCTTGACGCGGTCGGCGTGCGGGTTGGTCATCAGCGGGCGTGCGGCGGCGGGGCCGTCGGGAGCGGTGCGGGACACGGGGCCATCCTCCCGCACGCGGCGCCGGCGAGCGGGCAACCGACACGTCGAGCGAGCATCCGCCGGCTACTCGCTCGACGTGTCGATTGCCCGCTCGGCGCATCGCCGGGCATCCGGGGCGGGGCCGGAGCGCGCGACGGCAGGGACGGGGGCCGGCGGGCGGGGGCGAGCGGGCGCCCGGCCGCGGGTCCGAGCCCGGACGCGCCGGACCCCCGGGAGCCGAGGCTCCCGGGGGTCCGGAGGAGTGCGTGCGCGCGGTCAGTCCGCGCGCCCCGCGGTGACGCCGAGCGTCAGGCGGCGGCCTTCGGCGCGTTCACGTCGGCCGGCAGCGCGTCCTTGGCGACCTGCACCAGGGCGTTGAACGCCGCGACGTCGGTGACGGCCAGGTCGGCCAGCACGCGACGGTCGACCTCGATGCCAGCGGCCTTGAGGCCCTGGATGAGGCGGTTGTAGGTCATGCCCTGCTCGCGCGCAGCCGCGTTGATCCGCTGGATCCACAGCTTGCGGAAGTCGCCCTTGCGCGCCTTGCGGTCGCGGTAGGCGTAGACGAGGGAGTGGGTGACCTGCTCCTTGGCCTTGCGGTACAGGCGCGAACGCTGACCGCGGTAGCCGGAGGCCCGCTCGAGGGTCGCCCGGCGCTTCTTCTGGGCGTTGACCGCCCGCTTCACGCGTGCCACGTGATGCTCCTTGCTTCGTTATCGGGTCGGCAGGACCGTGGCGCTCGCGCGCCGACGGTTCACTTGCCGAGCAGCTTCTTGATCTTGGGGGCGTCGGCCGCGGAGACGACCTGGTCCGAGGCGAGGCGACGCGTGCGACGGCTCGACTTGTGCTCGAGCAGGTGACGCGCGTTGGCCTGCTCGCGCATGACCTTGCCGCTCCCGGTGATCCGGAAGCGCTTCTTCGCACCGGAGTGCGTCTTGTTCTTCGGCATGGCTGCCGTCTCTCCTTGTCGTCGCATCGCGCCGGGGCGCGACTCGTCCGTCCGGTCCCGGCGGGGACCGGGCGTGTCAGTGCAGGTCAGGCGTTCCCGGCGTCGCCGGTCGACTGGCCCCGGGGGGCCGGCCGCGCCGACGGGCGGGGGGTCGGTGCCGGTCGCGGGGTCGGCCGCGGGGCCGGCGCCGTGGTCTACACGCCGGGACCGGGGTACCTCGGCACCGACGCGTTCACCTACCAGGCGTGCGCCCCCGACGACCCGGCCGACTGCGCCACGGCCGTCG
>NZ_SZYE01000124.1 GCF_005239125.1 Cellulomonas hominis | reverse complement strand
GCTCCCCCGACCGCGCCCGCGCGTCCGCCATCGCGTCCCGCACCGCGGTCCGCACGGCCGAGCTCACGGCGTCCTGGGTCCGCGCCGCGAGCTTCCGCTGCAGCACGGCGAGCTCCTTGCCCTCGTCGAGCACGCGGCCGCGGTCGTCCACGACCCGGAACGTCATCCGCAGGTGCGGCGGCAGGCGGTCGAGGTCGATGGAGCCGTCCGGCACGTCGACGTCCCGCAGGGCCCGGACCGCCTGCCGGAACGCCGTCTCGTACGACGGGGCGGCGTCGGCGGCGCGCACGGTGTCCTCCCAGGAGGCGGTGTGCGCGTCCAGCCAGCCCACCACGTCGCGCGCGACGTCCGGCGCGGGCACGAGCTGCACGCGCACCGGCTTCGGCAGCGCGCGGATGGTCGCCGTCACGAGCTCCTCGCGCAGCCCCGGGACCATCCAGTCGAAGCCCTCGGGCCGCACCCGGGCCAGCGCGACCAGCGGGACGTGCACGGTGACGCCGTCGGCGTCGGCGCCCGGCTGGAACTGGTACGTCAGCGGCAGCGCGAGGTCGCCCTGCGGCCAGGTCGACGGGAACGACGACTCGTCCACACCCGCGTCGTCGGCCACGAGCAGCTCGCGGGTGAACGTCAGCAGGTCCGGGTCGTCGCGGCGCGCGGCCTTCCACCACTGGTCGAAGTGCCGCGCGGAGACGACGTCGTCCGGGATCCGCTCGTCGTAGAAGTCGAACAGCGCGTCGTCGTCCACCACCAGGCCGCGGCGCCGGGACCGGGCCTCCAGGTCCTCGGCCTCCCGCAGCAGCCGGCGGTTCTCCGCGAAGAACGCGTGGTGCGTGGTCCAGTCGCCCTCGACCAGGGCGTGCCGGATGAACAGCTCGCGCGCGTGCTCGGCGTCGACCTTCCCGAACAGCACCCGCCGGCCCGTGACGATGGGGACGCCGTAGAGCATCACCCGCTCCAGGGCCATCGCCGCGCCCTGCTTGGACGACCAGGACGGCTCGGAGTACGACCGCTTCACCAGGTGCTGCGCCAGGTCCTCGGCCCACTCCGGCTGGATGCGGGCCGCGTCCCGGGCCCACAGCCGGGACGTCTCGACCAGCTCGCCCGCCATCACCCAGGCCGGCGGCTTCTTGGCGAGGCCGGAGCCGGGGAAGATCGCGAAGCGCGCGCCGCGCGCGCCGAGGTACTCGTTGCGGCCGCGGCGGTCCGGCGTCCGCCCGCCGTCACCACGGCCCTTGCCACGGGCGGCGGACGCACCCGACAGGTCCGACGCCTCCTGCATGCCGATCTGCGACAGCAGCCCGGACAGCAGCGCCACGTGCACCCGGTCGGCGTCCCACTCGAGCCGGTGCGCGCCGCGGCCCTCGGTCGCCGGGTCGCGCTCCTCGGACAGGTCGCGGTCGGTGCGCCGCGGTGGGTTCATCGTGATGCCGAGCGGCTTCGCGAGCTCCTTGAGCTGCGTCACGACGTCCTGCCACTCCCGCAGCCGCAGGTAGTTGAGGAACTCCGACCGGCACAGCCGGCGGAACGCGGACCCGGACAGGTCGCGCTGCGCGTCCCGCACGTACTGCCAGAGGTTCAGGTACGCCAGGAAGTCGGAGGTCGGGTCGGCGAACCGGGCGTGCAGCTGGTCGGCCTGGGCGCGCTGCTCGACCGGGCGCTCGCGCGGGTCCTGGATCGACAGCGCCGCGGCCACGATCATCACCTCGCGCGCGACGCCCCGGCGGCCGCCCTCGACGATCATCCGCGCCAGCCGCGGGTCCATCGGCAGCTGGGCGAGGGCGCGGCCCGTCTCGGTGAGCCGGGTGGCGCCCTGCGACGCGTCGAGGGCGCCGAGCTCGGTCAGCAGCTGGACGCCGTCCCGGACCGCGCGGGTGTCCGGCGGGTCGACGAACGGGAACGACGCCACGTCGTCCGGCCCGGACGCCACGCCGACGGAGATCATCTGCAGGATGACCGACGCCAGCGACGTCCGGAGGATCTCGGGCTCGGTGAACCGGGGCCGGGACGCGAAGTCGTCCTCCGAGTACAGCCGGATCGCGATGCCGTCGGCGACGCGCCCGCACCGCCCGGACCGCTGGTTGGCCGACGCCTGCGAGATCGGCTCGATCGGGAGCCGCTGCACCTTGGTGGCCTTCGAGTACCGGGAGATGCGCGCGGTACCGGGGTCGACGACGTACCGGATGCCCGGCACGGTCAGCGAGGTCTCCGCGACGTTGGTGGCCAGCACGACCCGGCGCGTGCCGTGCGGCTGGAACACCCGGTGCTGCTCCGCGGCGGACAGCCGGCCGTACAGCGGCAGCAGCTCGACGGCGTCCGGCCGGCGGGTGTCCTGCACCCGCGGGCCCAGGTGGCCGCGCAGCGCCTCCTCGGCGTCGCGGATCTCCCGCTCGCCCGACAGGAAGACCAGGACGTCGCCGGGCCCCTCCCCGGCCAGCTCGTCGACCGCCTCGCAGATCGCCGTCATCAGGTCGCGGTCCTCGGCGGGCGGGGGCGTCTTCGCCCCCTTCGGCGCGGCACCGCGGGAGCCGGCGCGCGGGCGGGCGTCGTCGGCCTCCAGGTCGTCGGGGTCGTCCGTCGGCCGGTCCGGGGACAGCGGCCGGTACCGGATCTCGACCGGGTACGTCCGGCCCGTGACCTCCACGACCGGTGCCGGGACCCCGTCGGGGTGCTCGTCGTCCGCGGGGCCGGCGAAGTGCGCGGCGAACCGCGCCGAGTCGATCGTCGCCGACGTGATGACGACCTTGAGGTCGGGGCGCCGCGGGAGCAGTTGCGCCAGGTAGCCCAGGATGAAGTCGATGTTGAGCGACCGCTCGTGCGCCTCGTCGATGATGAGCGTGTCGTAGGCGCGCAGCTCCGGGTCGCGCTGGATCTGCGCGAGCAGGATGCCGTCGGTCATGACCTTGACCAGCGTCCGCTCCGACGACTCGTCGGTGAACCGCACCTGGTACCCGACGAGCTCGCCGATCGTCGTGCCGAGCTCCTCGGCGATGCGCTCCGCGACCGTGCGCGCGGCGATCCGCCGGGGCTGCGTGTGGCCGATCTGCCCGTCACGGCCGCGGCCGAGCTCCAGGGCGATCTTGGGGAGCTGGGTGGTCTTCCCGGACCCGGTCTCGCCGGCGACGATGACGACCTGGTGGTCCCGGATGGCGTCGGCGATCTCCCGGCGCCGCGCCGACACCGGCAGCTGCTCGGGGTAGACGACCGGCGGGAGGACCGCGGCGCGCCGGGCGTCCGCGAGGGCCGTCAGGCGCCGGGCGCGCGACTCGCGGCCGCGCCGGGGGTCCTGCGCGGTGCGGCGCTCGCGGCGGGGGGCGTCGGGGCCGCCGGAGGGCCGGTCCCCGGACCCGCGCTGCTCGGTGCCGCGCTGCTCGGCGGCGGGTGGTTCGGTGCCGCGTGGTTCGGTGCCGCGCTGTCCGGCATCGCGACGGTCGGTGTCGCGGCCGTCGGTGCCGGGGCGTCGCCCGCGCGCCCCGCGCCGCCGTCGAGGGCGCCCGGGTGCGGCGTCGCTCCCGTCGCCGGTCCCGGGGGAGGGAGCGGGGGCGGGGCTGGTGGGGTCGGCGGCTGTCATCGGCGGTCCATTGTCACCGCACCCGACCCGCGGACGCGATCTCGATTCGCGCAGGGCGATCACCGCGGGCCCGCGGCCCGGCGTCGGCCGCGCGTGCGTCGAGATCGGTACCTCGCGCCGAGATCGGTCCCTGGAGGCACCGATCTCGGGCGGAAGCACCGATCTCGACGGCACGCGCGCGGGTCGCGGCGCGTCGTTCAGCGCACCAGGGCGTCCGAGATCGCCAGCCGCCCCGTGAGGCGGATGTCGTCGGACGCCGCCCCGACCAGGACCGGGATGGTGCCGGTCGGCGTGCGCCACTCGTCCAGGTCGACGTCCCAGTAGGACAGCGACTCCGGGCTGAGCGTCACGGTGACGGCCCGCGTCTCCCCGGGGGCGAGCTCGACGGTGCCGAAGCCGGCCAGGGACACCGGCGCGCTGCTGACCCGGCGGGTCGGCAGGTTCCCGACGTAGACCTGGACGGTCTCGGTCCCGGCGACCGCCCCGGTGTTGCGGACGTCCACCGTGGCCTGCAGCTGCGTGCCGCCCTCGGGTCCGGGGACGGCCGCGGTGCGCAGGTTCGTGTACTCGTACGAGGTGTACGACAGGCCGTGCCCGAACGCGTACTGCGGGGTGATGCCGTTCTCGACGTACCCGCGGTACCCGACGAAGATGCCCTCGCTGAACTGCTGGTCGAGACCCTCGCCGGGGTACTGGGAGGGGTCGCTGACCGGCGTGGACGCCTCGTCGACCGGGATGGAGACGGGCAGCCGGCCGGACGGGTTGACGTCGCCGAACAGGATCCCGGCGATCGCGGCGCCCTGCTCCTGCCCGCCGAACCAGTTGTGCAGCACAGCGCCGACGCCGGGGTCCCAGTCGGACGTCTGGACGACGCTTCCGACCTCGAGCACGACGATCGTGCGCGGGTTGGCCGCCGCGACCTGGCGGATCAGCTCGGCTTGCCCGTTCGGCAGGTCGAGGCCGGGCCGGTCGCCGCCCTCGGAGGAGTAGTCGCGCACCACGACGACCGCCGCCTGAGCAGACCGGGCGGCCTGCGCGGCCGCCTGGACGCCCGGGGTGACGACGGGCTCCGGCGGGGTCCACCCCAGCCGGAACGCGGCCCCCGCGTCGGTGCCACCGGGGGCGTCGTTGGTGTACTCCGCCCGCAGCGCGTACGTCTGGCCGGCGGTCAGCTCGACCGGGGCGGTCGTGACGGCGGCGGGGTCGCCGGACGGGCCCGTGGTCAGCACCGGCTGGTCGTCCAGGTAGACGGTGCTGGTGCCGTTGCTCGTGGCGGCCAGCTCGTACGTCCCGGACACCGGGGCGGAGAGCGTCCCGGTCCACCGGATCGACGCCGTGTGCTCGTTCGTCTGCAGCGGGAAGTGCGGCGACTGCGAGTTCAGGCCCTCGAACAGGTAGAACCCGCCGTTGATGCCGACGTACGGCTCGGTGCGGTCCACCGCGGGAGCGCCCGAGAGGTCGGCGCTGTCGAAGTACTCGACGCGCACCCCCGCGCCGTCGCCGAGGGCCGAGGTGAGGAAGTCCGACGGGACGAGGTCCGGCCCGGCCAGCAGCGACGCCGAGGTGACCGGGTCGGTGCCCGGCGTGTGCGTGACGGTGACACCGGCGCCCACGCGGTCCTGGATGCCCTGCAGCGGGCTGATCGTGCGCGTGGGGTTGACCAGCGAGGAGCCGCCGCCCTGCACGACCACGTCGGCGTCGGCGCCCACGACGGCGATCGACCCGACGTTCCCGCCGAGCGGCAACGCGCCGTCGTTCTTGAGCAGCACCGAAGCGCGCTCGGACACCTGCCGCGCGAACGCGGAGTTCGCGTCCTCGGGCAGCGGGCTGACGGTCGGGGGGTTGTCGAACAGCCCCAGGGCGACCATCGGCCGCAGGATGCGCAGCACCGCGTCGTCGATCCGCGACGTCGGCACCTGGCCCGCGCGCACCGCGTCGAGCAGCGGCCCGCAGAAGAAGCAGGTGCCGGGCCCGACGTCGGGGGTGAAGTTGCCGGGCATCTCCTGGTCCATCCCCGCCAGGACCGCCTGCACCGTGCTCGGTGTGGCGCCGTAGTCGCTCATCACCCAGCCCTGGAAGCCGAGCTGCTGCTTGAGGACCTGGTTCAGGAGCTCGTCGTTCTCGCAGGCCCGGACGCCGTTGACGCCGTTGAACGAGCACATCGCCGAGCCGGCACGGCCGTCGGCCTGGGCGATCGCGAACGGCCGCGTGTAGATCTCCTGCAGCGTCCGCTCGTCGAGGACCGCGTTCCCACCGATCAGCCGGTTCTGCTCCTGCGTGTAGACGTTGTAGTGCTTGAGGTCGGCGATCACCGGGTTCGACTGGATGCCGCGCACCTCGGCGGCGGCCATGGTCCCGGACAGCAGCGGGTCCTCGCCGAAGCCCTCGAAGTTCCGCCCGCCCTGCGGCACGCGGCCGATGTCGAGCGCGGGACCGAGCAGCACGTTGTGCCCGGTGCGATGTGCCTCGTCGCCGGCCAGCCGGCCGTACTCCTGCGCCAGAGAGCCGTCCCACGTGGCGGCCAGCGCGAGCGGCGACGGCAGCTGGGTGGACAGCTTGCCGTTGACGTCGGGGTTCGCGATCCGCACGCCCGCGGTCCCGTCGGCCATGGTCAGGGCCGGGATGCCGACCCGCTCGATCGGGGCGTTGTAGAAGCCGAAGAAGTTGTTCAGCTCCCCGTGCATCATGTTGACCTTCTCGTCGAGGGTCATCTGCCGGAGGATCGCGCGTGCCCGGGCCGTGTCGTCCGGTGACTCGTCCCACCAGAAGTCGGACGGGAACGACCGGCCCTCCTGCAGGGCCTCGGTGACCGCGGTCTCGACCGCGGGATCGTCGTCGGGCGAGGCCGCCGCGGCGGCCCCGACGGGCACGGTCAGGGCCAGTGCCGCGAGGACCGCGGTCGCGCCTGCGCGCCGGGAACGTGGGTGCATCGTCGAACCCCCTGGGATCGCGGCCGCCCGTGCGTCCTGCGGTCGGCCGTCCAGTCGTCGCGCCAGTAGGTCACCCGTTCGGGTGACGGTCAAGGGTCGTGTGCCGCGGGCAACGGCGGGTCGTCGGTGCGCGCGCGCGAGCGGCGGGGGACTGACCTCCGGGGTCGCGCGTGGGGCGCGGTCGGGGCGCGCCGGAGGTGCGGGCCCCGGACGGTGGCGGGTGTCCGGCGTGCGGATCGTGGGGGTTCACGATGTGGATGCCGTGCCTGCGGGGTCGGTCGTCCGCCGGCGGTGCGCGGGCGGCAAACCGCTCGCGCCCGTGCCCGCTCGCCGCGTACCGTCGTCACCATGCGGATCTGACCGGCCCCGAGTCCCCGTCCCGACTCCCCGCCGACCCCCGCGGCCCGAGCCGCGCGCGTCGGCAGCCGGTGGTGATCCCCGTGTCCGCACTTCCTCCCGCACCCACGCCCGTCCTGCGGGCCGTCGGGCTGTCCCGCGCGTACGGCGACCGCCGGGTGCTGACCGACCTGTCCGTCGCGGTCGACCCGGGGCACCGGCTCGGCCTGGTCGGCGAGAACGGGATCGGCAAGTCCACGCTGCTCCGGCTGCTGGCGGGCGTCGAGGAGCCGGACGCCGGTGAGGTGCACCGCCCCGCCGACCTCGTCCACCTGGCGCAGGAGCCGCCGTTCGGGCCGGACGCGACGGTCGACGACGTGCTGGGCGCGGCGCTCGCGGAGGTGCGTGCCGTGGCGGTCGCGCTGGAGGACGCCGCCGCCGCGCTCGCCGGCGACGACCCGGCGGCCGCCGGCCGCTACGACCGTGCCCTGGCCCGCGCCGAGGCGGTCGGCGTGTGGGACGCGGACGCCCGCGCGCAGCGGGTGCTGGCGGGCCTGGGCCTCGGCGGCGTCGACCCCGCCCGGCCCAGCGGGACCCTGTCGGGCGGGCAGCGGTCGCGGCTCGCGCTCGCGGCGGTGCTGGTCCGCCGGCCGCGCGCGGTGCTGCTCGACGAGCCGACCAACCACCTGGACGACGACGCCGCGGACTTCCTGGCGGGCGCGCTCGCGGGGCTGCCCGGCGCCGTGGTGCTGGCGAGCCACGACCGGGTGTTCCTCGACGAGGTGTGCACGGAGGTGCTCGACCTCGACCCGGTCCTGGGCGGCCCGCGCGTGGTCGGCGGCCGGTACGCGGACTACCGCCGCGCGCGGCAGGTCGCCCGCGAGCGGTGGCAGGAGCGCTGGGCGGCCGAGCAGGACGAGGTCGCGGGGCTGCGGGCCGCGCTCGGCGAGGGCGGTGCGGCGCGCACGCCGGCGCCCGGCCGGGAGATGGCCGACCGCAACAAGATGGCCTACGGGCGCGCCGGCGACCGGGTGGAGCAGCAGGTGTCGCGCCGGGTCCGCGACGCGCGGCGCCGGCTGGACGAGATCGAGGCCGGTCCGGTGCCCCGGCCGCCGCGCCCGCTGCGGTTCCGGGGGAGGCTGACCGGCGGGGGCCGGGGCGACGGCGCGGCGCTGGCGGTCCACGGCGCCGAGGTGCCCGGCCGGCTGCGGGTGGACGCGCTCGAGGTGCACCGGGACACCGCGCTCCTGGTCACCGGGCCCAACGGGTCGGGCAAGTCGACGCTGCTGCACCTGCTCGCGGGCGACCTGGTGCCCGCCGCCGGGACGGTGCGCCGCGCGCAGGACGTCCGGGTGGCGCTGCTCGAGCAGGACGTCGGCCTCGCGGACGACGCCCGGACGCCGCGCGCGGTCTACGAGCTGGTCACGGGCGGCGACCCGGGCGCGGTGCCGCTCGCCGAGCTCGGGCTGGTGGCGGCGCGCGACGTCGACCGCCCGCTGCGCGAGCTGTCGGTGGGGCAGCGGCGGCGCGTCGTGCTCGCGCTGCTCGTCGCGCAGGCCCCGGAGGTGCTGCTGCTGGACGAGCCCACCAACCACATCTCGCTCGCGCTCGCGGACGAGCTGGCCGACGCGCTCCGGACGGCGCCCGGGGCGGTGGTGGTGGCGTCGCACGACCGGTGGCTGCGCCGGACCTGGCACGGGACGACGGCCGAGGTGCTGGACGGCCGGCTCCGTGTCGGCGGCGGCTCGTAGGGTGGCGGGCATGACGAGCGAGCAGGACCACACCCCCGCCGGCGAGGGCGAGCAGCGCGCCGCGCGGGCCCTCGCCGAGTCCGGGATCGCGCACGAGATCGTCCGGCACGGCCCGGTGCGGTCCCTGGCCGAGGCGGCCGCGGCGCGGGGGATCGACCCGTCCGGCATCGTCAAGACGCTGGTCGTCCGCCGCGGGGACGACGACTACCTGTTCGTGCTCGTCCCCGGCGACCGCACGATCTCCTGGCCCAAGCTCCGGGCGCTGCTCGGCGTGAGCCGGATGTCCATGCCGGACGCCGCCACCGCCCAGGAGGTCACGGGCTACGAGCGCGGCACCATCACGCCGTTCGGGTCGCTGCGCGCCTGGCCGGTCGTGGCCGACGAGCGGGTGCCCGGCCGGCCCGCGTCGATCGGCGGCGGCGGGCACGGCGTCGGCGCGCGCGTCGACGGCGACGACCTGGTGCGGGTGCTGGACGCGACGGTGGCGGACGTGACGGAGCCCCTGCCGGACGGCGCCGCCTGACGGTCCCGCGCCCGCGATCCCGACCGGACGGTCAAGGTCCGGTCAAGAACTGATCCCCTGATCGGGGAACGATGCGGCCCGCGGCGGCGTTGTCCACGGCGGAGAACGCACCGGTCGTACCCCCGCGGGCCCCAGGCGCGCGTTCCGCATGCGCGGACGTCGTGGGGGGTCCATGATCGGGCGGCCCCACGCAGACTTGGAGAGAACGAGGACATGAACCTGACCGAGGATCCCGCCCCCGTCGGGGGGATCGACGTGACCGCCGCGCACGGGCGCACGGTGGTCCGGCTGTGGGGCGAGGTCGACGGCGCGCTGCGGGCGGAGGCCAGCACGTCCATGGCCCAGGCGCTGGCCAGCCCGGCGCCGGTGGTCGTCGACGCGCAGGACGTGACGTTCATCGACTCGTCCGGCCTCGCGTTCGTCCTGCAGCTCAACCTGGCGGCGGGCGAGACCGGGCAGGGGCTGACCCTGCGCGACCCGCACCGGCAGGTGCTCGAGAAGCTCGACATGCTGGGCATGGCGGGGGAGTTCGCGCTCGAGCCGGAGCCCGCCGCGGAGCGCGCGATCGCCTGACCGCCCCGCGGCACGCCCGCGCGGCGTGGTGCTGCGCGCGCCACGCCCGTCGTCCACAGGTGACGCGGGCGCTGCCCGGGGATGTCGGTGGGGGCGGCTAGTTTCGAGGCATGCGGCTCCTGCACACCTCCGACTGGCACCTGGGCCGCACCCTGCACGGCGTCGACCTCACCGAGCACCAGCAGGCGTTCCTCGACCACCTCGTGGAGGTCGTCCGCGAGGAGCGGGTGGACGCGGTGCTCGTGGCGGGCGACGTCTACGACCGCGCGATCCCGCCGGTCGAGTCCGTCGCCCAGCTGTCCGACGCCCTGCGGCGGCTGTCCGAGCACGCCGCGGTGGTCGTGACGCCGGGCAACCACGACTCGGCGATCCGGCTCGGCTTCGGCGCGGACCTCATGCGGGACCGCGTCCGGGTGCTCGCGCGCCTCGACGACCTCGCGCGGCCGGTCGTGCTGCCGGGCGAGGGCCACGACGTGCTCGTGTACGGCCTGCCCTACCTCGACCCCGACGCCGCCCGGCACGCCCTCGCCGGCCCGGGCTCCGACGGGCCGCTGCCCCGGTCGCACGCCGCCGTGCTCGGCGCGGCGATGGACCGGGTGCGCGCCGACCTGACGGCGCGAGCGGCCGAGGCCGCCGCGGCCGGCCGGGCTGCACCGCGGTCGGTGGTGCTCGCGCACGCGTTCGTGGTCGGTGGCGCGGCCAGCGAGTCCGAGCGGGACATCCGGGTCGGGGGCGTGGACCACGCGCCCGCCGCGGTGTTCGACGGGGTGGACTACGTCGCCCTCGGGCACCTGCACGGCCCGCAGCGGGTGGGCGCCGCGGACGGCCCCACGGTGCTCCGGTACTCGGGGTCGCCGCTGGCCTACTCGTTCTCCGAGGCCCGGCACGCGAAGTCGACCGTGCTGGTGGACCTCGGCCCGTCCGGCGTCCCGGGGGTCCGGCTGGTCCCGGCCCCCGTGCCGCGCCGCCTCACCGACCTCGCCGGCCCGCTGGACGACCTGCTCGGGGCCGCGGGCGAGCCGCACGTCGAGGACTGGGTGCGGGTCACCGTGACCGACGCGCACCGGCCGGCCGACCTGTACCGCCGGGTCCGCGGGCGGTTCCCGCACGCCCTCGTGGTGCAGCACCAGCCACCGGCGCGGGAGGCCGGCCCGCGGGTCGCGGAGGTGACCGCCGCGCGGGACCCGCTCGAGGTCGCCGCCGAGTTCGTGCAGCACGTGAGCGGGACCCGCCCCACGGACGCGGAGGCCGCCGTGCTGCGCCGCGCCTACGAGCAGGTCGTCGCCGCGGAGCGGAGCGCCTGATGCGGCTGCACACCCTGACGATCCAGGCGGTCGGCCCGTTCGCCGGGCGGCACACCGTCGATTTCGCCGCGCTGTCCGCCGGGGGGCTGTTCCTCCTGGAGGGGCCCACCGGGGCGGGCAAGTCGACCGTCATCGACGCGGTCGTGTTCGCGCTGTACGGCAAGGTCGCGTCGGCTTCCGCGAGCGAGGACCGGCTGCGGTCGGCCTTCGCCGCGGACGACGTGGAGACGGTCGTCGACCTGGTGTTCGAGACCGGGTCCGGCGTGTACCGGGTGCGCCGGACGCCGGCCTACGAGCGGGCCAAGAAGCGGGGCGCCGGCCGGGCGAAGCAGCAGGCGACCGTGAAGCTGTGGCGGCTCACCGCGGCGCCCGAGGGGCTGCCGGCACCGGGGCGTGCGGGCGACCCGTGGCTCGAGGGCGACGTCCGGCGCGAGGAGGCCGCCCCTCCCGACGCCGGCGACCCGCCCGGTGAGCTGCTCTCCACCCGCCTCGACGAGGCCGGCGCCGAGCTCACCCGGGTCGTCGGCCTGGACCGCGCCCAGTTCGTGCAGACCATGGTGCTGCCCCAGGGCGAGTTCGCCGCCTTCCTGCGGGCCGACCCCGAGCAGCGCCGGGGGCTGCTGCAGCGGATCTTCGGCACCGAGGTGTACGAGCGGGTGCAGCAGCGCCTGGACGAGCTGCGTCGCGAGGCCCAGCGGACGGTCGCCGAGGCCCGCAGCGAGGTGCAGGAGTGCACCGCGCGGTTCGCCGGCGCCGCGGCCGCGGACGAGGAGGGCGTCGCCGCCCTGCGCGCGGCCGCCGCGGAGGACGTCGCCGCGCTCACCCCGCTGGTGGCCGACCGGCTGGCCGCGCTGCGCGCCCACGAGTCCGCCACCCGTGCGGCCGCCGAGACCGCCACCGCCCGG
>NZ_SZYE01000123.1 GCF_005239125.1 Cellulomonas hominis | reverse complement strand
CGCTGACGCTGGTGACCGCGGGCGCGACCGCGGACGCCGCTGCCCGGGTCCGGGCGCGGGTGGACGGCACGCCGGTGCCCGCGGCGGCGCGCGTCGTCGACGGCCGGCTGCGCGTCGACGTCGCCGGCGTGCCCGCCCGCGCCCGGCTCGAGGTGACCTGCGGCACGGTCCCGCTCGCCGGCCCCGAGCCGGACGCCGAGGTGCTGCGGGTGCTGCGCGGGGCGTGGACGGAGAACGCCCTGCTGACCGCCGCGCTGGCAGCGGCGACGGCCGACCGGCCGCTGCACGTGCGGCTGTCGCACCTCGACGCCCTGGGCCTGCCCCCGTCCCTGCTGTCCGCCCTCCGGGAGGTCCTGCTGGCCCGCGGCTGAGGCGCCGCGGGTGTCGGTGGGGGCGCCTAGGCTGGGCTCTGCCATGACGTCGCTCTTCGAGAACCTGCCGCTGCCCGGACTCGCCCTCTCCGACCTCGGTCGCCTGCCGGCCGCCGTGCCGCCGCGCGGTGACCTGCCCGGCGACGGTGCCGCCGGGGGCGGGGACCTCGACGCGCCCCGCGGCGACGACCGCCGGGGCGAGCGCGGTCGCGCGCCGTCGGTGGACGCCGACGCGCTGCTGGTCGGCCTCAACCCGCAGCAGCGGGCCGCGGTCCTGCACCACGGCGGGCCGCTGCTCATCGTCGCCGGCGCCGGCTCGGGCAAGACGCGGGTGCTGACCCACCGCATCGCGCACCTGCTCGCGACCCGGCAGGCGCGCGCGGGGGAGATCCTCGCGATCACGTTCACCAACAAGGCCGCGGCGGAGATGCGCGAGCGCGTGGCGGCCCTCGTCGGCCCGTCGGCCCGTGCCATGTGGGTGTCGACGTTCCACTCCGCGTGCGTGCGGATCCTGCGCCGCGAGGCGACGACGCTCGGGCTCCGGTCGTCGTTCTCCATCTACGACGCCGCCGACTCCCAGCGGCTGCTCACCCTGGTGGCCCGCGAGCTCGACCTGGACCCGAAGAAGTACCCGCCGAAGGCGCTGGCGTCCAAGATCTCGAACCTCAAGGACGAGCTCGTCGACCCCGACACGTTCGCGGGCACCTCGGGCGGCTCGTCGGGCAACGACTTCGACCAGACGCTCGCGCAGGTCTACACCCGCTACCAGCAGCGGCTGCGCCAGGCGAACGCCCTCGACTTCGACGACCTGATCATGACGACCGTCAACCTGCTGCAGGCGTTCCCGGCCGTCGCGGAGCACTACCGCCGCCGGTTCCGGCACGTGCTCGTCGACGAGTACCAGGACACCAACCACGCGCAGTACGTCCTCGTCCGCGAGCTCGCGGGCGCGGGGACCGACGGCGACGACGTCCCGCGCGGCGAGCTGACCGTCGTCGGCGACGCGGACCAGTCGATCTACGCGTTCCGCGGCGCCAGCATCCGCAACATCATGGAGTTCGAGGCCGACTACCCGGACGCCACGACGATCCTGCTGGAGCAGAACTACCGCTCGACGCAGACCATCCTGTCGGCGGCCAACGCGGTGATCAGCAAGAATCCCGGCCGCAAGCCCAAGCGGCTGTGGACCGACTCCGGCTCGGGGCCGAAGATCGTCGCCTACGTCGCCGACAACGAGCACGAGGAGGCGCGGTTCGTCGCGGAGGAGATCGACCGCCTCGGCGACTCCGACGGCGTCCGCCCCGGCGACGTCGCGATCTTCTACCGGGCCAACGCGCAGTCCCGCGCCCTGGAGGAGGTGCTGATCCGCGTCGGCCTGCCGTACAAGGTCGTCGGCGGCACCCGGTTCTACGAGCGTCGCGAGATCAAGGACGCCGTGGCCTACCTGCGCGCGATCGCCAACCCCGACGACGACGTCAACCTGCGGCGCATCCTCAACGTGCCCAAGCGCGGGCTCGGCGACCGGTCCGAGGCGATGGTCGCCGGCTACGCCGAGCGCGAGCGCATCTCGTTCGGTCAGGCGCTGGAGCACCTCGAGGAGGTGCCCGGCCTCGGCACCCGCGCGATCACCGGCCTGCGCGCGTTCGCCGAGATGATGTCCGACGTGCGGGCGCTGGCCGGGTCGGGCGCCGGTCCGGCGGAGATCCTGTCCGTCGTGCTCGACCGCAGCGGCTACCTGGCCGAGCTCCGCGCGAGCGAGGACCCGCAGGACCAGACCCGCGTCGAGAACCTCGCCGAGCTGCACGCGGTGGCCTCCGAGTTCGAGCAGTCCGACCCCGAGGGCGACCTCGCGGACTTCCTCGAGCGGGTGTCGCTCGTCGCCGACTCCGACCAGATCCCCTCGGACGACGGCGGGGACGACGAGACCGGCGAGCCGAAGCCGGACCAGGGCGTCATCACGCTCATGACCCTGCACACCGCCAAGGGCCTGGAGTTCCCGGTGGTGTTCCTCACCGGCATGGAGGACGGCACGTTCCCGCACATGCGGTCGCTCGCCGACACCGACCAGCTCGCCGAGGAGCGCCGCCTGGCGTACGTCGGCCTGACCCGCGCGCGGCAGCGGCTGTACATCTCGCGCGCCGCCGTGCGCACGGCGTGGGGCGTGCCGAACGAGTTCCCGCCGAGCCGGTTCCTCGACGACCTGCCCGAGGACCTGATCGACTGGCGGCGGCGCGAGTCGTCGAACGACCGGCTGCGCGGCCCGGGCGGGTTCCTCGGCGGGCGGTCCGGCTACGCGTCGGGCGGTGGCTACGGCGACCGCGGTGGCTCCGGGTCCGGCAGCACGCAGAGCTGGAAGAAGAGCTCCGCGGCGTCCCGCGCGGGCGAGCCCGCGCGCACGGCCCCCGGCTCCGGCGGGGCGACGTTCGGGTCGGCCACCCCGCGCCCGGACGCCGCGATCCCGACGCTGACCGTGGGGGACAAGGTCACGCACGACGCGTACGGGCTCGGCACGGTCGTGGCGGTCGAGGGCGGCGGGCCGAACGCCGTCGCGAAGGTCGACTTCGGCAGCGAGGGCACCAAGCGGCTGCTGCTGCGGTACTCGCCGGTCACCAAGCTCTGAGCCGGCGCGGGTCGGCCGTCGCTGCGGCCCGGACGGGTGATCCCGCCCGTCCGGCCCGCGCCCGCACGGCTGCCACCTGCACATCTCGGGCATGATCGGGGCATGCGCAGCCCGATCTTCGACCAGGCCCACAACGAGGTGCAGTCCGCCGACCGGTTCGTCCTGCAGAGCACCAAGATGCTCAAGGTGACCCTCGGCCCCGACGTCCTCGCGGCGAAGGGCGCGATGGTCGCCCACCAGGGGCAGGTGCAGTTCCACCACGAGTCCTCCGGCTCGCTCGCCCGGTTCGTCAAGCGCGCGATGAGCGCCGACGACCAGCCCCTCATGCGGGTGTCCGGCCCGGGCGAGGTGTTCTTCGCGCGTGCCGCCGAGCACGTGTTCCTGCTCCAGCTCGAGGGCGACGCGATCAGCGTCGGCGGCTCCTCGCTGCTCGCGTTCGACGCGGCGCTGCAGTGGGACATGCACCGGACCAGGGGCGCCGGGATGATGACCGGCGGGTTCTGGAACACCCTCATCCAGGGGCACGGCACCGTGGCGCTGACGTCGCACGGCCAGCCGATGATCCTCGACTGCTCGCAGCAGCCGACGTTCGTCGACCCGAACGCCGCCGTGTGCTGGTCGGCGAACCTCACGCC
Organism: Cellulomonas hominis; assembly: GCF_005239125.1. Classification (GTDB taxonomy): domain Bacteria; phylum Actinomycetota; class Actinomycetes; order Actinomycetales; family Cellulomonadaceae; genus Cellulomonas; species Cellulomonas hominis_A. The sequence goes on along the minus strand of NZ_SZYE01000123.1, from coordinate 8,325 downwards.
CGGCGTCGTGTCGAGCATGAACGTGAGCTCGCTGCTGCGCGGCGGCACCGGGGAGGCGTTCCAGTACTCCTTCCACGGGCCGGGCTTCGTCGTCGTCCAGCCCTCCGAGGGCTACCCCGTCCCGACCGCCTGATCGCCGTGGTCGTCCCGATCCCCACGGACCACCCCGCCCGCCCGAGCCTCGCCCGGCAGTGGGCGCTGCGCCTGGCCGCGGCGGCGGTGTCCGCGTTCTACGGGCTGTACCGGCTGCACCCCGCGCTGTGGCGGTTCACCGCCCGGCACTACCGCCCGTCGATGGAGCGGTTCGCACGGCTGCACGCCTGGATGATGTGCCAGTACGCCTATCTCGACGTGCCCGCGTACCGGGACTTCCTGCTCGAGCGCGGCTTCCGGTTCCGCTGGTGGCGGCTCGACGCCTACGCGCCGACCTCCAAGAAGGACTACGTCGACCGGTACACCGAGGACGACCGGTGCTGGAACGGCCGGATCGAGACGGTCGGGACCGTGGTCGACGAGTCGAGCGGGTCGTCGGGCAGGCCGTACAACTGGATGCGGTCGCGCCGCGAGCTGCGCACCGTGCACCGCAACGTCGCCGGGTACGTGACGATGCTGTTCGGCAGCAAGCGCCTGTTCGCGATCAACGCCTTCTCCATGGGGGCGTGGGCGACCGGGACCAACACGGGCATCGCGATGGCCAAGATCGCGATGGTGAAGAACACCGGCCCGGACGTCGACAAGATCGTCGACACCCTGCGGCACTTCGGGCCGCGGTACACGTACGTGCTCAGCGCCTACCCGCCGTTCCTCAAGCACCTGCGCGACCGGCTCGACGCCGAGGGCTTCGACTGGGACCGCTACGACCTCAACGGCTTCGTCGGGGGCGAGGCGCTGACCGAGGGGCTGCGGGACTACCTGGAGGAGCGGTTCGCGCGGATCTACTCCGGCTACGGGGCCTCCGACCTGACCATCGGCATGGCCGGCGAGACCGACCTCGCGGTGTGGCTGCGGCGCTCGCTCCTCGCGCACCCCGGCCTGCGCGCGTCCGTGCTCGGCGACGACGAGCAGCGCACGCCGATGATCCTGCAGTACAACCCGCTCGAGACGTTCCTCGAGACGACCGAGGACGGCGAGCTGCTGGTCACGCTGAACTCGACGTCGATCATGAGCCCGAAGCTGCGCTACGACATCGGCGACGAGGCCCGGCTGGTCACGTTCCCGGAGATGCGCGCGCTGGTCGCCCGCTACCCGCGCCTCGCGTTCGGGTTCGACAGGGCGTTCGCCACGCAGCGCATGCGGCTGCCGTTCGTGCTGCTGTTCGGTCGCAAGGACTCGACCGTGTCCTACATGGGCGCGAACATCTACCCCCTCGACGTCGAGAACGGCCTGTACCTCGACAACCCGCACGCCGCGGCGATCGAGTCGTTCCGGCTGGGGCTCGTCGAGATCGGCGGCCAGGAGCAGCGCCCCGTCATCCACCTCGAGCTCCGCGCGGACGCGGCGCTCGACGCGGGGGAGCGGGACGCCCTGGCCCGGCGCTCGGCCGAGGGCGTGCTGACGCACCTCGCGTCGGTGTCGCGGGACATCGCGCAGTCGCTCGAGGAGGACGAGGCCGCGCGGGACATCCGGGTCCGGGTGCACGACCACGGCACCGGGCCGTTCGCGGGCGGGCACCGGAAGATCAAGAACGTCTACGTCGTGGACGCCGGCGACCGGGGTGACGCCGAGGCGGGGGCCGGCGGGCCGGCAGCCGGCGGCGCGGGCCCGGCGGCCTGATGCGGACGCGGGACTTCAGCCGGACGCCGCCGCTCGGGCGGGCCGAGGCGCTCGTCGTGACCGACCGGGTGCGGTCCGCGGCGGGCGCGCCCGGGCTGGTCCGGCAGCGGCGGTTCCGCGAGCGGGGTGCGGGTGGGTCCGGGCGCCGGGCCCGGCGCGGGGTGCTGGCGTTCTTCGCCACGGCCGCCGACGCCGAGCGGTTCGCCGCGGGCCTCGCCGGCGACCGTGCCGCCGCCCGCGACGCCGGCGGCGGCGCGGGCTTCGCGCACGTGTACGCGGCCGAGCCCGAGGGGTACACCAACGGCGTCTGGCGGGCCGAGGACCGCACGATGGCGCACGTCGAGCGGTTCACGCCGCTCTCGGGAGAGGCGCGCCGCGGCGTCGAGCCGCCGCGGGTGGCGGAGGACCGCGAGCGGGCGGCCCGGTCGGGGCGGGGTCCCCGGCCGGCGCGCCGCGCGCACGCGAACCCCGGGCTGGCCGAGGCCCGCGCGATGTTCGTCGGCGCCACCCGGTACACCGGTCCGCAGGCGTGGCTCGCGCTCGCCCGGACCTGGTACCCGATGGTCGCCAAGATGCGGCGGCTGCGCGGGTTCCGGTGGTACGCGGTGTACTGGTCGCCGCCGTTCACGCTCGGCACGCTCGCGTTCTTCTCCGGCCGGGACGAGCTGCTGGCGTTCGCCCGGATGCCCGAGCACCGGCACCTCATGCGCTGGATCACCGACGGCGAGCGGTGGGGGACCGGCGGGTACATCCGGCTGCACGCGCGCGCGGACGGCGACGGCGACCCCGGCGGCGCCGCGTGAGGGTCGAGACGGTCACCACCCGGCGCCAGCTCGCCGCGTTCCTGCGGCTCCCGCTCGACCTGCACCCGCGGGCGCTCGCCGTCCCGCTGCAGGCCCCGGTGGTCCGCTCCTGGTGGCGCGGGACCGCGCCGCACCCGTCGCCGGTCGAGCTGCTGCTGGTCCGCGACGACGCCGGCCGGGTCGTCGGGCGCAGCACCGCGCACCGCGACGAGCGGTTCGACGCGAAGCTCGGCACCCGCGCGCTGCTGTTCGGGGCCACGGAGTTCGCCGGGGCCGAGGCGGCCGGCGCCCTGTTCGCCGCGCTCCAGGCGCGCGCCACGGGCGAGCGGGAGCTGATCGGCCCGGTGTCCCTGCTCCCGAACCAGACCGGCGGCGTCGTCACGTCCGGCTGGGCGGAGCGGGGCTTCGTCGACTCGCCGTGGAACCCCGCCGACGTGCCGGGCATCTACGAGGCGGCGGGGTTCCGCCGCTGGCACGAGGCCGACACCTGGGTGGTCGACGTGCAGCCCGTCGCCGCCCCCGCCGACGCCGAGTGGGCGGCGGCGGGCGTGCGTCCCGAGCACGGGTCCCGGCGCGCGATGGGGCGCCTCGTCCCCGAGCTGCTCGACCTGCTGAACGCCTCGTTCGCGCAGCTGCCGTACTACACGCCGATCACGCCGGCGGAGATGCGGGCGGCGACGGACGGCCTGGCCTGGCTGCTGGACGAGCGGCTGCTGCTGCTCGCGCGGGACGCCGACGGGGCGGCGGTGGCCTTCGTCCTGGCCGTCCCCGACATCACCCGGTTCCTGCAGGCGACCGGCGGCCGGCTCGGGCCCGTGCAGCAGCTCCGGCTGCTGGCCACCCGCGGCCGGTACCGCGAGGACGCCGTCCTCGTCATCCAGGGCACCCGGCCCGACCGGCAGGGCGAGGGGATCCTCACCCTGCTCAGCCGGCAGCTGCACGCGGGGCTGGCCGACGGCGGCTACCGGCGGCTGCGCATGACCTCGGTCGGCCGGGACAACCCGGCGTCGGCGCGGCAGTCCGCGCGGTTCGGCGGGCGCCCCCTGCACGGCCTCACCTTCTACCGGCGGCCGGTGCCGCCCCGGGAGCACGCATGACCGACGCGACCCTGCTCGCCGACCTCGTCGCGCTGGCGGCGCGGGCGCCGAGCGCGCACAACACCCAGCCGTGGTCGCCGCGGGTCGTCACGGACGCCGGGGGGCCGGCCGTCGAGGTCGCCGTGGTGCCCGGCCGCACGCTGCCCGCGGGGGACCCGACCTCCCGGGACGTGCTGCTGAGCCTGGGCGCGTGGGTCGAGTGCGCCGCCGTCGGCGCGGCCGCGGCGGGCCGGGAGCTGGTCGTCGAGGCGCTGCCCGCCCTCGGCGCCCTGGACGCGCTGCCGGTGCGGGGACCCGCAAACCCGGACCGCCCGGTGCTGCGGGTGCGGCTCGGCGGCGCCGCCGGCGCGGCCCCGGCCGCCACGCCGGACGACGTCCGTGCGCGCGCGGTCTACCGGGGCGGGCTCACGGGCGACCCCGCGGTCTACGACGACCTCCCCGCCGGCGCCCTCGCCCCCGGCCTGAGCCTGCGCCCGGTCGACCCGGCGGTGTTCGCGCGCCTCGTGCGGTGGGGCGGTGTCGGCACGTTCGCGCGCCGGCCCGTCGCCGAGGAGCTGCTGCACTGGCTCCGGCTCAGCCCGCAGCACCCCGGCTACGTGCGCGACGGGCTCAGCGACCGCGTGCTGCTCCTCCCCGCGCCGCTCGCCCGGCTGGCCGCTCCCGTCACGCGGCACCGCCGCCTGCGCGACCCGGCTCTCGCGGTGCTCGGCGGGCTCGCACGGGCGGCGGACGGGGTGCTGGCCGCGCGGGCGCGGACGTGGGCGGCCGCCCCGGCGCCCGACCGCGGGGTGCACCACGTGCTCGTCGCCGACGGGGCTGCGGGCGCGCCGGGCCGTGGCAGCGGCCCGTCGCGCGCGCCGGTGCTCGACGGCCGGACCGGTCTGCCCGAGGAGCAGGTGCTCGACGCCGGCCGCAGCCTGCAGCGGCTGTGGCTGCACGCGCACCGCGCCGGGCACGCCGTCGCGCCGCACTCGGAGGTCGTCGACGTCCCCGGCCCGCACGCCGCGCTGCGCCGGCACCTCGGGCTGGGGCGGTCGGAGGTGGCGCTCGCCGTGTTCAGCACCGGCCGGCCGACGGGCGAGGTGCCGCGGTCCCCGCGCCTGCCGGTCTGAGCCGCCGAGGCGGCGGCGGGCGACGGCGCGGAGGCGTCCCCTCGGAAGGCGGCCCCGGCCCCCGTCCGGCCGATGCCTCGCTGCCCACGGACCGCTGCCGCCGGGCGCCGACCGGGCAACCGACACGTCGAGGGAGTACCCGGCGGGTACTCCCTCGACGTGTCCGTTGCACAGCCGGCGCGAGAGGGGCGCGACGGGCGTCAGGCCGCGGCCGTGTCGCCCAGCCGGGCCGTGACGTCCGCCGCCAGCGCCGCCGTGTCGACGCCGGCGCGCCGGAGCAGCGCGTACCCGTCGGTGTCGGACAGCCGGACGACCGCGAGGAGCACGTGCCCCGCCTCGATCCGCCGGTGGCCGAGCCGGATCGCCTCGCGCAGCGCGACCTCCAGGGTCTTCTTGGCGTCCCGGGTGAACGGGACGTGCCCGGGCGCCCGTCGGCCGCCGGGCGTCGGCCGACGCGCCCGGTCCGCGCGGTCGAGCGCCCCCGCTCCGAACACCGTGTCCGCGCGCCGACGGACCGCGTCGAGGTCGATCCCGAGGGCGGCCAGGGCGGCGGGGTCGAGCCCGTCGCCGTCGAACCGGTCGAGCAGCGCGGCCCGGTCGGCGCCGTGCGCGGCGAGCGCCGTCGCGGCGGGGTCGCCGACGGACGCGACGGCGACCACGAGGTGGGCGGGGGTGATGCGGGTGTCGCCCAGGTCGCGGGCGACCTCCTGCGCCTGCACGACCGCGGCGCGGGCGCCGGTGGTGAACCTCTCGAACATCGTCGTCTCCTCTCGCGGGGTCCGGGGCGGGCGGCCGCTCAGCCGCGCCGGTGGTGCTTCTGGTGGACGGCCTGCCGGCTCACGCCGAGGGCGTCCGCGATGTCCTGCCAGGACCAGCCGAGCTCGCGGGCCCGGCCGACCTGCAGGGTCTCCAGCCGGTCGGCGAGCACCCGCAGGGAGCGCACGGCGCGCAGCCCGGTGGCGGGGTCGTCAGCCGTCGCCGCGGCGAGCGCGCCGTCGGCGGAGGTGGTGGGGTCGGTTCCGGTCATGCGTCAACCTTGCTTGACACCCGGGCGGGGTGTCAAGAGATGTTGACGCACGGCGTGCGATCTGGGTCACATATCTCGACGTGAAGATAAACCGGGGCCACCGGGCTACGATCGTCCGCGGCAGAGCAGCCAGATCCCACCCACGGGACCGCAGGGCGAGGGAAGGACCGCAGCAGGTGGACCTGTTCGAGTACCAGGCACGTGACATCTTCGAGCGGCACGGGGTACCCGTCCTGGGAGGGATCGTCGCGACGACGCCCGCCGAGGCGCGTGCGGCGGCCGAGACCCTGCTGGGCGCCGACGGCGCGACCGGCGTGGTGGTCGTCAAGGCGCAGGTGAAGACCGGCGGCCGCGGCAAGGCCGGCGGCGTGAAGATCGCCCGCTCCGCGCAGGAGGCCGAGCAGCGCGCGGCCGAGATCCTCGGCATGGACATCAAGGGCCACACCGTGCACCGCGTGATGATCGCGGCGGGCGCGAGCATCGCGACGGAGTACTACTTCTCGCTGCTGCTCGACCGCGCCGAGCGCCGGTACCTCGCCATGGCGAGCGTCGAGGGCGGCATGGAGATCGAGCAGCTCGCCGTCGAGCGTCCCGAGGCGCTCGCGAAGGTCCCCGTGGACCCGCGGGTCGGCATCGACCAGGCGAAGGCCGACGAGATCGTCGCCGCGGCCGGCTTCGACGCCGCTGTCGCCCCGAAGGTCGCCGCGGTGCTCATGAAGCTGTGGGACGTCTACCGCGAGGAGGACGCCACGCTCGTCGAGGTGAACCCCCTCGTGCTGACCGAGGCCGGCGACGTGGTCGCGCTCGACGGCAAGGTCACCCTCGACGGCAACGCCGACTTCCGCCACGAGGACCACGCGGCCCTCGAGGACGCCGCCGCGGCGGACCCGCTCGAGGCGCGCGCCAAGGAGAAGGACCTCAACTACGTCAAGCTCGACGGCGAGGTCGGCGTGATCGGCAACGGCGCGGGGCTCGTCATGAGCACCCTCGACGTCGTGGCGTACGCCGGGCAGCAGCACGGCGGCGTGAAGCCGGCGAACTTCCTCGACATCGGCGGCGGCGCCTCGGCCGAGGTGATGGCCGCGGGCCTGGACATCATCCTGTCCGACCCGCAGGTCAAGTCGGTGTTCGTCAACGTGTTCGGCGGCATCACGGCGTGCGACGCGGTCGCCAACGGCATCGTCGCGGCGCTCGGCATCCTGGGCGACGAGGCCACCAAGCCGCTGGTCGTGCGCCTGGACGGCAACAACGTGCTCGAGGGCCGCCGCATCATCCGGGACGCGGCCCACCCGCTCGTCACGCTGGCCGAGACCATGGACGGGGGCGCCGCCGAGGCCGCCCGCCTGGCCGCCACCGCCTGACCGACCGCAGCGACGCGAGAGACGAGAGACAACCCACCATGGCGATCTTCCTGACCGCGGACTCCAAGGTCATCGTGCAGGGCATGACCGGGTCCGAAGGCAGCAAGCACACCACCCGCATGCTGGCGTCGGGCACCACCGTCGTCGGCGGGGTGAACCCCCGCAAGGCCGGCACCAGCGTCGAGTTCCCCCGCGGCGACGGCTCCGGCCTGACCGTGGCGATCCCGGTGTTCGGCTCGGTGGCCCAGGCCGTCGAGGCGACCAAGGCCGACGTGTCGGTCATCTTCGTGCCGCCGGCCTTCACCAAGGCCGCCGTCATCGAGGCCGTCGACGCCGGCGTGCCGCTGATCGTGATCATCACCGAGGGCGTCCCGGTCGCCGACACGGCCGAGTTCTTCGCCTACGCGCAGGCCAAGGGCGTGCGGCTGCTCGGCCCCAACTGCCCGGGCCTCATCAGCCCCGGGAAGTCGAACGTCGGCATCATCCCGTCGGACATCACCGGCCCCGGCCGCATCGGCCTGGTGTCGAAGTCCGGCACGCTGACCTACCAGATGATGTACGAGCTGCGGGACCTCGGGTTCTCGACGGCGGTCGGCATCGGCGGCGACCCGATCATCGGCACGACGCACATCGACGCGCTGGCCGCGTTCGAGGCCGACCCCGAGACCGACCTGATCGTCATGATCGGCGAGATCGGCGGCGACGCCGAGGAGCGGGCCGCGGCGTACATCACCGAGCACGTGACCAAGCCGGTCGTCGGGTACGTCGCGGGCTTCACCGCCCCCGAGGGCAAGACGATGGGCCACGCCGGCGCGATCGTGTCCGGTTCGGCCGGCACCGCGCAGGCCAAGAAGGAGGCCCTCGAGGCCGCCGGCGTGAAGGTCGGCACCACGCCGACCGAGACGGCCGAGCTGGCGCGCGCGCTGCTCAGCTGACCGCACGCACGCCGGGCGCCGCACCTCCCCGGGGGTGCGGCGCCCGCTGCGTGCCCGGCGTCGCGGCCGAGTTCGCCGGTTGCGCGGATCCGCCCGGTGCGCAACCGGCGAACTCGCGCGGAACCGGCGAACTCGGCGGAGCCCCCGGGGTGGGGCACGCCACCCCGCGGCGCGCCGGGCCGGTTGGGCCGCTCGGCGGCGTGCGGCGGGGACCATG
>NZ_SZYE01000122.1 GCF_005239125.1 Cellulomonas hominis | reverse complement strand
GAACACGGCCGCCAGCTCCGCCGCGCCCGCGCCCTGGGCACCGACGCCGGGGGCCAGCAGCGGCCCGCGCACGGCGGCCAGGTCCACGCCCAGGCGCGCGGCGGCGTCGCCGATGGTGGCGCCCACGACCAGGCCGATCGACCCCAGCGCCTCCCCCGCGGCCGGCCCGCCGTCCGCGAGCTCTGCCGCGTTCGACGCACCCGCCGCGCGCGCCACCCGGTCCGCGACGGCCACGCCGTCGGCGTCCCGCGCGTGCTGCACCTCGGCCCCCTCCGGGTTGGACGTGAGCGCGAGCACGAACAGCCCCCGCCCGGTGGCGAGCGCCAGGTCGACGGCCGGCTGCAGCGAGCCGAACCCGAGGTACGGCGACACGGTCAGCGCGTCGCCGGCCAGCGGCGAGCCGTCCCGCAGGAACGCGTCCGCGTAGGCGCCCATCGTCGACCCGATGTCACCGCGCTTGGCGTCCACGACGACCAGGGTGCCGGTGTCCCGGCCGGCGGCCACGACCTCCTCCAGCGCCGCGACCCCGGCGGAGCCGTGCCGCTCGAAGAACGCCGCCTGCGGCTTCACGGCCGCCACCCGGCCCCCGACGGCCTCCAGGACCGTCAGCGCGAACCGGCGCACGCCCTCCGCGCTGTCCGGCAGCCCCCACGCGTCCAGCAGGGACGCGTGGGGGTCGATGCCGACGCAGAGCGGGCCGTGCTCGGCCGTCGCCGCCGCGAGGCGGGCGCCGAACGGCCTCACGCGACGACCCCGCGAGCGCCGGCGACGGACGCGGCCGCGGCGGCCCGGCGGCCCGCCGTCGCCGCGTCGTGCTCCTGCAGGCTCGCCACGCGGAACGGCCCGGCCAGCGCCGCCTCGATGCCCTGCACCGCCGCGCCGAGCTGCTGCACGGTCGTCACGATCGCCTTGTCCGCCGCCGTCGTGGCCGCGCGGATCTCGTAGCCGTCGGCGCGGGCGCCCTGGCCGGACGGCGTGTTCACGACGATGTCGACCTCGCCGGCCGAGATGAGGTCGACGATCGTCGGCTCCCCCGCCGGCCCGCGGCCGGTCGAGAACTTCCGGACGACGGTCGAGGCGATGCCGTTGCGCTTGAGCACCGCGGCGGTGCCGTCCGTGGCCAGGATCTCGAAGCCCAGCTCCTGCAGCCGCTTGACCGGGAACACGATCGACCGCTTGTCCCGGTCGGCGACCGAGATGAACGCCCGCCCGCCGGTCGGCAGGCCGCCGAACGCCGCGGACTGCGACTTGGCGAACGCCGTCGGGAAGTCGGTGTCGAAGCCCATGACCTCGCCGGTGGAGCGCATCTCCGGGCCGAGCACGGTGTCGACCACGGTGCCGTCGGCGGTGCGGAACCGCTTGAACGGCAGCACGGCCTCCTTGACGGCGATCGGCGCGTCCAGGTCGATGACGCTCGCGTCGTCGACCGGCAGCAGGCCCGAGGCCCGCAGGTCCGCGATCGACCGCCCGGTCATCACCAGCGCGGCGGCCTTGGCCAGCGGCACGCCCGTCGCCTTCGACACGAACGGCACGGTGCGGGACGCCCGCGGGTTCGCCTCGAGGACGTAGAGCACGTCGGACACCAGCGCGAACTGGATGTTCAGCAGCCCGCGCACGCCGACGCCGGCCGCGATGGCCTCGGTCGACTCGCGGATCCGCCGCAGCTCGGACTCGGACAGGCTGACCGGCGGCAGCACGCACGCCGAGTCGCCGGAGTGGATGCCGGCCTCCTCGATGTGCTCCATCACACCGCCGAGGAACAGCTCCGTGCCGTCGTACAGCGCGTCGACGTCGATCTCGATGGCGTCGTCCAGGAACCGGTCGATCAGCAGCGGGGGCAGGGCGCCGCCGCGGGCGGAGGCGTCGGCCAGCGCGCGCTCGACGTACTCGGTGAGCTGCTCGTCGGAGTAGACGATCTCCATGCCGCGGCCGCCCAGGACGTACGACGGGCGCACCAGCACCGGGTAGCCGATCCGGGCGGCGGTCTCCCGCGCGACCGGCAGCGTGGTCGCGGTGCCGAACGCCGGCGCGGGCAGGCCCGCCGCGGCGAGCACGGCGCCGAACGCGCCGCGGTCCTCCGCGGCGTCGATCGCGGCCGGCGGGGTGCCGAGGATCGGCAGGCCCGCGTCCTCCAGGCGCTGCGCGAGCGACAGCGGCGTCTGGCCGCCGAGCTGCACGATGATGCCCGCCACCGGGCCGGCTGCCTTCTCGGCCTCGTAGACCTCGAGGACGTCCTCGAAGGTCAGCGGCTCGAAGTACAGCCGGTCCGCGGTGTCGTAGTCCGTGGACACCGTCTCGGGGTTGCAGTTGACCATGACGGTCTCGAACTCGCCCTTGAGCGCCAGCGTCGCGTGCACGCAGGAGTAGTCGAACTCGATGCCCTGGCCGATGCGGTTCGGCCCGGAGCCGAGGATGAGCACCGCGGGGCGCTCGCGCGGGGCGACCTCGGTCTCCTCGTCGTAGGACGAGTAGTGGTACGGCGTGCGGGCCGCGAACTCGGCGGCGCAGGTGTCGACCGTCTTGTAGACCGGGCGGACGCCGAGCGCCTGCCGGACCTCGCGCGCCACGTCCTCGCTCACGCCGCGCAGCTGCGCGACCTGGACGTCGGACAGGCCGTGCCGCTTGGCGCGGCGCAGGACCGCGGCGGTCAGCTCGGGCGCGGCCGCGGTCTCGGCCGCGACCTCGTTGATCAGCTGCAGCTGGTCGAGGAACCACGGGTCGATGCCGGTGCGGGCGTACACCTCGTCCACGGACACGCCGGCGCGGAGCACCTGCTGCACGTCGACCAGCCGGTGCTCGGTGGGCCGGGAGATGGTCGCGACCAGCGCGTCCAGCGCCTCGCCGGTCAGGGCCTCGCCGTCCCAGTGGAACGTCGTGCCCTTCCGGTCGATGGACCGCATCGCCTTGCCCAGCGCCTCGGTGAAGTTGCGGCCCAGGGCCATGGCCTCGCCGACGGACTTCATCGTGGTGGTGAGCGTCGGGTCGGCGGCCGGGAACTTCTCGAACGCGAACCGCGGCACCTTGACCACGACGTAGTCGAGCGTGGGCTCGAACGACGCCGGCGTGGAGCCGGTGATGTCGTTCGGGATCTCGTCCAGTGTGTAGCCGACGGCCAGGCGCGCGGCGATCTTCGCGATCGGGAAGCCGGTGGCCTTCGACGCCAGGGCCGAGGACCGGGACACCCGCGGGTTCATCTCGATGACGATGATCCGGCCGGTGTCGGGGTTCACCGCGAACTGGATGTTGCAGCCGCCGGTGTCGACGCCGACCTCGCGGATGACCGCGATGCCGATGTCCCGCAGCCGCTGGTACTCGCGGTCGGTCAGCGTGAGCGCCGGGGCCACCGTGACGGAGTCGCCGGTGTGCACGCCCACCGGGTCGACGTTCTCGATCGAGCAGACGACCACGACGTTGTCCGCCTTGTCGCGCATGAGCTCGAGCTCGTACTCCTTCCAGCCGAGGATCGACTCCTCCAGGAGCACCTCGGTGGTCGGCGAGTAGTGCAGGCCCTGGCCGACGATCCGGCGCAGGTCCGACTCGTCGTAGGCGATGCCGGATCCGAGGCCGCCCATGGTGAACGACGGGCGGACGACCACCGGGTAGCCCAGGTCCGCGACGGCGCCCAGGGCGTCGTCGATGGTGTGCACGATCGCCGAGCGGGCGGACTCGCCGCCGCAGACCTCGACGACCTGCTTGAACTGCTCGCGGTCCTCGCCCTTCTGGATGGCGGGGATGTTGGCGCCGATCAGCTCGACGCCGTACTGCTCGAGCACGCCGGCCTCGTCCAGGGCGATGGCCGCGTTGAGGGCCGTCTGGCCGCCCAGCGTCGGCAGGATCGCGTCCGGGCGCTCCTTGGCGATGATCGAGGTGAGCACCTCGGTGGTGATCGGCTCGACGTAGGTCGCGTCGGCGAACTCCGGGTCGGTCATGATCGTCGCCGGGTTCGAGTTCACGAGGACGACCCGCAGGCCCTCCTCCTTGAGCACGCGGCACGCCTGGGTGCCGGAGTAGTCGAACTCGGCGGCCTGGCCGATGACGATCGGGCCGGAGCCGATGACGAGGACGGAGTGGATGTCGGTGCGGCGAGGCATCAGGCGCCCTTCGGGGAGTCGGTGACGTCGGTGGCCTGGCCCGCGGCAGCGGCACCCGCAGCAGGGTCGCGCATGAGGTCCAGGAACCGGTCGAACAGGTAGGCGGCGTCGTGCGGGCCCGCGGCGGCCTCGGGGTGGTACTGCACCGAGAAGGCCGGCAGGTCGAGGGCGGCGAGGCCCTCGACGACGTCGTCGTTGAGGTCGACGTGCGAGACCGTCACGCGGCCGTACCGCCCGCCGTCGTGCGGGGCGACCGACACCTCGTCGAGCGGCGCGTCGACCGCGAAGCCGTGGTTGTGCGCGGTGATCTCGACGCGGCCCGTGGCGCGGTCGAGCACCGGCTGGTTCACCCCGCGGTGCCCGTAGCCGAGCTTGTAGGTGCCGTAGCCGAGCGCGCGGCCGAGCAGCTGGTTGCCGTAGCAGATGCCGAAGAACGGGATCCTGCGGTCCAGCACCTCGCGGAGCAGCTCGACCTCGTGGGTCGCCGCGGACGGGTCCCCGGGGCCGTTGGAGAAGAACACGCCGTCGGGGGCCGTGGCGAGCACGTCGTCGATGGTCGACCGCGACGGGAGCACGTGCACCTCGATGCCGCGCTCGGCCATCCGGTTCGGGGTCATCGACTTGATGCCGAGGTCCACGGCGGCGACGCGCGCGACCGGCTCGGCGAGCGGAGCGCCGTCCGGGCCCAGCGCGGGCACCACGTACGCGGCGTCCGTGGACACCTCGCCGGCGAGGTCGGCGCCGGCCATCTGCGGGCGGTCCTGCACCTCGGCGACCAGGTCCTCGGCCGCGCGGCGGCGGCCGGCCGCGTCGAGCAGCGCGTCCCCGGACACGATCGCGGCCCGCATCACGCCGCGCTCGCGCAGGTGCCGGGTCAGGGCGCGGGTGTCGATGCCCGCGATGCCGACGACGCCCTGCGCCGCGAGCTCCTCGTCGAGGCTGCGGTCGCTGCGCCAGTTCGACGCGCGGCGCGCGGGGTCCCGCACGACGTACCCCGAGACCCAGATGCGACCCGACTCGGGGTCCTCGTCGTTGACGCCGGTGTTGCCGATGTGCGGCGCCGTCATCACGACGATCTGGCGGTGGTAGCTGGGGTCGGTCAGCGTCTCCTGGTAGCCGGTCATGCCGGTGTTGAAGACGATCTCGCCCCAGGTGGTGCCGGTGGCCCCGTAGGCCTCGCCGGCGAACGTCCGCCCGTCCTCCAGGACCAGCAGTGCGTCCGTCATGAGCTCTCCTTGGACCCGCCCGCGGCGGGTGTCGTTCCGATGAGGGTCTGGGTGGCCGCGAGCAGCGCGTCCGCCTCCTGGCGGTGCCGCAGGCGCAGGCCGGTGTCGAGGCCGCGGGGGTCGTCGTCCGGGCTGGGGGCCCAGGTCAGCACGACCAGCCCCTCGCCGCCGACGACCTTGCCGGCCATGCCGCCGGAGGTGCCCGCCGCGCGCAGCGCCGCGCGCGGGACGAACACGTCCGGCGCGCCTCGTCGTCGCACGACCACGCCCTGGTCGAAGACCTGGACCGTGGCGGCCGAGCGGACGCCGAGGCCGTGCGCCCCGACCCGGTCGAGCCAGTCGCCGGCGCGGGTGGTGGACACGTAGGTGGCGTCGAGGGGCTCGGTGCGGGCGTCGCCCAGGGCCTCCTCGGCGGGGACGGCCGGGGGCGCGGGCACCGGGCTCGCGCCGCGGCTCAGCCGGCGCCAGCCCCTGCCCATGCCGACGAGCAGCGCCGCGCCGAGCACGACGAGGACCGTCACCGACAGCCAGGGCGGCATCAGGGCGTCACCCGCCCCGCGGCGAAGCGCGGGTCCGCGGGGTCGTCCTGCGGCACGCCGTCGAGCACCGTGGCCCGGCCGCGCAGGAACGTCGCGACCACGCGGCCCGGCAGCTCCCGGCCGCGCAGCGGCGAGTTCGCCGACGCGGTGGCCTGCCGCTCGGGCTCGACCACCCGGCGCTGCTCCGGGTCGACCAGCACGAGGTTGGCCGGCTCCCCCACCGCGATCGGTCGGCCGTGGCCCTCGACCCGGCCGATCCGCGCCGGGTTCGTCGACAGCACCCGGGCGACGTCCGCCCAGGTCATCCGGCCCGTGTCGACCATGGTCTGCTGCACGACCGACAGCGCGGTCTCCAGGCCGGTCATGCCGAACGCGGCCGCCGCCCACTCGCAGTCCTTGTCCTCGCGGGTGTGCGGGGCGTGGTCGGTCGCGACGATGTCGATCGTGCCGTCGGCCAGGCCCTCGCGGACCGCGTCGACGTCCGCCTGCGTGCGCAGCGGCGGGTTCACCTTGAACACCGGGTCGTACCCGCGGGCCTCCTCGTCCGTGAGGACCAGGTGGTGCGGGGTGACCTCGGCGGTGACGTCGATGCCGCGGGACTTCGCCCAGCGGACGATCTCCACGGAGCCGGCCGTCGACAGGTGGCAGACGTGCAGCCGCGAGCCGACGTGCTCGGCCAGCAGCACGTCCCGGGCGATGATCGCCTCCTCCGCCACCGCGGGCCAGCCCGCCAGTCCGATCTCCGCCGACACGACGCCCTCGTGCATCTGGGCGCCCTCGGTCAGCCGCGGCTCCTGCGCGTGCTGGGCGATCACGCCGTCGAACGCCTTGACGTACTCCAGCGCGCGGCGCATCAGCACCGGGTCGTGCACGCACTTCCCGTCGTCGCTGAACACCCGGACCCGGGCGGCGGAGTCGGCCATCGCGCCGAGCTCGGCGAGGTGCTCCCCCGCCAGGCCCACGCTGACCGCGCCCACCGGGTGCACGTCCGCCCAGCCGGCCTGCGCGCCGAGGCGCCAGACCTGCTCGACGACGCCCGCGGTGTCCTGCGTGGGGGTGGTGTTGGCCATCGCGTGCACGGCGGTGAACCCGCCGGCCGCGGCCGCGCGGGTGCCGGACGCGATCGTCTCGGCGTCCTCCCGGCCGGGCTCGCGCAGGTGGGTGTGCAGGTCCACCAGGCCGGGCAGCAGCACCATGCCGGTCGCGTCGATGACGTCGAGGTCGTCGGGCGCGTTCTCGGCCGCGTCTCCGGCCTCCGGGCCGATCGCCGCGACCAGGCCGCCGGCGACCAGCACGTCGGTGGGCTCACCGCCGAGGGGGCGGACGTCCTTGAGCAGGTACTGCGCGGTCATGCGGTGGCTCCGGCGGTGGTCGTGGCGAGGGTGCTGGTCAGGGCGGGGACGGCGCCGGTGGCGGGTGCCGCGGCGGTGTCGCCGTCGCCCGACAGCAGCAGGTAGAGCACCGCCATCCGCACGGCCACGCCGTTCGCGACCTGCTCGACGATCACCGCCCGGGGCGAGTCCGCCGCGTCCGCGGAGATCTCCAGCCCGCGGTTCATCGGGCCGGGGTGCAGCACGATGCTGTGGTCCGGCAGCGTCGCCAGCCGGCGCGCGTCCAGCCCGTACAGCCGGGTGTACTCCAGCGGGCTCGGGAAGAACCCGCCGCCCGCTGTCGACATCCGCTCGCGCTGCACGCGCAGCATCATCACCGCGTCGGGCCCCTGGGCGAGCACGTCGTCCAGCCGGTAGGACACCGCCGCCGGCCACGGGCCGACGCCCACCGGCAGGAGCGTCGGCGGGGCCACGAGGGTCACGCGGGCGCCGAGGGTGTGCAGGAGGTCGACGTTCGACCGGGCGACCCGGCTGTGCAGGACGTCGCCGACGACGGCCACGTGCAGCCCGGCGAGGTCGTTGCCGACGCCGTCGGGGTTGGTGGCGCTGCCCGTCAGGTGCCGGCGGATCGTGAACGCGTCCAGCAGCGCCTGCGTCGGGTGCTGGTGCATCCCGTCGCCCGCGTTCACCACGGCAGCCTCGGTCCAGCCGGCGTGCGCGAGCGTGTGCGGCGCACCGCTGGCCTGGTGCCGGATGACGATCGCGTCCGCGCCCATCGCCTGCAGGGTCAGCGCGGTGTCCTTGAGCGACTCGCCCTTGGACACGCTCGACCCCTTGGCCGAGAAGTTGATGACGTCGGCGCTCAGGCGCTTGGCGGCCGTCTCGAACGAGATCCGGGTGCGGGTGGAGTCCTCGAAGAACAGGTTCACCACCGTGCGGCCCCGCAGCGTCGGCAGCTTCTTGATCTGCCGGCCCTGGGTGGCGGCCATCTGCGCGGCCGTGTCGAGGACGCGGATCGCGGCGGCGCGGTCGAGGTCGGCCGTCGACAGCAGGTGCCTCATCGGGGGCCTCCCGCCCCGGCGCCGCTCTCGATGACGACCTCGGTGCGGCCGTCGGTCTCGGCGAGCAGCACGCGCACGCGCTCCGCCGTCGACGTCGGGAGGTTCTTGCCGACGAAGTCCGCCCGGATCGGCAGCTCGCGGTGCCCGCGGTCCACCAGTGCGGCCAGCTGCACCGCCCGCGGGCGGCCCAGGTCGTTGAGCGCGTCCAGCGCCGCGCGGATCGTCCGGCCGGAGTACAGCACGTCGTCCACCAGCACGACGACCTTGCCGTCGATGCCGCGCGCCGGGACGCTCGTCGCGCCGATGCTGCGGGTGGGGTGCTGCGCCAGGTCGTCGCGGTACATCGTGACGTCCAGGCTGCCGACCAGGTCCTCGGCCACCAGGCCGGGCTCCACGGCCGCCAGCCGCGCCGCCAGGCGGTGCGCCAGCGGGACGCCGCGGGTCGGGATGCCGAGGACGACCAGGTCGTCGCCGCCCTTGTTGCGCTCGAGGATCTCGTGGGCGATGCGCGTCAGCGCGCGGGCCACGTCCTGCTCGCCGAGCACGACTGTCGCTGCTGTGGTTGCGGTGTCCGCGACACTGGTGTCGTCGGGCACGGGGGTACCGGAGGTCATCCGGGCCGCTCCTTCCCCGCCTCACGGGACGGTGTTAAAGGAATGCTCGTTCCCCGGCACCTTACACAGCGCGGCGGGGCGCGGCGCGGCGCGTCCACGCGCGCGGGGGCGTGACCCGCGCCACGCCCCCGCTGCCCCCCCTGCTGCGCCCTGCCGCCGCGCCCCCGCTGCCGCGCCCCGGTTCGATGCCGCCGAGTCTCCACTTCGCGCCTCCGTGAGCAGCGCCGCGCACAGGCACAGGATGGAGACTCGGCGTCAGCCCGGACCCGGCAGCCCGGACCCGGCAGACAGGACGCAGCGCGGCCCCCGGCGCCCAGAGGGCGACGGGGGCCGTTCGGCGTGCGGGGTCAGGCCAGGAGGGTCGGCTTCAGGTCGACCAGGCGGCCCAGGAGGCCGTTGACGAAGCCCGGCGACTCGTCCGTCGACAGGCTGCGGGCCAGCTCGACGGCCTCGTCCACGGCGACCGCGTCGGGCACGTCGTCGTTGAACAGGATCTCCCACGTCCCGATCCGCAGCAGCTCGCGGTCGACGGCGGGCATCCGCTCGATCGTCCAGCCGTGCGAGTGCGTCGCGATGACCTCGTCGATCCGCGCCCGCTGCGCCTGCACGCCCTCGACCAGCTCGACCGAGTACTGCGGCAGGGCCGCCTCGGTCCCGGGCTGGGCGATGCGGTCCGCGAGCACGGTCAGCGGGTCGAGCCGGCGCTGCTCCGCCTCGAAGAGGACGTCGAGGGCCCGCTTGCGGGCCTTGGTGCGAGCTCCCACCTCAGTCGTTCACGCGGCCCAGGTAGCTGCCGTCGCGGGTGTCGACCTTGACCTTGGTGTCCGACTCCAGGAACAGCGGGACCTGGATCTGGTAGCCGGTCTCGAGCGTCGCGGGCTTGGTGCCGGCGGACGAGCGGTCACCCTGCAGGCCCGGCTCCGTGTAGGTGACCATGAGGGTCACCGACGGCGGCAGCTCGACGTACAGCGGCACGCCCTCGTTGGTGGCGACCATCGCGTTCGTGCTCTCGAGCATGAAGTTCGCGGCGTCGCCGACGGTGGCGGCCGGGACGGTGATCTGGTCGTAGGTGTCCGTGTCCATGAACACGAAGTCGTCGCCGTCCTTGTACAGGTACTGCATGTCGCGCTTGTCGACGTTCGCGGTCTCGACCTTCAGGCCCGCGTTGAACGTCCGGTCCACGACCTTGCCCGAGAGGACGTTCTTGAGCTTGGTCCGGACGAACGCGCCGCCCTTGCCGGGCTTCACGTGCTGGAACTCGATGACCGTCCAGAGCTGGCCGTCGATCTTCAGCACGGTGCCGTTCTTCAGGTCGTTCGTCGTCGCCACGTGTCGCTGCTTCCTGTCGGGGTACGTCGGGGTTGCGTCTGCCGCGGGCCGCCACGCGCGCCCGCGGGTCGCGGACGGGGCTGGGCCGCCGACCATCTTAGCGCGCGGCGCCACCCCTGCTCCCGCACCCCGCGGGCCGGTCGCCGGGTGGCGGTCGCCGGGTCAGGCGCTCCCGGCGCGCACCCGGCGCGCGTCCTTCGCGGCGAACAGGTCGGCGTCGGCGCGGTCCAGCAGGCTGCGCACCGTGTCGTCGGGGCGGAGCTCCGCGACGCCCGCGCTGGACGACAGCGCCCCCTGCCCCGCCGCCGACGCGGCCCACCGGCGGGCCGCGTCCTCCTCGGTTCCCGGGAGGACCACGACGAACTCGTCCCCGCCGACGCGCCCGAGGAACGCGCCCGGCGTGAGTCTCGTGCGCCAGGCGGCCGCGAGGTCCGCGAGCAGGTCGTCCGCGCCGAGGTGGCCGTGCCGGTCGTTCACGACCTTGAAGTCGTCGACGTCGAACGCCACGACGCTCAGCGGCACCCCGCGCCGGAGGACCCGCGGGAGGGTGTCGGCGGTGCGCTCGTAGAAGGCGCCGCGGTTCAGCGCGCCCGTGAGGTGGTCGGTCCGGGCCTGCTGCCGCAGCCGCTCCGACTGCTGCGCCATCACCCAGCACGAGAGCAGCGCCATCACGCTCGCCGCGACCACGATCACGGGGTGCACGGCCGCGGGCGCGAACGTCGCGGACAGGGCGATCGTGGCGACCACGACGCCCCCGACGACGGCGGCGCGGCGCTGCTCGAGGGCGTAGGCGGCGAACTGCCCGGCCACCACGAACCCGAGCGCGAAGACGACGACGCCCTGCGCCGTGTGGCAGGTGGTGACGAGCACGCCGGAGGTGACGATGCCCACGACGAGGACCGCCTGCGTGCTGCGCTGGTGCACCGGCAGCGTGAGGAGCACCCCGCACAGCACCACGTCGACGGCCGACACCACGAGCCACCAGTGCACGGGCGACTCGGGGTCGGCGGGCCACACCCCGCCGAGCGCCGTGACGACCGCCATGGTGAACAGCCCGATGGTCAGGTGGTCGCGCGCCGTGACGTCACGGCCCTCGCCTGCACCCTCGTGGTTCGCCCGCATGCCTCGGCATCGGGAAGCGCTGCCCGTGACTGGACCGCTGAAACGGGTGAAGCGGGCGAACTGGGCGTCCTGACTGCCGCACCCCGGCCTGCGGCGATCGTCCCCCGCGTGGGGTCAGCGCGTCAGCAGCCAGCGTCCGAGCACCCCGACGCCCGCCGCCCAGAGCAGCGACGCCAGCGTGCCGATCACGAACCGCTCGGACACCGCCGGGTCGTCGCCCGCCCGCAGCTCCGGGTACCGGCCGAGGCCCTTGACCGCCACGACGACGGCCACGCCACCCGGCTCGCCGGCGAGCAGCGTGCCCGTGATCGCCAGCCGCTCCAGGACGCCGATCCAGGTGCCGCCGCGCAGCTTGGCCCGGGCGCGGTCGCTGTCGGGGCCGTCGCCGAGCGCCCGGGCGTTCGCGTCGCCGTCGGCTCCGGGGTTGACCTGGCCCTTGCGGTACTCGCGGGGACGGTCGTTGGCGGGCCCGGCGGACCGGTCGGCACCCGCTCCCGCGCGGGCGCCCCCGGCGCCGTCCGCGCCCGGCCGTCGCCCGCCGCGGTCCGCGAGCCGGAGCACGCCCGCCGCGGCGACCCAGCCCAGGCCGACGCTGACCACCAGGGCGCCCACGACCAGCACGGTCC
>NZ_SZYE01000121.1 GCF_005239125.1 Cellulomonas hominis | reverse complement strand
CCGCCGCCAGGGCGAGGCCGGCCACGGCGACGGCACCGGGCGCCCCCGGCGGGCCCAGCGCCACCACCGCGACGGCGGCGAGCAGCACGCCCGCCGCGCCGGTCGCGGTCCGTCGCCGCCCGAGCCGGTGCGGGAGCCCCCGCACGCCCGTCGCGGCGTCGTCCTCCAGGTCGGGGAGCACGTTCGCGAGGTGCGCGCCGACCCCGAGCAGCGCCCCGCCGCCGGTGACCCACCACGGCGCCAGGACGTCCCCGCCGGGCACCCCGAGCGTCGCGACCGAGGGCAGCCCGCCGAACGCGACGGCGTACGGCAGCCAGGACCACACGGTCGACTTGAGGCGGGCGTTGTAGGCCCACGCCGCGGCCACCAGCGCGAGGTGCAGCAGCGCCGCGGCCGGCCCGAGGGCGAGCGAGAGCGCCGCGCAGGCGGCGAGGGCCAGCAGCGCGGCGCGGCGCAGGGCGGCCACGGTGACGGTCCCGGCGACGACGGGCTTGTCCGGGCGCCCCACGGCGAGGTCCCGGTCCGCGTCGATCCAGTCGTTCGACCAGCCGACCGACAGCTGGCCCGCCAGCACGGCGGCCGCGACGAGGAGCGCCCGGCCCGGTCCGGCACCGGCCGCGCCCGCCGCGTACGCCCCGGCGAACACGGTGACCGCGAACGCGGGCGGGGCGTGGGCGGCGCGGACCAGCGCGGCGGCGCGCCGTGCTGTCGTGGGTGCGGCTGCCGGCAGCATGGCCCTCCTCGCCCGGGGCCCGCCGCGGCGGCGCGCCCGTGCAGCCGACCGTAGCGGCGCGGGGCGCAGGCGGCCCGGGGAGGGTCAGGCGCGGACGCCGGCCACGGCGGTGCGGTGCGCGGGCGCGAGCAGCCCCTCCAGGAACTGGCTGACCCGGCCCGGGTCGTGCTGCAGCGTGGGGAGTGCGCCGACGATGGCGCGGGCGAGCACCCGGATCGGCACGTTCGCGTCGTTCGACGCCGCGCGCAGCACCAGGAACGCCGCCTCAGGGTCGAGCTCGCGGACGAACGCGACGACCCCCACGGCCTGGTCGATCGCCGACCGGCTCGCCGCGGCCGCGGCGATGGACGCCGTCGCGGCCGCCCGCGCGCGGTCGTCCACGACGTCGGTCAGGTCGATGAAGTAGCCCGTCACCTCGGCGGGGCCGCCGACCGGCGCCCGGCCGCGGCCCTCGCCGACGACGACCACCACCCGCGCCCGGCCCCGCGCGTCCACGACGCGGTGCACGGCGGAGAACGGGCGGCCGGTGCGGCTCGCCGCGTCGAGCTCGGCGACCGCGCGGTCCCGCTCGTCCGGGTGCGCGTGCGCGAGCAGGAGCTCCGTCGTCGGCACCACCTCGTGCGGCGCGAAGCCGTGGATCGCGTACACCTCGTCCGACCACCACCAGCGCTGCGTCGTGACGTCGAGCCGGTACGAGCCCGCGTGCGTGCAGGCCGCAGGCCCCTGAGCACGCTCCGGGCCGGTGGTGGGAATCATGGAGGCCGCCCCCGTCCGGGTCCCCCGGCGCCCCGGGCGGTCGGCTCCACCCGGGCACCGCTGTTCTGGTCGACGGTACGCGCGCGGGGGCGGGCGCGACACCGGGGTGCGGCCGCCGCGGCGACCGGCCGGCGGGTGCCGGGTGCGCCGGTCGGTCAGGGCGGCTCCTCGTCGTCGTCCGGCAGTGTCGGGACCTCGAGCCCGGACCCGCGCCGGAGCAGCGTGCCGCGCACGAGCACCCCGGAGCCGAACCGGTCGGCCACCGCGTCGACGGCGGCGCCCAGCCCGTCCGCCGCCGGGCCGTCGAGGTCCAGCTCGGGCTGCCAGTGGTCGTCGGGCTCGAGCCCGGTGAGGGCGATGCCCACCAGCGTGATCCCGCGCTCGGTCAGCAGCGGCGCCGCCTCGGTGAGGAGGGCGACCGCCGCCGCGGCGATCTGCGCGCCCGACGCGGTGGCGAACGCGAACGAGCGGGACCGCGTGGCCTTCGTGTAGTCGGCGAACCGCAGCCGCAGCACCACGGTCCGCGCGAGGCGGTGCCCGGCCCGCAGCCGCCGGCACACCCGGTCGGCCAGGCCGAGCAGGGCGGCCCGCACCTGCGCGGGGTCGTGCGGGCCGCGGCCCAGCGCGCGCTGCGCCCCGACCGACCCGCGGCGGCGGCCCGTCTCGACCCGGTCCGGGGTGCGGCCGTGCACGACGGCGTGCAGGTGCCGGCCCATGGCGGGTCCGAGCGCGTGCTCGAGGACCGACCGGGGGAGCGCGGCGACGTCCCCGGCGGTCGCGAGCCCGAACGCGTGCAGCCGGTCCGCGGTGACGGCACCGACGCCCCAGAGCACCTCCAGGGGCAGGGGGTGCAGGAAGGCGTCCTCGCCGTCCGGGTCGACGAGCAGCAGCCCGTCGGGCTTGGCGACCCGGCTGGCGACCTTGGCCAGGAAGGGCGTCCGGGCGACGCCGACGGTGATGGGCAGGCCCACCTCGTCCCGCACCCGGTCCCGCAGCCGCGCGCCGAGCCGGACGGGCGCCGCGTCGATGCGGTGCAGGCCCCGGACGTCGAGGAACGCCTCGTCGATCGACACCCCCTGCACCGCGGGGGTGGTGTCCCGGAAGATCGCGAACACCGCGCGGCTCGCCGCCGTGTACGCGTCGAACCGCGGCCGCACCACGACCAGCCCGGGGCAGAGCGACCGGGCCTGCCGCGCGCTCATCGCGGTCCGCACGCCGCGGCGCTTCGCCTCGTAGGACGCCGCGAGCACCACGCCGCTGCCGACGGCCACCGGCCGCCCCCGCAGGCGGCGGTCGTCGCGCTGCTCGACGGAGGCGTAGAACGCGTCGAGGTCGGCGTGCAGGATCCCGGCGACGGGCGGGTCCGGGGGCGCGGGCATGGAACACATGTTCGACCCGGGGTCTGACACCCGGGCCCGCCCCCGGTCAGACCGGGGGGCCGTCCATCCGGGTCGCCAGCAGGCCGGAGCCCAGCAGCGCGCCCAGGGCCGCGCCGCCCAGCCCGAAGCCCAGGGCGCCCACGTCCCCGAGGGCGACCAGCCGCACGAGCGAGGCCACCAGCAGGGCGGCGCCCGCCAGCAGCGCCGCCAGCCCGAGCGCCGCCAGCACGCCGTCGACGAACGTCGCCCGGCTGGCGCCGGGGTCGAGCAGCCAGCCCGTGCCGAGCGCCGCGGCGGCGGCCAGGGGCAGCAGCAGGGCGCCGGGGGGCCGGCCGAACCAGCCCGGGACGAGGAGCAGCACGGCGCCGGCCAGGGTGACGACGGCGAGCCAGCCGGAGGTGGTCGAGACGCCGGTGCGCGAGGCCATGGGAGGTCACGCTAGCGGGCGCGCGTCCCGCCCGCCGCCGGCGCCCGGTGTCACCCGGGCATCACCCCCGCGGCGGCCGTGGTGGCCAGCGCGTGCCGCACGAGCCGGCGCAGCGTCGCCAGGCCGTCGGAGGACAGCACGCTCTCCAGGTGCCCCTGGACGGACGTGACCCCCGGGCCGCGCAGCGCGTGCACCACGCCCGCGGCGTCCGCGGCCACCTCGAGCCCGAGCAGCGGGGTCCGGGCTTCCACGGGCGCGTGCCGCGCGGCGAACGTGTTGTAGAACCCGATCGCCGGCCGCTCCCCGAACACGTCCACCTCCAGCCGCACGCCCTGACGCGGCGCGGGCAGCGGCGCGACCGGCAGGCCGGCCTGGAGCGCGAGCACCTGGTGGCTCAGGCAGACCGCGAGCAGCGGGGCGCCGGTGCCCAGCCGCCGCGCCGTCAGCGCGTGCAGCCGCCCCACCCGGGGGTCGTCGAGGCGCCGCGGGTCGCCCGGCCCCGGCCCGAGCACCAGCAGGTCGGTGTCCGGGTCGTCGGGCACGTCCTGCCAGGGCACCACCCGGGCGTCGAGCCCGAGGTGCCGGAGCTGGTGGGCCAGCATGGTCGTGAACTGGTCCTCGGCGTCCACCACCAGGGCGGTGCGGCGCTCGACGGCCGGGTCCGGCTCCACCGCCTGCGGCCGCAGCCAGAACGCCGCGAGCCGGTCGTTGCGCGCGGCCAGGGCCGCCGCGACGCCCGGCTCGTCGGCCAGGACGGGGACGGCGCCGCCGCCACCCACCGGGGCCACCGCCCCGATCGCGGTGAGCACGCCGGCGGCCTTCGCGTGCGTCTCCGCGACCTCGCCGTCCGGGGAGGAGTGCCGCACCAGGGTGGCGCCCACCGGCACGGTGACGCGGCCGGCGGCATCGAGGTAGGCCGTGCGGATGAGGATGGGCGCGTCCACCTCGTACCCGGGCGTGCCGTCGGGCCGGGTCGTGCCGTCCGGCTCCAGCAGCGCGAGCACCCCGGAGTAGTAGCCGCGCGGGGTCGTCTCGTGCCGCGCGATCACCGCGCAGGCGTTGCCCATGGGCGACCCGGTCACCGTCGGGGCGAACATCGTCAGGCGCAGGACCTCGCGCACGTCGAGGTCGGTCCGGCCCTCGAGCACGTACTCGGTGTGCGTGAGCCGGGACATCTGCGCCAGGTACGGCCCCAGGATGCGGCCGCCGTCCGGGCAGACGGCGCTCATCATCTTCATCTCCTCGTCGACCACCATGAACAGCTCCTCGCTCTCCTTGGTGTCGGCCAGGAACGCGAGCAGCTCGGCGCCGGTCGGCTGCGCGGAGCCGTGCCGGAAGGTGCCGCTGATCGGGTTCATCCGCGCGACGCCCCCGGACACGGACACGTGCCGCTCCGGGGTGGCGCCGGCCGCGGCGAGCCCCGGCGTCCGCACGGCGAACGTCCAGTACGCACCGGACTCGCGCTCCAGCAGCGCGCGCAGCCAGCCGAGCACGGCCCGGCCGGGTGCGGCGTCGGTCCGGGCCACGAAGTCGCGGCGCAGCACGAAGTTCGCGCCCTCGCCGCGGCCGATCTCGTCCTCGACCACGGTCCGGACCCGGTCCGCGTACGTCGCGTCGTCGACGTCGAAGCCCGCGGGCCGCACGGGCACGGCGTCGGGGAGCACCGCCAGCGCCTCGGCGAGCGGCGCCCGCTCGCGGTCCCGCACGAGCAGGCAGCGCAGCGGGGCCCCGTCGTCGTGGGCGGCGAAGCCCCGCTCGCGGACCTGGCGGAACGGGACGAGGGCGAGCACCGTGCCGCCGTCGAGGGGTACGTCCGCCAGGCGGTCGACGTCGAGCACGTCGCCGACCAGCACGTCCAGCCAGTCCGCGCCGCGGCGGTGCAGCACCGCGAAGGGGGTGGCGTCGTCGTCGAGCAGGGAGCGGAGCAGGGTCATCGCGGGAGCCGTTCGGTCGGGGACCGGGTGGTCCCGCCGCGCCCGCGGCCACGACCACCCGGATCAGGGGCGGTCGTCGACGCGTCGAGGGGTCCGCCTAGGAGGCGGGCCACCAGCTCTGCGTCGTGAACATGCGCCCACGGTACTGCACACCCGGCCCGAGGCGGCGGGGGTTGATAGGCAACCGTCAGGTTGCCTATGGTGGGGGCGTGGACGAGGTGTTCCGGGCGCTGGCGGACCCGACGCGGCGGCTGCTCCTCCAGGAGCTGCGCCGGCGGGACCGGCAGACCCTGTTCGAGCTGTGCACCCGGCTCATCACCGCCCACGGGGTCGCCGTCACCCGGCAGGCGGTCTCGAAGCACCTGGGCGTGCTGGCCGACGCCGGTCTGGTCCAGGTCACCCGGGCGGGCCGCACCACCGTGCACCGCCTCGACCCCGGGCCGCTCGCCGGCGTCGCCGGCTGGCTCGACGCGATGTCCGCACCCGCACCCGCAGCCCCCGAGGAGTCCCCGTGATCATCACCACCGCCTCCGTGTTCGTCGACGACCAGGCCAAGGCGCTCGCCTTCTACACCGACGTCCTCGGGTTCCGTCCCAAGACCGACGTCCCGGTCGGGGCCCACCGCTGGCTCACCGTCGTGTCGCCCGAGGCGCCGGACGGCGTCGAGCTGCTGCTGGAGCCGGGGGAGCACCCGGCGGTCGCGCCCTTCAAGGCCGCGCTCGTGGCCGACGGCATCCCGTTCACGAGCTTCGGCGTCGCCGACGTGCACGCCGAGCACGCCCGGCTCGAGGCGCTCGGCGTGCGGTTCGTCCAGCCGCCGACCGAGGCGGGACCGGTCACGGTCGCCGTCCTCGACGACACCTGCGGCAACCTGATCCAGATCGCCTCGGCGGCCGGCTGACCGGTCCGGCGTGCGGGGCCGCCCGCGCCGCGGGGCCGCCTGCGCCGAGGGAGCACCCGACACGCCGAGCGGGTAGTCGCCGGCTACCCGCTCGACGTGTCCCGTGCTCGCTCGCGGTGGTGGGCCCGCGCGGGCCGCCGCACGATGGCCGCATGACCGACGACGCACCGCAGCAGCAGCCCGACGCCGACCGGCCCGACCGCGCGGGGGGCGAGGGCTCCGCCGAGCGGCCGGACGCCGCCCACCTGCCGCCCGAGGGCGTCCCCGACGCCGTGGTGGAGGCCGTCGGCGGCGTGACCGCCGCGTTCGAGGTGGTCGAGCACGCCCGGGGCATGCTCTACGCCTTCCACCGGCTGATCGGGCGCGCCGACGCGGAGCTCGCCGACGCGCTCGACCGCCTCGCCGACGCGGGGCACCCCGACGTCGCCGACGAGCTGCGTGCCGAGATCGTCGGCCGGAACGTGCTCGAGGGTCGCTGGACGTTCCAGGTCGTCGAGGACTTCGACGACGGCTACTACCGGGCGTTCGCCGACGCCGAGCGGCGCACCCGCGACCGGCTCGTGGCGGGACGCCGGCACGTCTACGAGTCGCAGCTGAAGGAGCGCAACCGCACCCACGGTCGCCCCGGCCACGAGGCGCGGCCGACCGCCTGACCGCCGCGGGCATCGCACGGCGGGCGCCGCCGCGCAACCGCTCGCTCGGGAGGCGGGTTCACCCGGACGGACCTAGCGTCGGGGCAGGCGACGGGTCTGGTCCCGGCGCCCTCGTGCCGGTGCAGCAGGGCGCCGGCGCCACGCCCGGTCCGGCGTGGCGCCCGACCGGCGCCCCTCCGCGACCGCGGCTCCGCAGACGACACTGCCCCGGGTTCCGGGGCGCGGAGGTCGCGATGTTCTTCCACCGTCAAGAGCTGCAGTTCAAGTCCACGCCCGACAAGCCGGACGCCGTCTACGCGCGCAAGCTCCAGGAGGTCCTGGGCGGGCAGTACGGCGAGATCACGGTCGCGATGCAGTACGGGTTCCAGTCCTGGAACACCCACCTGCCCGGCAAGTACCGCGACCTGCTGTACGGGATCGGCGCGGAGGAGTTCGGCCACGTCGAGATGCTGGCGACGATGATCGCGCAGCTGCTGGAGAAGGCACCCATCGGGATCACCGAGGAGGCCGTCCAGAAGGACCCGACGATCGCCGCGATCGTCGGCGGCACGGACGTCCAGCACGCGATCGTCGCCGGCGCGGGCGCCCGCCCGGTCGACAGCAACGGCAACCCCTGGAGCGCCGGCTACATCACGGCGAGCGGCAACCTGCTGGCCGACTTCCAGGCGAACGCGAACGCCGAGATGCAGGGCCGCGTCCAGGTGGCCCGGCTCTACCACATGACCGACGACAGCGGTGTCCGGGACATGCTCGCGTTCCTGCTGGCGCGGGACACCATGCACCAGAACCAGTGGATCGCCGCGGCGCGCGAGCTGCAGGAGGAGGGCTTCGAGGGCATCCCGACCCCGAGCAACTTCCCGATCGACCAGGAGCACCGCGAGGTGTCGTACCAGTACATCAACTTCTCGAACGGGACCGACGCCGACAAGGGCTCGTGGGCCTCGGGCCCGACCCCGGACGGCCTCGGCGAGTTCACCTACGTCGCGGAGCCCCCGGCGGGCGTGCCGATGCCGCCGCCCACGCAGCCCGACCCGCGGCTGTACGGCACGACGGCGAAGCCCAACCCGGTGGAGAAGGCCACCGGGAAGCTGAAGGACACCTTCAAGAGCGAGTGAGGAGGACGCGATGAGCACGCAGGACAGCGGCGCAGCCGCAGCGGTGGGAACCGCGAAGGAGCAGGCGTCCGGACTGGCGCACGCGGCCGCGGACAGCGGCCAGGGGGTGCTGCACGAGGCCAAGGGCCAGGCGGCCGACGTCGTCCACGAGGCGACGAGCCAGGCGCGCGACCTGCTGGGCGAGGCCCGTGCGGGGCTGACCAGCCAGGCGTCGGACCAGCAGGCGCGGGCCGCCTCCAGCCTCCGGTCGCTCGGTGACGAGCTCGGCCGGATGGCGGACGGCTCGGAGCAGGGCGGTCTGGCGGCCGACCTGGTCCGGCAGGTCGCCGGGCGCACCGGGTCCGTGGCGAGCTGGCTCGAGAACCGCGAGCCGGGCGACGTGCTGGGTGAGGTCACCGACTTCGCGCGGCGCCGACCCGGCGTGTTCCTGGCCCTCGCGGCCGGCGCCGGCGTGCTCGCCGGGCGGCTGACGCGCGGGCTGAAGGACGCGCCGCCGTCGAGCGGCTCCACGGGCTCGACCGGCTCGTCCCCGGCCGGGGCGGCCACCGGTCGGTCGACGTCGTCGGCCGGGTACCCGGCCGGCAGCACGCAGGGTCTGTCCACGGCGGCCGGCGTCGCCGGCGGCCCGGGCGTGGTCGCGGGTGGCACCGCGGAGGTGACCGACGTCGACGCGGAGTTCGGCGGCGGGCAGCACCGTGAGCCGGGCATGGTCGACGAGGGCGGTCTCGGCTCCGAGGAGCAGGCCTGGGCGGCGGCGGGCGGCGAGGCGCCGGTCGCCCCGACGCCGGGCCACCTGCCGACGGCGGACGACCAGGGCACCGCGGGCGGCGACCCGCTGGCCGGCCTCCGCCGCGAGGACCAGCCGTGACCGGGCCGGGGGACCCGACCGTCGCCGCGGCCCCCGGCGCGGGTCCCGGTGGGCCGGGCACGGGCGGCACGGCGGGCGCCGTCCCTCCCCTCGGCGACGCACCCGGTGCGGCGCCGGCGGGGACGGCACCGTCCGGGACGGGCGAGGACCGCCCGTCGCTCGGCGACCTGATCGGCAACGTCACGCAGGACCTCTCGGCGCTGCTGCGCCAGGAGGTCGAGCTGGCCAAGGCCGAGCTGACGCAGTCCGCCAAGCGGGCCGGCCGGGGGAGCGGGATGCTCGCCGGCGCCGGCGTCGCGGGGCACTTCGTCCTGCTGTTCCTGTCCATCGCCCTGTGGTGGGCGCTGTCGCACCCGCTCGGCCACGCGTGGTCGGCGCTGGTCGTCGCGGTGATCTGGGGCGTCATCGCGGCGGTGCTCGCGCTGCGCGGGCGCGCCGAGCTGCAGCGGGTCAAGGGGGCGCCGCGCACCGCGGAGACCGTCAAGAAGATCCCGAACGCCCTCAAGGGCGACGAGGAGGCGAACCATGAGTGAGAACCCGGACGAGATCCGCGCCCGGATCGAGGCGACCCGCGCCGACCTGAGCGCGAACGTGGACGCGGTGGGCGACGCGCTCGACCCGCGCCAGGTGGCGCACCGGCAGGCCGACAAGGTCCGCAGCAGGGTCGGCTCGGTCCGTGACCGGGTCATGGGCACGGTGCACGACGCCCGCGACACGGTGGGCGGCGCGGCGGGGAGCGTGTCGGGCTCGGCGCAGTCCGCCGCCGGGTCGGCGTCCTCCGCGGCGCACGGCCTGGCCGAGGGCGTGCAGGGTGCGCCGTCGGCGGTCGCCCGCAAGACCGAGGGCAACCCGCTGGCGGCCGGCCTGATCGCCTTCGGCGTCGGCTGGCTGGCGGCGTCGCTGCTGCCCTCCTCGCAGAAGGAGCAGCAGGCGGCCCAGGCGGTGAAGGACCAGGCGCAGCAGCTCGCGCCCCAGGTCAAGGAGGCCGCGGGCCAGGTCGTCGACGAGCTGCGCGAGCCGGCGCAGCAGGCCGTGGACCAGGTCAAGGAGCGCGCCACCGAGGCGGTCGGCTCCGTCAAGGAGCAGGGCACCCAGGCCGCGAGCGACCTGAAGGACCAGGCGCAGGAGTCGGCCCAGGAGGTGCGGCAGGCCCCGCAGCAGGGCTGACCCCGCACCGAGGACGCCGCCCCGGGAGCACCACGCTCCCGGGGCGGCGTCGCGCGCGCCGGCGACCGGCCGGGCGCCGCCGGCCGCCTCCGCGCGGGTGACGTGCGGGGCGAGCCGCCGACCCCCGGGGACGGGCGGGGTAGAGTCCCGCCGTCGTCCGAGGAGGGGCACCGTGCAGCGCAGCATCGTGGAGGAGCTCGGCGACCGGCTCGCCGCGCCCGAGGAGTTCGGCAGCCGCGCCCTGGTCGCGTGCGACGCGGTCGTGCGGATCTTCCGGTCCGGCGGGGTCGAGGTGCAGGCCCTGCAGGGGCTGGACCTGCTGGTGCACGCCGGGGAGATGGTCGCCGTCGTCGGCGCGTCGGGCTCCGGGAAGTCGACGCTGCTGCGCATCCTGTCGGCCGCCGACACGCCGAGCGCCGGACGGGTCCGCGTCGGCCGCTGGGACCTCGGTGCGCTGAGCGCCCGCGACCGGGTGA
The DNA here is from genome assembly GCF_005239125.1 of Cellulomonas hominis. GTDB lineage: Bacteria > Actinomycetota > Actinomycetes > Actinomycetales > Cellulomonadaceae > Cellulomonas > Cellulomonas hominis_A. Next base: position 1,648 of record NZ_SZYE01000121.1, on the reverse strand, counting down.
CCTACCGGCGGACGGTCGTGGGCACGGTCCGGCAGCAGACCGCCCGCAACCTCGTGCCGTACCTGACCGCGCGGCAGAACGTGGCCCTGCCGCTCACCCTGGCGGGCGCGCCGCGGCGGCAGTGTGCCGCGCGGGTCGGGGAGCTGCTCGACCTGGTCGGCCTCGCCGACGCCGGCGGCCGGCGCCCGGGCGAGCTGTCCGGCGGCGAGCAGCAGCGGGTGGCGATCGCGGTGGCGCTCGCCAACGGCCCGCGGCTGCTCCTCGCGGACGAGCCGACCGGCGAGCTCGACACCGTCACCGGGCAGCAGGTCTTCGACGCCCTGCGGGCCGCCCAGCGGGACGCCGGCACGACCGTGGTCGTCGTGACCCACGACCCCACGGTGAGCAGCCAGGTGGAGCGCACGGTGGCGATCCGGGACGGGCGGACCAGCAGCGAGGTGCTGCGTCGGTCCCACGTCGGGGACGACGGCGCCGCCGCCGTGGTGGCCGAGGAGTACGCCGTGATGGACCGCGCGGGCCGGGTGCAGGTGCCGCGGGAGTACCGCGAGGCGCTCGACCTGACCCGGCGGGTGCGGCTGGCGCTGGAGGCCGACCACGTCGCCGTGCGACCGGACGGGTCCGGGACGGGCGCAGGCGGGCCCGGGCGGCGCCGGCACGGTGCCGCGTGACCGGGGACGCGCGCGACGTCGCGCCGGCCGGGGCGGTGCCCGGCGCGGGGCCGGAGCCCGCGCCGATGGTCCGGGTCCGCGGCGTGCACCGCACCTACGGCTCCGGCCGGTCCGCCGTGCACGCGCTCCGCGGCGTCGACCTGGACGTGGCGCCGGGCGAGCTCGTCGCGCTGGTCGGCCGGTCCGGGTCGGGCAAGACGACGCTGCTCAACGTCGTCGGCGGCCTGGACCGTCCGGACGCCGGTGCGGTGCACGTCGACGGGACCGACGTGGCGACCCTGGACGCCGTCGGGCAGGTCCGGCTCCGCCGGGACGTCGTCGCGTTCGTGTTCCAGACCTTCGGGCTGGTGCCGGTGCTGAGCGCGGCGGAGAACGTCGCCGTGCCGCTGCGGCTCCGGGGGCTGCCGGTCGCCGACCGCGAGCGCCGGGTGGCCCTGCTGCTGCGGCTGGTCGGCCTGGACGGGCACGCGGCCCTGCGCCCCGACGAGCTGTCCGGCGGCCAGCAGCAGCGGGTGGCGATCGCCCGCGCGCTCGCCGGCTCGCCGCGGCTGCTGATCGCCGACGAGCCCACCGGCCAGCTCGACACCGAGACGGGCCTCGCGGTGATGGCGCTGATCCGGGCCGTCGTCGAGGCGGAGAGCATGGCGGCCGTCGTCTCGACCCACGACCCCGTGATGATCGGCCTGGCGGACCGGGCGGTGCGCCTGGTCGACGGGCGCGTGCTGCCGGCATGAGCAGCGCCTGGGCCCGGGAGGCGCCCGCGCTGGCGCTGCACCGCGCCCGGGCGCAGGCGCCGCTGCTGGCCGCGGTCACCGCCACCGCCCTCGTCGCGCTGACGGTGCTGGCGACGTGCGGGCTGCTGCTCACCTCCGGCCGCCGGGACGCGCTCGACGCCGCGCTGGCCGCGGCGGGGGTCGGCGGGACGCAGGTGGTGGCCCGGGTGGTCCCGCCGGCCGGGGCGGGCGCCGCGGACGCCGACA
>NZ_SZYE01000120.1 GCF_005239125.1 Cellulomonas hominis | reverse complement strand
GGCCCGGCACCGACCCCGGTGCCGGGCCTCGCGCGCGTCCCGGCCGCGTCGGTCGCGTCGCCCGCGTCGCCCGCACCCCGGCGTCGAGATCGGTGGTCGCGCCCGAGATCGGTGCCCGCACGCGCCGATCTCGGGCGGGACCACCGATCTCGCGGCTCGCCGGCGGGTGCTCGCGGCGGGGCAGCGCAGGGGGCGGGGCGGGGCCCGGCGGAGGGAGTGGGACCCGCGGGTCAGGCGGCGGCCGCCGCCGCGCGGGCGACGGTCGCGACGAAGGCGTCGACGTCCGCCCCGGTCGTGTCGAACGCGCACATCCACCGCACCTCGCCGGTCGCCCGGTTCCAGTCGTAGAACCGCGCGACCTCGCGCACCGCGTCGGCCACGCCGGGCGGCAGCGACGCGAACACCGCGTTCGCGTCGGTCGCCTGGGTGATCCGCACGCCCGGCACGGCTTCCACGCCCGCCCTCAGCCGCTGCGCCATGGCGTTCGCGTGCCGCGCGGACCGCAGCCACAGGTCGCCCTCGTACAGCGCGATCAGCTGCGCCGACACGAAGCGCATCTTGGACGCGAGCTGCATGTCGACCTTGCGCTGGAACGCGATGCCCGGCGTCGACCCGGGGGTCAGCTCCAGGACCGCCTCGCCGAACAGGATGCCGTTCTTGGTGCCGCCGAGGGACACGACGTCGACGCCGACGTCCGTCGTCAGGGCCCGCAGGGGCAGGTCGAGCGCCGCGGCCGCGTTGCCGAGCCGGGAGCCGTCCAGGTGCACCCGCAGGCCGAGGGTGTGCGCGTGCGCGGTGATCGCGAGGATCTCGTCCGGGGTGTACACGGTGCCGAGCTCGGTGGCCTGGGTGATCGAGACGACGCCCGGCTGCGCGCGGTGCTGGTCGCCGAAGCCGTGCGCGTGCCGGTCCACGAGCTCCGGGGTCAGCTTGCCGTCGGGCGTCGGGACCGTCAGCAGCTTGATCCCGCCGACCCGCTCGGGCGCCGCGTTCTCGTCGGTGTTGATGTGCGCGGTCTCGGCGCAGATCACCGCGCCCCAACGCGGGAGCATCGTCTGCAGGGCGACCACGTTCGCGCCGGTGCCGTTGAACACCGGGTACGCGGTCGCGTCGGCGCCGAAGTGGCCCCGGAGCACGTCCTGCAGGTGCTCGGTGTACGGGTCGGCGCCGTAGCCCGGGACGTGGCCGTCGTTGGCGGTCGCGAGAGCCGCGAGGACCTCGGGGTGCACCCCGGCGTAGTTGTCGGAGGCGAAGTCGTGCCGGGCGGGGTCGTGCAGTCTGTCCACCCGCCCATCCTCCCCCACTCCGGCGGGTACCCCGGTCAGCGGGTCGCGGCGGCCTCGGCGGCCTGGCGGGCGCGGCACTCGGCGCACGTGCCGAGCAGCTCGATGGTGTGCTCGACGTCGGAGAAGTCGTGCGCGGCGCCCACCTGCTCGGCCCACGCCTCGGCGCCCGGTCCGTCGATCTCGACGGCCTTGCCGCAGGACCGGCACACGAGGTGGTGGTGGTGGCTGCGCCGCACGCAGCGGCGGTACACGGCCTCGCCGTCGGGCGAGCGCAGCACGTCGACGTCACCCGCGTCGGCCAGCGCCTGCACCGCGCGGTACACGGTCGCCAGGCCGGTCGTGGAGCCCTGGGAACGCAGCAGGTCGTGCAGCTGCTGCGCCGAGCGGAACTCGTCGAGGTCGTCGAGCAGCCCGAGGATCTCGGTGCGCTGCTTCGTGGTGCGCTGCGTGACGGCCATCGTGCGTGCTCCCTCCTCCGCGCGCCCCTCGGCGGGACGGCGGACCATGCTACTCAACGCGCGCGGGCGGGTGATCCGTTCCCGGGCGCGCCGCGAGCCGGGAACCCGTCGGGTCCCCGGCTCGCGTGCGGTGCTGCGGGGTCGCTCAGTTGGCGACGGCGCGCTTGAGGGCGCTGCCGGCGGTCAGCTTCACGCGGAAGCCGGCCGGGATGTCCAGCTTCTCGCCGGTCTGCGGGTTGATGCCGGTGCGCGCGGCACGGTCGGCACGGGACACCGCGAGCAGGCCCGGGATGGTCACGCTCTCGCCGGCGCTGAGCTGCTCGACCAGGACCTCCTGGAAGGCCTTGAGGGCCGCGTCGGCGGCGGTGTTGGTGAGCCCGGCCTTGGCGGCGATGGCCTGGACGAGCTCGGTGCGGTTCACGCTCACGGATGTGCTCCTATGTGTTCGAACTGGGTGCGCGGGCCGCTCGGCGCCTGCGTGGGGCGTCAGCTTCCGGCGGACCGACGCGGACGACCATAACGGCAGGCAGGGCGCTTCTCCGCATCGCCACGCGGTCGGTGTGTCGCTCAGGCAGCGACTCTGCGCCCCTCGAGGTGCGTCAGGAGGTCGTCGAGGGGCCACGCGTCGAGCACGCGGTCGGGCCCGATGCCGTGCGCGGCGGCGCGGTCGCAGCCCACCGGCTGCCACGACAGCTGCCCCGGCGCGTGCGCGTCGGTGTCGATCGTGAACAGGCAGCCGGCGGCCACGGCGACGTCCAGCAGGGCGTGCGGCGGGTCGAGGCGGTCGGGCCGGCAGTTCACCTCCACGGCGACGCCGTGCTCCGCGCAGTCGGCGAAGACGGCGGCGGCGTCGAACTCGCTCTGCGGCCGCTGCCGCTTGCCGGTGAGCTGCCGCCCGGTGCAGTGGCCCAGCACGTCGACGCGCGGGTTCGCGACGGCGGCGCGCATCCGCCGGGTCATGGACGCGGCGTCCATCCGCAGCTTCGAGTGCACCGACGCGACGACGACGTCGAGCCGGTCCAGCAGGTCCGGCTCCTGGTCGATCGCGCCGTCGTCGAGGATGTCCACCTCGATGCCCGTGAGCACCCGGAACGGCGCGATGGCCCGGTTCAGCGCCTCGATCTGCTCGATCTGGGCGCGCAGCCGGGCCGGGGACAGGCCGTTGGCGACGGTGAGCCGCGGCGAGTGGTCGGTGATCGCCAGGTACTCGTGACCGAGCTCCATCGCGGCCAGCACCATCTCCTGGGCTGTGGTGGACCCGTCGCTGGCCTCGGTGTGCGCGTGCAGGTCGCCGCTCAGGGCCGCCCGCAGCGCGGCGCCCGCGTCGGTCGGCTCGGCCGCTGGGTACTTCCCCTCCAGGTCGAGCAGGTACGGCACCGGCCCGCCCGCCGCGGCGTCCGCGGCCACCTCGGCCGTGCGGGCCCCGACGCCGGGCAGGTCGGTCAGCGTGCCCGCGGCGAGCCGAGCCCGGACCTCGTCGGGGCCCGTGCGCTCCAGCGACCGGACGGCGGCCCGGAACGCGTCGGCGCGGTACGACGTCGCGCCGCCGCGCTCGAGCAGGAACGCCGCGCGACGGAGGGCGGCCACGACGGCCTCGTGCACGGACGCGGCGTCCCCGGGTGCGCTCGCCACGCGTCAGGACGCCCGCTTGCGCCCGGTGCGCGCGGGCTTCTCGTCGGCCGCCTTGTCCTCCGCCGGCTTCTCGTCGTCGGCCTTCTTCCCCCGAGACCGGGTCGAGGCCGGCTTCCGGGCGGGCTTCTGCTCGGCGTCGTCGTCGGTGCCCGCCGCCTTGGACCGGGACTTCCGCGCCGGCGCCTTCGTCGCCGGCTTCTCGTCGGCGGGCGCGTCGTCGGGGTCCTTCCCCGACGACGCGGCGGACCCGCCACCCCGCGCCTTCTCGACGCTGCGCTGCAGCGCCGCCAGCAGGTCGACGACCTCGCCCGCGGGCTGGCCGCCCTCGCCGACCTCCTCGGCCTGCGGCACCGCCTGGGTGCGGCCCGAGGACACCTTCGCCTCGATCACCTGCTCCAGCGCGGCCCGGTACCGGTCCTCGAAGCCCGACGGGTCGAAGTCGCCCGCGAGGGACTCGACCAGCGACGAGGCCATGGCGAGCTCCTGCGGCTTCACCGTGACGTCCTGGTCGAGGATCGGGAAGTCGGCCTCGCGGACCTCGTCCGGCCACAGCAGCGTCTGCAGGCAGATGACGTCGTCCCGGACCCGCAGCACGGCCATCGACTCGCGCTGCCGGAGGGCGACCTTGACGACCGCCATCCGGTCCGTGCTGGTCAGCGCCTCGCGCAGCAGCGCGTACGGCTTCGCGGCCGTGCGGTCCGGCTCGAGGTAGTAGGTCTTGGCGAGCAGGATCGGGTCGACCTGGTCGCCGGGCACGAACTCGATCACCTCGATCTCGCGCTCGGTGGCGAGCGGGAGCTGCTCGAGGTCCTCGTCGGTGAGGACGACCAGCTGCCCGTCGTCGGTCTCGTAGCCCTTGGCGATCTCGCTGTACTCGACCGGCTCGTCCTCGATCGAGCAGACCTTGCGGTACCGGATCCGCCCGCCGTCCTTCTTGTGCACCTGGTGCAGCGGCACCTCGTGCTCGCCCGTGGCGGCGTACAGCTTCACGGGCACGTTGACCAGCCCGAACGCGACGGCGCCCTTCCAGATCGCGCGCACAGTGACCACCCTCCCGGCGGGGCGGCTCCCCCGCGACGACTTCGCGTGCTGTGGGCAGGATGGACCCGTGCAGCCCATGCTCGCCACCCCTGTGGCCGTTCCCGGTCGCCTGCCCGACGGCCCCGGCTGGCGGTTCGAGGTGAAGTGGGACGGCGTCCGCATCCTCGCCGACACCACCGGGGACCGCCTCCGGCTGCTCGGCCGCAACGGCCGGGACGCCGCGCTCGCGTACCCCGAGCTCGACCCGCTGGCGGCGCTCCCCGCCGGGACCGTGCTCGACGGCGAGGTGGTCGCGCTGCGCGACGGCGTGCCGTCGTTCCCGGCGCTCGCCGAGCGGATGCACGTCCGGGACCGCGCCCGGGCCGCCGCGCTCGCCCGCCGGGTGCCCGTGAGCTACCTGGTGTTCGACGTGCCCGTCCTGGCCGGCGAGGACCTGACCCGGCGACCGCTCACCGAGCGCCGGGCCGCGCTGGAGACGATCGACCTGCCGGAGCACGTGCAGCTCTCCCCGGTGTACGAGGACGGCGACGTGATCTGGGCTGCCACCCGCGCCCAGGGGCTGGAGGGCGTGGTCGCCAAGCGCGCCACCTCGACGTACCAGCCGGGCCGCCGCTCGGCGGACTGGCTGAAGGCGGTGCACCACACCACGCGCACCGCGGTGGTCGCCGGCTGGCGCCCGGAGACGTCCGGCAGCGGCCGGATGGGGGCGGTGCTGCTCGGCGCCCCGGACGCCGCGGGCGACCTGCGCTTCCTGTGCCGCGCCGGCAGCGGGCTCGCCGGGACCCTGGCCCGGGACCTGACCGCGGCGCTGCGGCCCCTGGAGCGGGCGACGTCGCCGTTCGCCGAGCGGCTGGAGCCCGTGGACGCGCGCGGCACCGTCTGGGTCGAGCCGCGGGTGCTGCTGGACGTCCGCTACCTCACCCGGACGCCGTCGGGCCGGCTCCGCCAGCCGGTGCTCCGCGGCCGCCGGGAGGACACCACGGCGGACCCCTGGGAGGTCTGACCCGGTTCGCCCCCGCGGGCGGGTCGCGGCGGGCCGCGGCCCGTCCCACCTGCGATTGCGCGACCCCCGGGGTTGGGGCAGCGTGGGTCCCAGCCGGCGCCGTCGGGCGCCGAGGACGCAAGGAGGAGACGAATGGTCCGCCGCACGGAGCTCCCGAAGTACACCGTCCCGTCGCTGTCGGTCGAGGACGGCCGGACGGTCGCCGCGATCCTGCAGCAGCGCCTGAACGCGCTCAACGACCTCGCGCTCACGCTGAAGCACATCCACTGGAACGTGACCGGCCCGCACTTCATCGCGGTGCACGAGATGATCGACCCGCAGGTGGACGCCGTGCGCGCCATGGTCGACCAGATCGCCGAGCGGATCGCCACCCTCGGCGTCGCGCCGGTGGGCACCCCCGGCGCGCTGGTCCAGGACCGCAGCTGGGACGACTACTCGATCGGCCGGGCGGGTGCGATCGAGCACCTGGGCGCGCTGAACGAGGTCTACGTCGGCGTCGTCACCGACCACCGCGAGGCCGCGGCCGCGACCGAGGACCTCGACACGGTGACCAACGACATGCTGGTCGGGCACCTGCACGAGCTCGAGCTGTTCCACTGGTTCGTCCGGGCCCACCTGGAGAACGCCGGCGGCGAGCTCAGCACCGCCGGTGCCGAGGGCGAGCAGGAGTCGGCGCGCGAGGCCGGCGCCGCCGCGAAGGACCCGTCGACGGTCTGACGCGCCGCCGCGCCGGGCAGCTCGCCCGGGACGCCGAGGCCCCGGTCACCTGGAGGTGGCCGGGGCCTCGTGCTGCGCGGGGGCGTCGCCGGGGTCCGGCGGCGCGGCCGGTCAGAGGCGCTCGGGGTCGTCCCAGTCGTCCGACGCCGCGATCGCCTCGTCGTCCGGCAGCAGCTCGCTGTCCCGCAGGGTGCGCGGTGCCCGGGAGGCGTCGCCGCCGGAGCGCACGTCGGTGGCGCGCAGCTCGGCCTCGGAGGGCAGCGCCTCCGCGCGGTGGTCGGCGGCGGTGTCGGAGGTGAGGTCACGCGGGCGGGTCGTCATGCCTCGGTTGTACCGCGTCGGGCGGGCCGCCACCACCCCGGGGCGCCGGTGCCGGGCCGCGCCGCCGGCGGATCCCCGTCAGCCCAGGACCGCGCGCGCCCAGTCCCCCAGGGTCCCGCCGGAGGTCAGCACCACGAGCCAGCCGATCGCGACCTGCACGAGGGCCGCGACGACGATCAGCGCGCGCCGGCGCGGTCCCGGGGCGCGCGGCGCCAGCAGCAGCACGTACAGCGCGGTCAGCACGATCCAGGTCTGGCCGGCGGCCTCGCGCAGCCCGAGCCACAGCGACAGGTACAGCCCGACGACCGCGATGCCCGGCGCGATCAGGGACCACGGGTCGCGGACGGCACGCACCGTGGACGCCACCAGCACCAGCGGCGCGGCGAGCAGCGCGAGCGCGATCTGCCGGAGCGCGTCGACGGCGGCCGGCCCCGCGCCGCCCGGGAGCCACCCGGCGGGGGTCGCGGCCTCCATCCCGCCGAGCGGGTCGGCGGAGAACCACCACGAGGCGTACAGCCAGAACCCGAGCGCGGCGGCCGCCGGGAACAGCAGCACCGCGACCGTGGCCTCGTTCGCGCGCCGGCCCGAGCGGCCCGCGCGGCGGGCGAAGAACGGGGCGACCGCCGCGAGCGTCAGGGCGTACAGCCAGGCGCCGGGGTCGAGCATCACGGCGACGCCCAGCGCGATGCCGGCGCGGAACCCGGCCTCCGTGGAGCGCTGCTCGACGAACGCGGCGATGCCGTCCAGGGCCAGCACGAGCAGCGCGAGGCCCAGCAGGGACACCAGGTCGTTCGCCGCGAGGTAGTACAGCGGCGGGGTCAGCACGAGGGTGCCGAGCACCGCAGCGGTCGCCCACGGGCCCGCGCCCTCGCGCACGAGGACCGCCGCGAGCCGCTGCAGCGTGAACCCCAGCACCACGGCGGCGAGCAGGCTCATCGCGAGCGTGCTCCCGCCGAGCACCGAGGACAGGGCGGCGGACAGCGGCGGGAAGACCTCGGCGATCCAGGCCAGCCCGCTGTCGCCCCACCGGACGAGCGCGCCGCGGTCGGCCAGCGCCTCGTTCGCCGCGGGGACCCAGCCGGCGGCGCGGGAGAGCAGCGCGACGGCGACGAACGGCAGCGCCAGCGCGACGCGCAGGCCCCAGCGGGCGGCCGGCCGCGCCGGCCAGGTGTCAGCCGCGTACCGACGCGGGGACGTGCGCGGCAGCGGCGACGCCAGTGAGGCCATGTGCGGTCTTCTCCCAGTAGTGCGGCTTCGTGATGAGCTGCCACAGCGCCTTGTACGCGGCGACGGCGTGCAGCAGCCAGTACGCCGGGTTCGCCAGCCCCCACAGGACCAGCCCGTACCGCCGGCGCTTGAAGGCACCCATCATCGAGACGTAGATCATCAGCGCGCTGCCGACGCCCAGGTTGAACAGCGACAGCCACAGCACCCAGCCGGGGAACAGGAACGACAGCTGCTGCGGGTCGAGGAGCAGCGACGCGAGGAACACGGCGTACAGCAGCGGCACGGCGAGGAACGTGGCGGGCGTGCCGCCGACCAGGAACAGGAACGACAGCGTCTGCCGCAGCCCCGCGACCCGCACGAGCCGGAACGGCTGCCGCAGGTGCACGAGCGTCGTCTGCATGTAGCCCTTGATCCACCGGGACCGCTGGCGCACGAAGTTCGGGTACGAGGTGTTCGCCTCCTCGTACGTGGTCGAGTCGATGACGCCGACCCGCATCCCCTCCGCCGACGCCCGGATGCCCAGGTCCGCGTCCTCGGTCACGTTGTACGGGTCCCAGCCGCCGAGCCGGCGCAGGCCGCTCACCCGGAAGTGGTTCGACGTGCCGCCGAGCGGGATCGCGAGCCGGCCGTACTCCAGGCCCGGCAGCATGTAGTCGAACCAGAAGGAGTACTCGAGCGTGAACATGCGGGTCAGCGGGTTCTCGTCGGCGTTGAAGTAGTTGAGCGCCGCCTGCACGCAGACCAGCTCCTCCCCCGCCTGCCGGAACGCGAGGACCGCCTTCTTGAGCTGGTCGGGCTCGGGCTTGTCCTCGGCGTCGTAGATCACCAGGTACTCGCCGGTCGCGAACTCCAGGCCGACGTTGCACGCCTTCGGCTTCGTCTGCGGCGCGCCCGCGGGGACGGTGATGAACCGGAAGTGCGCGGGCGGGTGCGCGGCCTCGGCCGCGGCACGGGTCTCGGTGTCGTCCTCCTCGACCAGGATCAGCACCTCCAGCAGGTGCGCGGGGTAGTCGAGCGCGCCGAGGTTGCCGATGAGGTTCGCGACGATGTTCGCCTCCTTGTACACCGGCACCAGGACCGTGTACCGGGGCAGCTCGTGGTCCGCCAGCGCGGCCAGCGCGGCGGCGTCGGTGCGGGTCACGTGCTCCATGCGGGCGCCGCGCAGCGACGCCCAGAACTTGAAGCCGGTCCCGACCAGGAACGCCAGGCCGACGACCACCGACAGCGTGACGACGACGGCGCGCAGGTCGGCCACGGCGGCGAGCACCACGACCACGAGCGCGACCGCGAGGGCCACCCGCTGCCACGGCACGAGCACCGTGCGGGCCGACTGCGCCGGCGACCGGCCCCACAGCCCCAGGCTCGCCCGGTCGCGCAGGTCGGCGCCGTACCGGTCGAGCACCGCCTGCTGGAAGTCCCAGCGGTCGGCGAGCACCAGGTACGGCTCCTCGCCGAGCGCGGCGGCGATCGCGGCGCGCCGCCCTGGCGTCGGCTCGTCGACCACCGCCACCACCGGGGTGCCGTCGCCGCGGCGCTCCAGCGGCAGCCACTGCTCCGCGAGCACCCGGCCGACGTCGACGCCCTCCGCGTCGAGCGCCTCGGTGATGCGGGTCGGCACCACGTACGGCAGGTCCCACAGGTCGGCGAGCGCACGCGTCAGGGACTCCGAGTCGAGCGCGCCGATCGCGATCAGGACCTGGCCGATGTAGGCCCCGGAGTCGGCCGCGACCCGCTCCGCGGCGTCCAGCGTGGCCTTGCTGACCAGCCCGCGGTCGACCAGGAGGTCCCCCACCCGCCGGTCCTGCTGATGTCGCGCCACGCCGCCCCCGTTCCGTTCCGACCCGGCGGACACGGTAGCCCGGGCGGCACCCGGCCGCTCCCCGCACGCCGACGACCAGGACGTTCAACATCCGCGCGGCCCTGCCGATGGGGACGTGGTGACCGTCCTGTCCGCGCCGGAGCACCCCGGTCGGCTGCCCGTGCCGGAGCTGCTCCGCACCGGTGGCGTGCACTGCGCCTACCAACCCGTGGTCGAGCTCGCGACGGGCGACGTGCTCGGGCGCGAGGCCCTGCTGCGGACCCCGGCGGGCTCGGGCTGGCGCTCGCCGCTGGAGGTGCTCGACGCGGCCGAGCAGGCCGGTCTGCTCGGCGAGCTCGAGCGGGCGGCCATGTCGCGCGCGCTGGCTGATGCCGCGGCCGCGGCGGGCGGCGCCTCGCACACGCTGTTCCTCAACATCGAGCCCCGGACCCTGTCCCGGCACCTCCCCCTGGTGCTCGAGACGCTCGCGCAGCGCGGACCGCAGGTGCGCGTCGTGGTGGAGATCACCGAGCGCGCGCTCGCCCTCGACCCGGCGGGGATGCTCGACGCGGCCGCCCGGCTCCGCGCCGCCGGCTGCGCCATCGCGCTCGACGACGTCGGGGCGGTCCCGGAGTCCCTGGCGTTCATCCCCCTGCTGGCGCCCGAGATCATCAAGCTCGACCTGCAGCTGCTCCGCACGCTGGAGGACCCCGAGACCATCACGGTCGCGGGGGCCGTCCGGGCGCGCGCCGAGGCGACGGGCGCCCGCGTCGTCGCCGAGGGCATCGAGACCCAGGACGACCTGACCCGCGCGCTGGTGCTCGGCGCCGACCTCGGGCAGGGCTGGTTCCTCGGGCGCCCGCACCGGACGCTGCCCGCGGGCGAGCGGCACACCGGGCGGCTGCCGCACCCGCACGCCCCGGCCGAGGGCGCGGCCACGCCGTTCGAGGTCATCGGCACCCGGCGGGCGGTCCGGCTCGCACCGAAGCGCCTGCTGCTGCCGCTGTCCCGGACCCTCGAGGCCGCCGCCGTCGCGCACCGGGTGCCGCCGGTGGTGCTCGGCGCGTTCCAGGACGAGCGGTTCTTCACCGGGTGGTCGGCGCGCCGCTACGCGCGGCTGGCGGAGGCCCTGCCGTTCGTCGGCGCGCTCGGCACCGGGCTGCCGGCGGCGCTGCCCCCGGCGGTGCGGTGGGCGTCGGTCGACCCGGCCGAGCCGCTGGCACGGGAGTGGGCGGTGGTGGTGCTGGGCGCGCACGAGTCGGTGGCGCTGGTCGGGCGCGAGATCGACGGGCCCCGCTCCCGGCACTCCGCGGCGGTGGGCGCGCCGGTGGGCTCGCCCGAGGACGACGAGCGGGAGTTCGCGTTCGCCGTGACCCACGACCACGGGCTGGTGGCCGAGGCGGCGCAGAGCCTGCTGCGGCGGTTCCGGGCGGACGCCCCGGCCTGACCGGTCCCGGCGGCCGGGTGGCGGGCGGCCCTGCGGCGCTCCGGCACTTCGGCCCCTCCCGGCCCTCCCGGCCCTCCCGGCACTCCGGCCCCTCCCGGCCCTCCCCGGCGAGTGGGCAACCGACACGTCGAGCGAGCATCCGCTGGATGCTCGCTCGACGTGTCTCTTGCACACTCGGCGGCGGGCGGCGGGCACGGTGGGCGCGGGGCACGGCGGGCGGGGCCCGGCCGGCGCGCCTACGGTCGGGGCATGAGGGGCGAGGCGGCGGCCCTGGCCGGGCTCGACGAGGCCGCCCGGCGCCGGCTGCCCGCGGACGCCGGGCGCCTGGAGCGGTACGTGCGCCGGGAGACTCCCACCGGGGCCGTGGACGCGCTGGACGCGCTGGCCGACCTCGTGGTGGCGGACGCCCGGGCGGCCGGCTTCCGCGGCGGGCGGGTGCCGACCGCCGACCCGGCGTCCGGCGACGCCGTCGTCCTGGACCTGCCCGGCCGTGGCGCGCGCGCCGGCGACGCCCCCGCGCTGCTGCTCGCGCACCACGACACGGTGCACGCGGTCGGCGCGGTGCCGGTCCGCCGGGACGGCGACGTGCTGCACGGCCCGGGCACCTACGACATGAAGGGCGGGATCGTCGTGGCGCTGGCCGCGGCGGAGCTGCTCCGGGACGCCCGCCTCGGGCACCGGCCGGTCCGGCTGCTGCTGACGCCGGACGAGGAGGTCGGCTCGCCCGCCACCGCGGGGCTGATCCGGGACGCCGCCCGCGACGCGGCCTACGCCCTCGGCCTGGAGGCGCCCGGCGCGCACGGCGGGCTCAAGACGGCCCGGCGCGGTTCCACCCGGCTGCGGCTGCACGTCACCGGCCAGGCCGCGCACGCGGCGGTCGACCCGGGTGCGGGCGTGTCCGCCACCGAGGAGCTGGTGGACCAGCTGCTCGCGGCCCGCCGGTTCCTCGCGGGCCACCCGTCGGTGCTCGCCAACGTGGGGGTCCTGTCCGGCGGGACCCGGACGAACGTCGTCGCCGAGCACGCCCGCGCCGACCTGGGCCTCCGGTTCGTCACGGGCGCGAGCGAGCGGGCCGTCCTGCGGCACCTCACCGACCCCGCGCCGGTGCGCACGGGCGCGCAGGTGCGCGCCGAGGTGCTGTCCCGCCGGCCCGCCTGGGAGCCCGGCGCGGCGTCGGCCGGGCTGCTCGCGGCGGTCACCGCGGCCGCGGCGCGGGTCGGGCAGCAG
>NZ_SZYE01000011.1 GCF_005239125.1 Cellulomonas hominis | reverse complement strand
GGCGTCCGGGCGTCACGCCCGGTGCCGGCTCCCGCGCACGCGGCGCACCGGTCGGCCACCCGCGACCGCCAGCAGGGCCGCGCCGAGCGCGAGCAGGGCGCCGGCCGCGACCAGCGGCCACGCCGCGTCGGACCCGGTGGTCGCCAGCGCCCCGCCCGGCGGGGTACCGGTCGCGCCGTCCGTCCGCTCCGTCGGCTCGCTCCACGCGACGTCCTCGGCGGCCAGCACCTCGAACAGGTAGCCGCGCCCCTCGACGGAGACGGTCGCGGTGTTGGTGACGTCCGCGCCCGCCGCCGTCAGGCCGGTGACGATCCGCACGGTGGCGGACTCCCCGGCCGGCAGCGAGCCGTCGTGGTCGCACGTGACCACGCGCTCCGCGGCGGCGCAGGCGAACCCGGTGCCGGAGGCGGACCGGAAGGTGAGCGCGCCGGGCAGGGCGTCGACGACGGTGAAGCCCGCGTAGGCGTCCTGGGTGCCGGTGGACATGACCGTGACGTCCCACGTGATGCTGTCCGCGGTCCGGGCGACCGGCACCTTGCGCAGCGCGAGCTGCACGTCGTCCGCCAGCACCAGGCCGAAGTCCAGCGCGGGGTCGGACTCCCCGCCCACCAGGACGCGCGAGGTCGCGGACCAGGTGGACGAGTCGAGGGCCGGGTCGCCGCCCGCGCCCGCGACGGTGGGCGCGTAGCCGGCCAGGGCGTCCGCGGAGGCGATCCGGTCGACCCGGACGACGTACTCCCCGGGCAGCAGGCCGGCGAACGCGTACGCGCCGTCGGCGTCCGTCGTGGCCGGGGCGACCGGCGCGCCGGCGGCGTCCACGACGGCACGCCCGTCCGTCGTCCGCAGCTGCACGACCACGCCGGGCAGGCCCCGCTCACCGGCGTCCTGCACGCCGTCGCCGTCCTCGTCGAACCAGACGAGGTCGCCGACCGTCACGGGCCGCTCGACGAGGCCCGCGTCCCAGGTGTCGTCCACGTAGGCGGCCGCGAGCCCGTCCGCGGCGGTGGCGGCGCGCACGCCCGGCGCGTCCGGGCCGACGGTGATCGCCGTGGTCCGGGCCAGGCCGGGGGCGGTCTCCTCGGCGTCCGAGTCGGCGTCCGCGCGCGGGGCCGACGCCGAGCGCGCCGTGGTCCAGGTGTACCGGGCGGCGTCCGCCGGGGCCAGGCCGAGCTCGACGCGGTAGGTGCCGGGCTCCAGCAGGTCGAACCGCCAGCGCCCGTCCGCGTCGGTGACGGTGGCCGCGACCTCGGCGTCGGACGCGTCGAGCAGCCGCACGGCGACCCCCGGGAACGCGGGCTCGCCGGCGTCCTGGACGCCGTCCCGGTCGGCGTCGAGCCACACCCGGTCCCCGAGCGCCCACAGCGGACGGAACCCGAAGTCGAGGGTGTCGTCGGCCTCGCCGCCCACCAGGGCGGCGGCGGTCGCAGCCGAGCCCGCGGACGAGTCGGTCGCGGCGTCGCCGGCCCCGGTGGCGGTCGGGCGGTACGGCGCGAGCGCGACGGCGGAGGCGGCCTCGTCGACCGTGACGGTGTACGCGCCGGGCAGCAGGCCGGTGAAGGCGTACGCCCCGTCGGCGTCCGTCGTGACCGGGCCGACCGGAGCGCCGGCGGCGTCGGTGACCGGGTCGCCGGCGGCATCGGTCAGCGCGAGCACCACGCCCGCCAGGCCCGGCTCGCCCGGGTCCTGCACGCCGTCGCCGTCGAGGTCGACCCACACGCGGTCGCCGACCCGCACCGGTCGCTCGGCCAGGCCGGCGTCGCGCGTCGGGTCCGCGTAGTCGGCGTCGGCGCCGGCCCAGACCGGGTCGCCGGCCAGGTCGGTGACCGCCGCGAGCGCCGGTGCGCCGGGTGCCAGCGCGAACGGCGCGGTCCGGCCGAGGCGCGGCGTGCCGGCCACGACGTCCGAGTCGCCGGCGGCGTCCCCGACGAGCGCGCCGGTGAAGGTCCACCGCTGCGCGAGCGCGTCGGGCAGCTCGACCTCGACCCGGTAGGTCCCCGGGTCGAGCGCGTCGAAGACGTACGCGCCGTCCGCTCCGGTGACGGTGGTCGCGAGCACCGCGTCGCCGGCACCGAGCAGGCGCACGGTCGCGCCCTCGACGGCGGGCTCGCCCGCACCCTGGCGGCCGTCGCGGTCGGCGTCGAACCACACCCGGTCGCCGACGGCCAGCGGCCGCCACTGCAGGCCGGCGTCGTGCGAGACGTCCACCTGGGTCGCGACCAGGCCGGGGTGCGCGTCCTGCCACGCCTGCGGCATCGAGCCGACCGCGGTCGTCTCGGCCCCGCCCGCGCCGAGCACCACGCCCGCGTCCACGGCGGACGCGGGCGCACCGGGGTCCGCCACGGCGTCCGAGTCGACGGTGTCGTCGGTGCCCGCGCCGGTCCCGGTGTACCGGTACTGCGCGGCGAGCGCGGCGGGCAGCGTGTACCCGATGTCGTACGTCCCGGCGGGCAGGCCGTCGACCAGCCAGTCCCCCGCCGCGTCGGTGACGGCCGAGGCGACGTAGGTCGTCGTGCCGCCGTCGACGGCGAACACGTCGACGGTCACCCCGGCCACCCCGGGCTCGGCGGCCGTGTCGGCCGCCTGCCGGCCGTCCCGGTCGGCGTCCTGCCACACGCGGTCGCCCACGGCCACCAGCGGGTCCCCGCCCGCGGGGGCCACGGCGTACCGCGCGCCCGCCTTGAGCGGCACGGAGGTGACGTCGGCGGGCCGGCCGGCGGCGCCGTCGGACGGCACCCGGAACGCGAACGAGCTCCAGGTGTCGGCGGCGACGGGCGCGCCGGACAGGGGCGTGCGCATGGACCACTGGACGCGGACGGACTCGCCGGAGGAGAACCGGTCGGCCGGGGCGAAGGCGACGACGAGCTTCAGGCCCGTCACCCGCGCGGCCTGCGCGGCGGGCACCTGCTGGCCCGGGGTCAGCGCGGTGGCGCTCCAGGTGCCGGGCACCGGGTCGAACGCCGGGCTGGCCGCGAGGCCGCCCTGCCGGTAGTCCGCCGTGGTCGTGTAGACCGCGACGGACGCGCCGGCCGGGAGGCCCGCGGCGCCGACGAGGGTCGGCACGACGCCGTCCCACACCGGGCGCCACCGGCTGCCGCGGTCGCCGGTCGCGCTGCCGTCCATCGCCGGGTAGTCGCCGGTCGTCGGGAGCATGGAGATCATCTCGAGCCGGTCGGTCGCGATCGTGGCGCGGCTGGTCACCTGGACCTGCCACTGGGTGGTCGAGCCGGCCGTGGTGACGACCGAGCAGGGGAAGCGGTACCAGTCGCGGTCGGTGGCGCCCGTGCCGCGCGGGGCGCAGTCGGCCGGCTGGCCGGTGCGCGCGGGGGTGGTCCGGACCGCGCCCTGGGTGCCGGCGGCGTCGCGGACCCACTCCTCCGAGACGTAGACGTTCGCGCCGCCGATGGTGAGGGCCCCGGCGCGGGCGAGGCAGGACGCGGTGGCCGCGTAGCTGCCCGGCGCGCAGGCGGTGCCGCCGTCGTCGCCGGTGGGCGCGGCCTGCACGGGGCGGGTCGCGGAGGCGGCGGTGGCGGTGTTCACGACGGACGTCGTCGACAGGTCGGTCGCGATGCGCAACCAGACCAGGACCTCGACGCCCGCGCCGGGGGCGAGCCGGCTGTCGGCCGGGAACGTCACGGTCAGCAGGCCGTCCCGCTCGGCGACCTCGGGGTCGCCGAGGGGGCTGGGCCCGCCGCCGGCGGCCTGGACGACCACCGGGGCCTGGCCCTCGGGCGCGGTGCCGTAGCCGAGCGAGGCGTCCTCGGGCAGCCGGTCGGTGACGACCAGGCCGGTGAGGTCGGCGGCGTTCGCGCCGCTCGCCGTGTTGGTGACGGCGATCCGGTACCGGACGAAGTCGCCGGGCGCGCGGGACGCGGCGTCGAGCTCGGCCTTCTGCACCCGGATCGTGGCGGCGCCCGCGTGCACGGTGGTGCCCACGGGGCCGGCGGTCTGCGCCTGCGAGCCGAGGTCGGCGCGCAGGGCCTGGGCGGTGACGGAGTTGCTGATCGCACCCCGGGCGCTCTCGCCCGGGTTCGCGGTCAGCTCGGCCCGGCCCTGGTACCGCCAGCCGTCCGCGCCGACGGCGCTGGGCAGGCCCCCGGTGCGGAGCTCCTCGCGGAGGGTGCCGGCGAGCACGACGCGGCCGTAGCCCTGGCCGGGCGCGGGGATGGTCGAGCCGTCGGTGTCGAAGAACCGCACGCGGACGCCGATGACGTCCGCCGCCTGGACGCCGTGCTGCGGCGCGAGGGCGACGAGGTCGAACGTCCCCGTGGGCACCACGGCGCCCCAGGCCTGCCAGCTCGGCGTGCCGGCGTAGCTGCCGTCGGCGGCGACGTCGAGGTCGGCGCCGGCGACGAGGACCTCGAGCTCCGCGCGCTCGACCCCGGACGGCACGGACTGCACGGCCACCGTCTGGAGGCCGACGGCGTTGAAGAACCGCGGGTCCGCGTCGGTGAGGAGCAGCTGGTCGGCCGGGGTGAGGCCGAAGTTCTGCACGGACAGCGTGCTGGTGACCGCGGGCGCTGCCGCGTCGCGCTGCACGTCGACGGGCGAGACCGTCACCGTCGGGAACGCCTCGAGCTGGGCGCCGCGCAGACGCACGGCGTCGCGGGCGGTGCCGTCGGCGGTGCCCGGCGCGCAGGTGGGCGTGCGGGACATGCCGCGGGTCTCGTCCGGGCAGACGCGCGCGTCGGTGACGCGGGCCTCGGCGACGTTGGCGACCTCGACCACGTCGTCGCCCACGCCGGCCTCGGGGGCGTCGCCGGTCACGCGGTTGTGCGCCAGGAGGCGGGTGCCGAGCACCAGGCGGGCCTGGTTCGTCCAGGCGATGCGGCCGGTGTACCTGATCTGCACGCCCACGACGTCGGCCAGGGCGGCCTCGTCCGCGTCGAGCAGCTCGGCGCGCGGGACGGTCCGGTGGCTGACGTGGCCGTCGGCGGCCCGCTCGTAGACGACGACCTCGACCGCGGAGGCGCCCGGCAGGCCGGACGCGTCGGTGAGCTCGCGGACGTCGGTGACCGCGAAGGCCGCGAACGGCGCGTCGGCGTCGACCGACGTGGCGGTGTCGATGCCCCGCGGCTCGGTCAGGACGAGCTGGTCGACCCGGGTCCCGGAGGCGCTGGCGGCGGTCGCGGTCAGGGTGGCGGTGGGCCACGCCGAGGCGGGCGCGGCCGACGGGTCGACGGGCAGCGCGAGGTCGTGCAGGTTGCTGCTGCCGGTCAGCGGGCTGCCGTTGGCGTCCCGGAGCCAGGTCTTCGTGGCGGTGGCGCCGAGCGACGCGGGCTGGACCGTCACGGTGCGCTCGCCGACCGGGTTCACCGGGCCGCCGAGGTCCGCGGCCGCGCCGTCGGACGCCGCGGTCCCGGCCACGGCGCCGGAGTTCTCGACCGCGCCGGGCGCGGAGCCGGTGTAGGTGTAGGCGTCGTTGACCGGCTCACCCGTCGCGCGGGACGTGTCCCGCAGCGCGAAGGTGAGCGCGACCTTGCGCGCGGGGGCGTCGGTCGTCGCGACCGCGCCGGTGGTCAGCGTGCCGAGCAGGCCGCGGCGCCAGTCCGAGGCGGCGAGCGCCTGGCGCTCGGAGTCCGGGCGCGCGGCGTACACGAGCTGCGCGCCGCCGATGCGGGCCCGCAGGCTCGCCGACTGGACGGCCACGCCCGGGAACGAGCCGGCGTACGGGAACGCGCCCTGCGCGGCCGGCCCGCCGAACGCGACGTCGGAGCGGCCCGCGGCCGGGTCCGTCCGGTCGGCCCAGGCCGAGCCGGTCCAGACGCGGGTCGCCAGCGACTCCCAGCGGCCGTCCACGACGTCGAACACCCGCACGTCGGTGACCCGGTCGAAGACGAGGTACGGGTCGTAGACGCCCGAGGCGGCCGCGCCCGACGTGATGGGCTGGATGCCGGACAGGTCGAAGGTGTCGTAGAAGCTGCCGGCGGGGCCCGTCGCCGGGTCCTGCTGCGCGCCCGTGACGCCGTTCGCGTCGGTGACCGTCACGCTCGACAGGTCTTCGCCGCCGGTGCCCCAGGTGAGCGTCGCCGTGGTCGCGTCGCCGTTGCCCTCGGTCCGGTCGCGGTTGTCCATCGTCTTGACCAGCGCCGGGTAGCCACCGGTGCCCGCGCCGCCGAGCATCTGGACCGTGTCGGAGACGCGACGGACCGCGCTGGTGACGACGAAGCCCTCGATGGCCGCGGACGAGGTGATCTGCGCGACGTTGGTGCGGTCGGCGCCGTCCGCCCAGGTGCCGGCGGTGACGCCCGGCCGGAGCGCGAACGTGATGCGGACGCGCGCGCGGTCGCCGTTGGCGAAGGTCCCGCCCCCGGGACGCGTGACGACGACGCGCACGCCGCGCCAGGCGGAGGTGTCCCCGAGCGCGGCGGTGGAGCCGGCGTAGTCGACCCACTGGCCGTCCACGGTGGCGTACTGCAGCTGCGCGGACCCGCCCGCGGGCACGGTGGCGTCGACCGAAGTGGGCGCGAACGCGGTCCACCACGCGGCGCCGGAGGTCCCGCCGGTCGCGGCGGTGCGCGCCGCGGCGCTGTCCTCGAGGGTCAGCGTGTCGGGCAGGTGCCCGCTCCCCCCGCTGAGCGGCCGGGCGGTCGCCTCCAGCACGGCGTTGACCGTCGCGCCCGCGGCGCGGGTCACGTACGGCTCGGCGACGTACTTGGCGCCCGCGACGTCGACGGTCGGGACGGCGACGGAGACACTCGCCGCGGTGACGGGACGGTTGCCGCTCGCCTGGGTGCGCGGCGTGACGGCGGAGGTGTCGGTGCCGAGCCGGGTGGTGGCGACGGTGTGCACGGCGTACGTCGCGGCGGTGCTCGACGTCGCGGTGCGCGCGAGGTACGGCAGGGTGACCGAGGCGCCCATCGGCACGGCGGAGCCGGCGCCGTGCACCGTCGCGCGGAACCCGGTGACCTCGGACCAGGACGCGAGGCCGAACGCCGCCGGGTCGGTCGGCACGGCGGGCGCGATCGCGTCGAGGTCGACGGAGTGCTCGGTCCCGCCGGCGAGCACGGTCAGCTCGAGGCGCGCGGGGCCGGTGAGGCCCTGCACCGCGACGCCGGAGCCGTCCGCGCTGTCGGTGCCGCCGGGGGCGGTGCCGCGCGCGGCGCCGAAGCCGGCGAAGGCGAGGCCGGCGCCGAGCGGGTTGGCCAGGGCCGGGAGGTCCGGGTCGAGGGCCGCGTTCGTCGCGGAGACCTGCGCGGCGGTGGCCGGGACCTCGACGACGAGGGCGTCCACGGCGCGACGCGACCAGTTGGTGCCCGCGGCGGTGCCGCGGACGAAGCCGCCGCCGTACACCGGCGTGCTCAGCCCGACCAGCGCGGTCGCGGAGCCCGCGTAGGCGCGCGGGTCGTAGATCCGGAAGCCGCGGGTGTCGGTGGTGGTCGCGGAGGTGGCGGCGCCGCGCACGGCCCGTGCGGTGGCGGTGCCGTTCACGGTGAGCGTGTTCATGTCGGAGGCGGCGGAGAAGGCCGCGGCGCCCGCGGTGACGTAGTCGGCCTTGGCCCCCGTCCGCGCGACGGGCGTCGCGTCCTGGCTGAGGTGCTCGCGCACGTCGACGCGCAGGGTGGCGGGCGACCCCGGGCCGACGAGGCCCCCGGTCGGCGCGGCGAACACGACCTGCAGGCCGGTGAGGCGGGACCGCGTGGTCGCGTCGAGGCCGGCGAGCAGGTCCGCCGCGGCGTCCGCTCCCGTGGCGGTGCCGACCGTGACCCGCGCGGGGGTGCCCGAGCCGGTCCAGGTCCACCCGGTGAGGGCGGCGGTCGCGGCGCCGGCGGGCCAGGTCGTGATCGCCAGGCCGGTGAGGTCGGTGAGCATCCCGACGCTGCCGGCGGCGGGCGCGGCCGCGGGGTCGCTGCCGCCCCAGGTGAGCGTGAGGCTCTCCGCCGGGTCGCCGGTGAGCGTGCCGGTGACGGCCGCGGAGTTCGTCGGGGTGTCGGCACCGTCCTCCACGCCGGAGAGCCAGCCCTCGCGGGACCACGCGACCTGCGTGCTGGTCGCGAGGTTCACCGGGAAGTCGCCGGTGATCCGCACCCGGCCCAACGCGCCGACGCCGCCCGTGGCCGTCGGCGTGGCGGTGATCGTCCCGGTCTGCGTGCCGCCCCCGTCGGGCGTGACCAGCCGGGTCGACAGGCGCAGGTCCCCGCTGACGCCCGACTGCAGGCCGGTGAGGCCGTCCGAGGTGGTGTTCGTGAACCGCACGGAGAACGCGGCCGCGGTGGCGTAGTCCGCGGTCGGGGTGCCGCCCACGGCGTCGGCCCAGTACTGCACGGTCGCGCCCAGGCCGGAGACGTCGAGCGCCTGGGTCAGCCTGAGGGCGTCGAGCGCCACGTCCATCGTCGCGTGCTCGCAGGACGACTCGTCGCCCGCGCACCGGTAGCCGAGGGTGCTGCTCACGGTGCCCGCCGCGGGGTTCGCCGTGTACGCCGCGTCGAAGCCGTACGCCGGGTCGGCGGGCGGCGCCGCCTGGGCCGTCGCGCCGGACGTCACGGAGAACCCGGTGACCGTGAGGACGGGGTCCGCGGCGGCGACGGCCGCGGGAGCCCCGGCCCCGACCACGAGGGGCGCCAGCAGCGCGCCGACGACCGCGAGCACGGCGGGACGACGGAGGCGGAGGCGCAGACGGGGGCGTGGGGAGGCAGGCATGCGGGTTTCCCGGGGGGGTGGCGCGGGCACGCGACGCCGAGGCGCCGTGCGGTGGGGGACGCCTTACCTTCGGCGGTCCCCTGACCCGTCATGAGTCCGGTATGGGGTGAAAGCACCCCTCTGACCTGCTCTGTCCGCTTTGCGGTGAGGTGGTAGCACCCGCTGGAGGGACCGGATTCACCCGCCCGGGTCGTGGGGCCCCGCGGCCGGGTGACCCGCGCCCCCGGGCCGCCGACGCGCGCGCCGCCGGGGACGCCGAGACCCACCGTCCCCGGCGGGGAGGTGGGTCTCGGGGCGGCGGCGCGGCGGGGTCAGCCCAGCGGGGCGACCGTCACGCCGCGCGCGGCGAGCTCCGCCGCGCCGCCGTCGACGGCGGTGAGCACCCAGATGCCGCCCTCGTGCAGCGCGACCGAGTGCTCCCAGTGCGCCGCCCGCGAGCCGTCGGCGGTGACGACCGTCCAGTCGTCGTCGAGCACCTCGGTGGCGTGTCCGCCGCGGGTGATCATCGGCTCGACCGCCAGGCACATGCCCGGACGCAGCTTCGGCCCGCGGTCCCGGGCGCGGTAGTTCAGCACGTCCGGCGGCTGGTGCATCGCGGAGCCGATGCCGTGGCCGACGTAGTCCTGCACGATGCCGAAGGGCACGCCGCCGTTCGCCGCCGGGTCGGCCGCCGCGACCGCGTCCTCGACGGCGTCGCCCACCACGGCCAGCCGGTCCGCGAGACCGCCCGGCGCGGCCAGCGCCGCGATGCCGTCCCACATGGCGCGCTCCGTCAGGTCCGCCAGCGCCACGTCCGCCGGGTCGGCCTCCGGCAGCACCAGGGTCAGCGCGGAGTCCCCGTGCCAGCCCTCGACGATCGCGCCGCAGTCGATGGACACCACGTCGCCCGGCTGCAGCTCGCGGCCCGACGGGATGCCGTGCACCACCTCGTCGTTCACCGACACGCAGATCGTCGCCGGGTAGTCGTAGTACCCGAGGAACGACGGCAGCGCGCCGGCGTCCGCGATCACCGCCGCGGCGACGGCGTCCAGGTCGGCGGTCGTCGCGCCCGGCACCGCGGCCGCGCGGGCCGCCGCGAGGGCGTCGGCGACCACGAGCCCGGCGCGCCGCATGAGCAGCACCTGGTCGGGCGTCTTGAGCTCGATCTTCTCGCGTCCGAACACGACTCCCCCGCCGGTCAGCCGACCTGCGAGGCGAGGGCCGCCAGCAGGCGCTCGGTGACCTCGTCGACCTCGCCGATGCCGTCCACGCGGACCAGCAGGTCGCGCTCGGCGTACAGGCCCGACACGGGGGCGGTCTGCTCGGCGTACACGTCCAGGCGCCGGCGGATCACCGGCTCGGTGTCGTCCGCGCGGCCCTCGATCTCGGCGCGCTTGAGCAGCCGCTCGACGACGACGTCCGCGTCCGCGGTGATCTCGAGCGCCGCGTCCAGGGCGCGCCCGTCGGCACCGAGGATCGCGTCCAGCTCGCCGACCTGGGCGGTGTTGCGCGGGTAGCCGTCGAGCAGGAAGCCCCGCGCGGCGTCCGGCTGCGCGAGCCGGTCCCGCACCATGGCGTTCGTGACCTCGTCCGGGACGAGCTCGCCGCGCGCGGTGTACTCCTGGGCGGTGCGGCCCAGCTCGGTGCCGCCCTTGATGTTCGCGCGGAAGATGTCGCCGGTCGAGATGGCCGGGACGCCGAGCCGCTCGGCGAGGCGCGCGGCCTGGGTGCCCTTGCCGGCCCCGGGAGGGCCGAGCAGGACGAGGCGGGCGGTGGAGCCGGAGTCGGAGCTCATCGGAGGAACCCTTCGTAGTGGCGCTGCTCGAGCTGCGACTGGATCTGCTTCACCGTCTCCAGGCCGACGCCCACGACGATGAGGATCGACGAGCCGCCGAACGGGATGTTCGTGCCGACGCCGAGCGCGATGAACGCGATGGTCGGGATGAGCGCGACCAGCGCGAGGTAGATGGACCCGGGCGCGGTGATGCGGGTGATCACGTAGTCCAGGTACTCGGCCGTCGGACGGCCGGCGCGGATGCCGGGGATGAACCCGCCGTACCGCTTCATGTTGTCGGCGACCTCGTCCGGGTTGAACGTGATCGCGGTGTAGAAGTAGCAGAAGAAGATGATCAGCAGGACGTACAGCGCGATGTGCAGCGGCGCGTCCGTGGCGGCGAGGTTGTTCGCGACCCACTGCTTCCAGCCCGAGGTCTGGTCGCCGAAGCCGGCGAGCAGCGCGGGGACCTGCAGCAGGGACGACGCGAAGATCACCGGGATGACGCCGGCCATGTTGATCTTGATCGGGATGTAGGTCGAGGACCCGCCGTAGGTGCGGCGCCCCACCATGCGCTTGGCGTACTGCACCGGGATGCGGCGCTGGGACTGCTCGACGAAGACGACCAGCGCGATGACCAGGACGATGATCGCCATGATCACCAGGAACGCGCCGATGCCGCCGGAGCCGCCCGCGATCGACCACATGGCGCCCGGGAAGGACGCGGCGATCGAGGTGAAGATGAGCAGCGACATGCCGTTGCCGACGCCGCGCTCGGTGATGAGCTCGCCCAGCCACATGATGAGGCCGGTGCCGGCGGTCATCGTGATGATCATGAGCAGCGTCGTCACGATGCTGTCGTCCGGGATCACGTCCACGGAGCAGCCCGCGAACAGCTGGCCGTTGCGGGCCGTGATGATGACGGTCGTCGACTGCAGGACCGCGAGGCCGATCGTCAGGTACCGCGTGTACTGCGTGAGCTTCGCGGTGCCGGACTGGCCCTCCTTGTGCAGGGCCTCGAACCGCGGGATGACCACGCGCAGCAGCTGGATGATGATGCTCGCGGTGATGTACGGCATGATCCCGAGCGAGAACACCGACAGCTGCAGCAGCGCACCGCCGCTGAACAGGTTCACCAGCCCGAGCAGGGAGTTGGACTCGCCCTGGTCGATGCAGATCTGCACGTTCGGGTAGGACACGCCCGGGGTCGGCAGGAACGAGCCGATCCGGAAGATCACCATGATGCCGATGGTGAACAGCAGCTTGCGCCGCAGGTCGGGTGTCCGGAACGCCCGCACGAATGCGCTGAGCACGTGTCCTCCTGCTCCGCCGAAGCGGGATGTCGTCGAGGCGGCCGGCG
Source organism: Cellulomonas hominis (assembly GCF_005239125.1). Classification (GTDB taxonomy): domain Bacteria; phylum Actinomycetota; class Actinomycetes; order Actinomycetales; family Cellulomonadaceae; genus Cellulomonas; species Cellulomonas hominis_A. The sequence goes on along the minus strand of NZ_SZYE01000011.1, from coordinate 30,678 downwards.
CGCCGCGCGCCGGTCCGTCGTCGGGTCGGGCGCACCACGGCACCCGACGCCCTGCCGAACCCTAACGGACTTCCGTCGCTGGGTGGGCATCGCCCCCCACGGCCGTGCGGTGGCGGGCCGGTGCAGGAGCGCGGGCCGGGACGGCCCGGTCCCCCGGGGGAAAGCCGAACGGGGCCGGCGGGGCCTGGAGCCCTCGCCGACCCCGTTCGTCTGGGTCAGTCCTGCGCGACGCTGCCGCCGGCGGCCAGGATCTTGTCCTTCGCCGAGCCGGAGTACGCGTCGACGGCCACGGACAGCTTGACCGTGAGCTCGCCGGTGCCGAGCACCTTGACGGGCTGGCCCTTGCGGACCGCACCCTTCGCGACCAGGTCCGCGACGGTGACGTCGCCGCCCTGCGGGTACAGCGCCGACAGCTTGTCCAGGTTCACGACCTGGTACTCGACCCGGAACGGGTTCTTGAAGCCGCGGAGCTTGGGCAGCCGCATGTGCAGCGGCATCTGCCCGCCCTCGAAGCGGTCCGGCACCTGGTACCGGGCCTTGGTGCCCTTGGTACCGCGACCGGCGGTCTTGCCCTTGGACGCCTCACCACGACCCACGCGGGTCTTGGCGGTCTTGGCACCCGGGGCCGGACGCAGGTGGTGCACCTTGAGCGTGCCGCCGGCACCCTCGGTCGCCTGCGCCTCGGCCTTGGGGGCCTTGGCGGCGGCGGCCTTGGGGGCCTTCGCCTTCGCCGCCGGCTTCTCCTCGGCAGCCGCCTCGGCCTCGGCCTTCGCCTTGGTCGTGCGGGCCGGGGTCTTCCGGGCCGGCTTCTCGGCGGCGGCCGACTCGGTCGCCGTCGCCTTCTTGGCGCGCGTGGCCTTGGGAGCCGCGGCAGCGGTCTCCTCGACCTTCTCGGTCTCCTTCTCCGCCATCGTCACTCCACCTCCTCGACCGCGACGAGGTGCGTCACCGTCTTGACCATGCCGCGGATCTCAGGGCGGTCCTCCTTGACGACGACGTCGCCGATCCGCTTCAGGCCCAGGGTGCGCAGCGTGTCGCGCTGGTTCTGCTTGCCGCCGATGGCGGACTTGGTCTGGGTCACCTTCAGGCGGGCCATCAGGCACCCACCTTCTCGGCCTTGGCCGCACGACCCGCCGCCTGCGCCTTCAGCAGCGGCGCCGGGGCGACGTGCTCGAGCGGCAGGCCACGGCGCGCCGCCACGGCCGCCGGCTCCTCGAGACCCTTCAGCGCGGCCACCGTGGCGTGCACGATGTTGATCGCGTTGGAGGAGCCGAGGGACTTCGACAGGATGTCGTGGACGCCGGCGCACTCCAGCACCGCACGCACCGGACCACCGGCGATCACGCCGGTACCCGGGGAGGCGGGACGCAGGAAGACGACGCCGGCCGCGGCCTCACCCTGGATGGGGTGGGTGATGGTGCCCTGGATGCGGGGGACGCGGAAGAAGTTCTTCTTCGCCTCCTCGACACCCTTGGCGATCGCCGCGGGCACCTCCTTGGCCTTGCCGTAGCCGACACCGACCGTGCCGTCGCCGTCGCCGACGACGACCAGGGCGGTGAAGCTGAACCGGCGACCACCCTTGACGACCTTGGCCACGCGGTTGATGGACACGACGCGCTCGAGGAACGCGCTCTTCTCGGCGGCGTCGCCCCGGCGGCCGTCGCGGCGACCGCCGTCGCGGCGGTCACCGCCACCCTGGCCCTGGGGAGCGCCCGTGTTGCTGCGCTGAGGAGCAGCCATCAGTGGATCCTCTTCTTCGATGCGGGAATGGTCGTCGTCACAGCGCCAGACCGCCCTCGCGAGCGGCGTCGGCCACTGCAGCCACACGCCCGTGGTACTTGTTGCCGCCGCGGTCGAAGACCACCGCGTCGATGCCGGCCGCCTTGGCGCGCTCGGCGATCAGCTCGCCGACGCGACGGGCCTTGTCCGTCTTGTCGCCCTCGGCGCCCCGCAGGTCCGCCTCGAGGGTCGAGGCGGAGACCAGGGTGCGACCCACGGCGTCGTCGACGACCTGCGCGACGAGGTTGCGGTTCGACCGGGTGACGACCAGGCGCGGGCGCGCGGCGGTGCCGGCGACCTTCTTGCGCAGCCGGAGGTGGCGGCGCTTGCGGGCCTTGAACTTGCCCTTACCGATGATGGTGATCGCCATGGCTCACTTACCAGCCTTTCCGACCTTGCGACGGACGTTCTCGCCCGCGTAGCGCACGCCCTTGCCCTTGTACGGCTCGGGCTTGCGGATCTTGCGGATGTTCGCGGCGACCTCGCCCACCTGCTGCTTGTCGATGCCGGCGACCGAGAACTTGGTCGGGGACTCGACGGCGAAGGTGATGCCGGCGGGCGGCGTCACGGACACCGGGTGGCTGAAGCCGAGCGCGAACTCGAGCGCGTCGCCCTTCGCGGCCACGCGGTAACCGGTGCCGACGATCTCCAGCTTCTTCTCGTAGCCGGCGGTGACGCCGGTGACGAGGTTGGCCAGCAGGGTGCGCGTGAGGCCGTGCAGCGACCGCGAGAGGCGCTCGTCGTTGGGACGGGTGACCACGAGGGCCCCGTCCTCGTCGCGCGCGACCTCGATGGGGGACGCGACCGTGTGCGTGAGGGTGCCCTTCGGGCCCTTCACCGTCACGACGGCGCCGTTGATGGTGACGTCCACGCCGGCCGGGACCGTGACGGGGATTCTGCCGATACGAGACATTGGCTAGCTCCTTTCCGTCTCGGACTTACCAGACGTAGGCGAGGACTTCCCCACCCACGCCCTTCTTGGCGGCCTGCTTGTCCGTCAGGAGACCGGAGGACGTGGACAGGATCGCCACGCCCAGGCCACCGAGGACCTTCGGCAGGTTGGTGGACTTCGCGTACACCCGGAGACCGGGCTTCGACACGCGCTTGATACCGGCGAGCGCACGCTCGCGGCTGGGGCCGTACTTCAGCTCGACCACGAGGTTCTTGCCCACGCGGGCGTCCTCGGTCGTCCAGCCGGTGATGTAGCCCTCGGCCTGCAGGATCTCCGCGATGTGCGACTTCAGCTTCGAGTACGGGATGGTCACCGTGTCGTGGTGAGCCGAGTTCGCGTTACGCAGACGAGTCAGGAAGTCTGCGATCGGGTCGGTCATCGTCATGGGGGCTTCCGCCCTTCCTCGCCGTGGTTTCCGCGGCGCCCGCCCTCGAGGGGACGGGTCGCCGCGGACCTACGACGTCGTTGTTACCAGCTGCTCTTGGTCACGCCGGGGAGCTGGCCCGCGTGGGCCATCTCGCGCACGCAGATCCGGCACAGGCCGAACTTGCGGTACACGGAGTGCGGACGGCCGCACCGCTGGCACCGGGTGTAGGCCCGCACGGCGAACTTCTGCTTGCCCGCGGCCTTGTTGATCAGGGCGGTCTTCGCCATGTCAGTCCTCCTCCTTGAACGGGAAGCCGAGGTGCTTCAGGAGCGCCCGGCCCTCCGCGTCCGTGGTCGCGGTGGTGACCACCGTGATGTCCATGCCGCGCACACGGTCGATCCTGTCCTGGTCGATCTCGTGGAACATCGACTGCTCGGTCAGGCCGAAGGTGTAGTTGCCGTGGCCGTCGAACTGCTTGCCCGACAGGCCGCGGAAGTCGCGGATGCGGGGCAGGGCGGTCGACAGCAGGCGGTCAAGGAACTCCCAGGCACGGTCGCCGCGCAGCGTCACGTGGGCGCCGATCGGCATGCCCTCGCGCAGCTTGAACTGCGCGATGGACTTGCGAGCCTTGGTGACCTGGGGCTTCTGACCCGTGATCAGCTGGAGGTCGCGGATCGCGCCCTCGATCAGCTTCGAGTCCTTGGCGGCGTCACCGACACCCATGTTCACGACGACCTTCACCAGGCGCGCGACCTGGTTCACGTTCTCGTGGGAGAACTCCTCGCGGAGCGCGGTGCGGATGGCGTCGTTGTACCGGACCTTCAGGCGCGGGACCGGGTACGCCCGGGTCGTCTCGTCGGTGGCGGTCATCAGATGTCCTTACCGGAGCGCTTGGCGACGCGGACCCGAACGGTGCGGGTCCGGCCGTCGCGCTCGACCTGCTCGGTGCGGTAGCCGACCCGGGTGCCACGCTTGGTCTCCGGGTCGACCAGCATCACGTTGCTGATGTGGATGGGCGCCTCGACCGTCTCGATGCCACCGGTGCGGGAGCCGCGCTGGCTCTGGCCCACCTTGGTGTGCTTCGTGATGCGGTGCACGCCCTCGACCAGGACGCGGTCGCGGTCCGTGAGGACCTCGAGGACGCGCCCCTGCTTGCCCCGGTCCTTGCGGGAACCGGAGATGACGACCACGAGGTCGCCCTTCTTGATCTTCGCCATGTCAGAGCACCTCCGGCGCCAGCGAGATGATCTTCATGAACTTCTTGTCGCGCAGCTCGCGGCCCACCGGGCCGAAGATGCGCGTGCCACGGGGCTCGCCGTCGTTCTTGAGGATCACCGCGGCGTTCTCGTCGAACTTGATGTACGACCCGTCGACGCGCCGGCGCTCCTTGCGGGTGCGCACGACGACCGCCTTGACGACGTCGCCCTTCTTGACGTTGCCGCCCGGGATCGCGTCCTTGACGGTGGCGACGATGACGTCGCCGATACCGGCGTAGCGACGGCCGGAGCCACCGAGAACGCGGATGCAGAGAATCTCCTTGGCACCCGTGTTGTCGGCGACACGCAGTCGCGACTCCTGCTGAATCATCTACAACTCCTGTCGTCTGCCGGTTCTCGCGCGTCTCGCGAGCCTGGCCGAACGGGTAGTGGACGAGAAGGCTGCGCCTTACTTCGCCTTCTCGAGGATCTCCACCAGACGCCACCGCTTGGTGGCGGAGAGCGGGCGGGTCTCCATGATGAGGACCAGGTCGCCGACGCCGGCCGCCGAGGCCTCGTCGTGCGCCTTGACCTTGCTGGTCCGCCGGATGACCTTGCCGTAGAGCGGGTGCTTGACCCGGTCCTCGACCTCGACCACGACGGTCTTGTCCATCTTGTCGCTGACCACGTAGCCGCGCCGCGTCTTGCGGTAGGGACGCGCGGTCCCCGTAGCGGTGGTGGTCTCGTTGGTGTTCTCGCTCATCGAGTCCTCACTCGCTCGCGCTGGGCGCGGTCCGGATGCCGAGCTCGCGCTCACGCAGGATCGTGTAGATCCGGGCGATGTCGCGACGCACGGCCTTGAGGCGGCCGTGGCTCTCGAGCTGACCGGTGGCCGACTGGAAGCGCAGGTTGAACAGCTCCTCCTTGGCCTTCTTCAGCTCGGCCACGAGGCGCTCGTCGTCGAAGGCGTCCAGCTCGCTGGGAGCCAGGTCCTTGGTGCCGATAGCCATCAGTTACCACCCTCGCGAACCACGAAACGGGTCTTCATCGGGAGCTTGTGCTGCGCGCGGCGCATGGCCTCGCGCGCCAGGGGCTCCGGGACGCCGGCGAGCTCGAACATCACTCGGCCGGGCTTGACGTTGGCGATCCACCACTCCGGCGAACCCTTGCCGGAACCCATGCGGGTCTCGGCCGGCTTCTTCGTGAGCGGACGGTCCGGGTAGATGTTGATCCAGACCTTGCCGCCACGCTTGATGTGGCGGGTCATCGCGATACGAGCAGCCTCGATCTGGCGGTTCGTCACGTAGGCGGGCTCGAGAGCCTGGATGCCGTACTCGCCGAACGCGATCGAGGTGCCACCCGTGGCGGCGCCGGAGCGCCCGGGGTGGTGCTGCTTGCGGTGCTTCAGCCTGCGCGGGATCAGCACGGCTCAGGCCTCCGTTCCGGTCTCAGGAGCCGACGTCTCCGCAACGGCCGCGGCCGGGGCGGCGGACTCGGCCGCGGGGGCCTCGGTCCGCTCGTTCCGGCGGCCACCGCCACGCGGGCCGCGGTCGCCGCGGTCACCACGGTCACCGCGGGGGCCACGGGACTGCCGCGGGGCCTGGGTGGCCTGCTCGCGGGCGAAGTCGCGCTCGGTCATGTCGCCCTTGTAGACCCAGACCTTCACGCCGATGCGGCCGAAGGTCGTGCGGGCCTCGAAGAAGCCGTAGTCGATGTTCGCGCGGAGCGTGTGCAGCGGCACCCGACCCTCGCGGTAGAACTCCGTGCGGCTCATCTCCGCGCCGCCGAGGCGGCCGGAGACCTGCACGCGGATGCCCTTGGCGCCGGCGCGCTGCGCGGACTGCATGCCCTTGCGCATCGCACGACGGAAGGACACGCGCGAGGCGAGCTGCTCCGCGATGCCCTGGGCGACCAGCTGCGCCTCGATCTCGGCGTTCTTGACCTCGAGGATGTTGAGCTGCACCTGCTTGCCCGTGAGCTTCTCGAGCTCACCGCGGATGCGGTCCGCCTCGGCGCCGCGGCGGCCGATGACGATGCCCGGGCGCGCGGTGTGGATGTCGACGCGGACGCGGTCACGCGTGCGCTCGATCTCCACCTTCGCGATGCCCGCGCGCTCGAGACCCGTGCTCATGAGCTTGCGGATCTGCACGTCCTCGCGGACGTAGTCGCGGTAGCGCTGACCCGGCTTGGTCGAGTCGGCGAACCACCGCGAACGGTGATCGGTCGTGATGCCCAGGCGGTACCCGAGCGGGTTGACCTTCTGTCCCACTGTCAGGCCCTTCCCTTCGTCTCACGCTCGGCGACGACCACGGTGATGTGGCTCGTGCGCTTGAGGATCTGGCTCGCGCGGCCCTGCGCCCGGGGGCGGAACCGCTTCAGCGTCGGACCCTCGTCCACGAACGCCTCGGCCACGTAGAGGTTGCCCTCGTCGAAGCGCTCACCGGCACGCTTGGCGCCCTCGCGGGCGTTCGCGATCGCCGACTCGACGACCTTGAGGACCGTCTCGCCAGCGGCCTGCGGCGCGAACTTCAGCGTCGACACGGCCTCGCCGGCCTGCTTGCCACGGATGAGGTCCACGACGCGCCGGGCCTTCTGGGGCGTGACGCGGACGAACCGCGCCTTCGCCTTGGCTTCCATTGCTGTCCTGCCTTCTTGTCTCTGCCGTCAGGGCAGTCGCTCAGCCGACCCGGGGGTCAGCGGCGACGGCCCTTACGGTCGTCCTTCTCGTGGCCGCGGAACGTCCGCGTCGGGGCGAACTCGCCGAGCTTGTGCCCGACCATCGACTCCGTGACGAACACCGGCGTGTGCTTGCGGCCGTCGTGCACCGCGAACGTGTGCCCCAGGAAGTCCGGGGTGATCATCGAACGACGCGACCACGTCTTGATGACGTTCTTGGTGCCGGCGGCGTTCTGCGCGTCGACCTTCTTCTGCAGGTGCCCGTCGACGAAGGGCCCCTTCTTCAGGCTGCGAGGCATATCTCCCGGCTCCTATCAGCGCTTCTTGCCGGTGCGGCGGCGACGGACGATGAGCTTGTCGCTCGGCTTGTTCGGACGACGCGTGCGGCCCTCCGGCTGGCCCCAGGGGCTCACCGGGTGACGACCACCGGACGTCTTGCCCTCGCCACCACCGTGCGGGTGGTCGATCGGGTTCATCGCGACACCGCGGACCGAGGGGCGCTTGCCCTTCCAGCGCATGCGGCCGGCCTTGCCCCAGTTGATGTTCGACTGCTCGGCGTTGCCCACCTCGCCGACCGTGGCGCGGCAGCGCAGGTCGACGTTGCGGATCTCGCCGGACGGCATGCGCAGCTGCGCGTACGGGCCGTCCTTGGCGACGAGCTGCACCGACGCACCGGCCGAACGGGCGATCTTCGCGCCGCCACCGGGCTTGAGCTCGATGGCGTGGATGACCGTACCGGTCGGGATGTTGCGCAGCGGCAGGTTGTTGCCGGGCTTGATGTCGGCGCCGGCGCCGTTCTCGACGACGTCGCCCTGCTTCAGCTTGTTCGGCGCGATGATGTAGCGCTTCTCGCCGTCCGCGTAGTGCAGGAGCGCGATGCGCGCCGTGCGGTTCGGGTCGTACTCGATGTGCGCGACCTTGGCCGGCACGCCGTCCTTGTCGTGACGACGGAAGTCGATCACGCGGTAGGCGCGCTTGTGGCCACCACCCTGGTGCCGCATGGTGACGCGGCCGGTCGAGTTACGACCACCGGTCTTGTGCAGCGGGCGGACCAGAGACTTCTCCGGCGTGGAGCGCGTGATCTCGACGAAGTCGGCGACGCTCGCGCCGCGGCGCCCCGGCGTCGTCGGCTTGTACTTACGGATTCCCATGGGGATCTGTCCTCAATCTGCTCTCGGGCCCGGTCAGCCGACCGGTCCGCCGAAGATGTCGATCGTGCCCTCGCGGAGGGTGACGATCGCGCGCTTCGTGTCCTTGCGCTTGCCGGTGCCGGAACGGGTCCGCCGCGTCTTGCCCTTGCGGTTGATCGTGTTCACGGAGTCGACCTTGACCGAGAAGACCTGCTCGACGGCGATCTTGATCTCGGTCTTGTTCGCGCGCGGGTCGACGATGAAGGTGTACTTCCCCTCGTCGAGCAGCCCGTAGCTCTTCTCCGAGACGACCGGCGCGATCAGGATGTCGCGGGGGTCCTTGGCGACGGTGGTCACTTGGCGTCCTCCTCGGCCTCGGACGACGTCGCGACGGCGGTCGCGCCGCGGCCCTTCACGGGACCGGCGAGGAACGTGTCGAGCGCGCCCTGGGTGAACACGACGTCGTCGGAGACGAGCACGTCGTAGGTGTTGAGCTGGTCGGCGACGAGCAGGTGGACCCGCTCGACGTTGCGCAGCGACTTCCAGGCCAGCTCGTCCGCGCGCTCCACGACCACGAGGACGTGCTTGCGGCCGGACAGCGTGTCCAGGACCTGCAGCGCGGCCTTGGTCGACGGCGCCTCGTTGACACCGAAACCGGTGACGACGTGGACGCGGCCGGCGCGGGCGCGGTCCGAGAGAGCACCGCGGAGCGCCGCGGCCTTCATCTTCTTCGGGGTCCGCTGGGAGTAGTCGCGCGGGGTCGGGCCGTGGACGGTGCCACCGCCGGCGAACTGCGGCGCACGGGTCGAACCCTGGCGGGCGCGGCCGGTGCCCTTCTGCTTGTACGGCTTCTTGCCACCACCGCGGACCTCGCCGCGGGTCTTGGTGTCGTGGGTGCCCTGGCGCGCGGCAGCGAGCTGGGCGACGACCACCTGGTGGATCAGCGGGACGTTCGTCTGCGCGTCGAACACCTCACCGGGCAGGTCGGCCGTGCCGGCCTTCTTGCCCTGGGCGTCGAGCACGTCGACGGTCAGCGTCTCGGACATGAGGCTCATGCCCCCTTCACGGCGGTACGCACGACGACGACGCCGCGCTTCGGGCCCGGAACCGCTCCCTTGAGCAGCAGCAGACCCTTCTCGGCGTCGACCGCGTGGACGGTCAGGTTCTGGGTGGTCTGACGGGCGGCGCCCATGCGACCGGCCATCCGCACGCCCTTGAACACGCGCGACGGCGTCGAGGCGCCACCGATCGAGCCCGGCTTGCGGTGGTTGCGGTGCGCACCGTGCGAGGCGCCGACGCCGGCGAACCCGTGGCGCTTCATGACACCGGCGGTGCCCTTGCCCTTGGTGGTGCCGATGACGTCGACCAGCGCGCCGGCCTCGAAGGCCTCCGCGGTGATCTCCTGGCCGAGGGTGAACTCGGCGGCGTCCGGCGTCCGGATCTCGGCCACGTGCCGACGGGGGGTGACCCCCGCCTTCTCGAAGTGGCCCTTCAGCGGCTTCGTGACCTTGCGCGGGTCCACCTGGCCGTAGGCCAGCTGCACCGCGGCGTAGCCGTCGGCCTCAGCGGAGCGCACCTGGGTCACGACGTTGGTGCCGACCGAGACCACGGTGACGGGGACGAGACGCCCGTTGGCGTCCCACACCTGCGTCATGCCGAGCTTCGTGCCGAGCACCGCCGTGACGGGGCGCGCGTTCTGCTGGGTAACCATGAAGATCAGTTCCTTCCCAGCGTCAGAGCTTGATCTCGATGTTCACGTCGGCCGGCAGGTCGAGACGCATGAGCGAGTCGACCGCCTTCGGCGTGGGATCGATGATGTCGATGAGCCGCTTGTGCGTGCGCATCTCGAAGTGCTCGCGGCTGTCCTTGTACTTGTGGGGCGACCGGATGACGACGAAGACGTTCTTCTCCGTCGGGAGCGGCACCGGGCCCACGACCGTCGCACCAGCGCGGCTCACCGTGTCGACGATCTTGCGCGCCGAGCTGTCGATGACCTCGTGGTCGTAGGACTTGAGCCGGATGCGGATCTTCTGTCCCGCCATGGCGTCGTCTGCTTCTCTCTCTCGAACTGCTTGGTGTCCGACCCCCGCACTCGGGCGTGTCGCTTTTCGCGACGTTCCTCCGCGCTGGTCCCTGCCGGGTGCGCGGGGCGCGCGCCGGCCGGGACGAGGTCGTTGTGGTGATCAGGTCCGACGCCGGGTGACCCCGGGCTTGCTGCTGGACCCGCACGCGTCCCGTGCCCGATTCTCGGGGTCTGGGCGCACGCGCGCAGACACCCCCGTCGTCGGGCAACTTGTCTAGTGTGCCAGCCGGGACCCGAAAGGTCCAACCGGACCTCCGTCACACCCGCGCGATCACGCGCCCCGCCCCTGCGCGGACTCGGCGGCACGCCCTGGTCCAGCCCTGCCGGACGTCCCCAGCGTTGCCCCCGCCGACCCCCCCCGGCCGCTCCTACGCCTTCCGGCCCACCCTACGACGATCGGCGCCGGGACGGCCGGAGGGCGCAGGTCGGACACCGGCGGCCACGAGGCGCCGCGCCAGCACGCCGGGCGTCCAGAGGTCCGACCACGTCCAGCGGACGACGCGGACGCCCAGGTCGCGCAGCCGGTCCTCGCGCTGCTTCTCCGCCCACACGCGGTCCTCGACCGAACGCCGGTCCGGCACGCCGTCGACCCGGTACTTCTTGCGCCCGTCGAACTCGCCGACCACGCGCGCCGCGGCCCACCAGAAGTCGACGCGTGCGACGTCGGCCCCTCCCTCCGCGAGCCGGACCTGGAGCGCAGGCGCCTCGAGTCCGTCGAGGTGGATCCGCACGCGGCTCACCGACTCCCCCACCGACTCGGCGGCGGCGTCACCGAGCGAGAGGGCAAGGGCGGCGCGGCGGGCGCCCGGGGCGCCGGCGCGGTGAGCCAGGGCCACCAGCAGGTCCTCGCGCGTGGCGAGGCCCGCCCGCAGCGCCTGGTCGACGAGCGGGACCGCGTGCACCAGGTCCCGCGCGCGGGCCAGGCAGACGAGGGTCTCTGCGGCCGCGGTGAGCCGCAGTCCCGACCGCGAGACGGTCGGCACGCCTGCGGGCGCCGCGTGCCGCACCACCCCTGCCCGGCTACCGGTGCCGCGGTGCGACCCCGTCGGGGTCACCGGGCCGAGCACGTGCACGGCGTGCGCGGAGCCCACGAGCGGGAGCCCCCACAGCACCGCAGCGGACTCGTGCGAGAACACCGGGCGGTCGAGCTGCCGCCCCACGGCCTGGACGAGCAGCAGGTGCCGCGCCTCGGGAGCAGCACGGCCCCACTCGTCCGCACGGACGTACACCCCGGTGCGCGGGCGCACGAGCACCCGCGCACGCACCGCACGGCGCAGCACGCCGTCGTCCACGCCGGCGCGGGCGGCGTCACGCGCGAGGAACGCGCCGGACGGCAGGAGGTCGAGCGGATCGTCCATGCCCTCACCCCAGGCGACGTCGGGAGCGTACGCGCCGCAGCCGGCCCCGTCCCTGGGGACGCGACGCCGGCGCCGCGCTGTGGAGGACTCGGCGACCGCGCAGCGCCGGATGCGTCCGGCCTTCGGGCGCCGGCCTGGCCTCCCGCCTACGGTTTCCGACCCGGCCTTCCCCGGACGGGGTGGGCCGGGCCGGAAACCGTAGGCCCGGACGGCGGGCACCAGGGCGCCCCGGGGACGCAGGAGGGCCCGGGTGCCGAAGCACCCGGGCCCTCCCGGTGGATCAGGTCCCCCCGCAGGGGGTCAGATCACTTGATGATCTTGGTGACGCGGCCCGAGCCGACGGTGCGGCCACCCTCGCGGATGGCGAAGCCGAGGCCCTCCTCCATCGCGATGGGCTGGATCAGCGTCACGGAGATCTCCGTGTTGTCGCCGGGCATAACCATCTCGGTGCCCTCGGGCAGCGTGATGACGCCGGTGACGTCCGTGGTCCGGAAGTAGAACTGCGGACGGTAGTTCGAGTAGAACGGGTTGTGACGCCCGCCCTCGTCCTTGGCCAGGATGTAGACCTGACCCTCGAACTCGGTGTGCGGGGTGATCGAGCCCGGCTTCACGACGACCTGGCCGCGCTCGACGTCCTCGCGCTTGGTGCCGCGGAGCAGCAGACCGCAGTTCTCGCCGGCCCAGGCCTCGTCCATCTGCTTGTGGAACATCTCGATGCCGGTGACCGTGGTCTTCTGCGCCGGGCGGATGCCGACGATCTCGACCTCGGAGTTGATCGCGAGCTTGCCGCGGTCGACCTTGCCGGTGACGACGGTGCCACGACCGGTGATCGTGAAGACGTCCTCGATCGGCATGAGGAACGGCTTGTCCATGTCACGCACCGGCTCCGGCACGGACTCGTCCACGGCGTCCAGCAGGTCCTCGACGGACTTGACCCACTGCGGGTCGCCCTCGAGGGCCTTCAGGCCGGAGACGCGGATGACGGGCGCGTTGTCGCCGTCGAAGCCCTGCGACGACAGCAGCTCGCGGACCTCCATCTCGACGAGCTCGAGGATCTCCTCGTCGTCGACCATGTCGGACTTGTTGAGCGCCACGAGCAGGTACGGCACGCCGACCTGACGGGCGAGCAGGACGTGCTCGCGCGTCTGGGCCATCGGGCCGTCGGTGGCGGCGACCACGAGGATGGCGCCGTCCATCTGCGCCGCACCCGTGATCATGTTCTTGATGTAGTCGGCGTGACCCGGCGCGTCGACGTGAGCGTAGTGACGCTTCTCCGTCTGGTACTCGACGTGCGCGATGTTGATCGTGATGCCGCGCTGCTTCTCCTCCGGCGCCTTGTCGATCTCGTCGAACGGCGTGAAGGGGTTCAGGTCGGGGTACTTGTCGTGCAGCACCTTCGAGATCGCAGCAGTCAGCGTCGTCTTGCCGTGGTCGACGTGACCGATGGTCCCGATGTTGACGTGCGGCTTGGTCCGCTCGAACTTCGCCTTGCCCACTGGGTCCTCCTCAGGACTCTGGTGTAGAGATTGCCGAACGATGCGGGGGGCCGTGCGGCCCCCCGCGGACGTGCGGTCCTACGGGTCGGTTGGGTGGTCGTTCTTGGTTCGACCTGTGGGACTACTCGCCCCGGGTCTTCTTGATGATCTCGTCGGCAACATTCCGAGGCACCTCGGCGTAGCTGTCGAACTGCATCGAGTACACCGCACGACCCTGGGTCTTGGACCGCAGGTCGCCGACGTACCCGAACATCTCGGAGAGCGGCACCTGGGCGCGGATCACCTTCACGCCCGTCGCGTCCTCCATGGACTGGATCATGCCGCGACGCGAGTTGATGTCGCCGATGACGTCGCCCATGTAGTCCTCGGGCGTGCGCACCTCGACGGCCATGATCGGCTCGAGGAGGACCGGGTCCGCCTTGCGGACGGCCTCCTTGAGGATCATCGAGCCGGCGATCTTGAACGCCATCTCGGACGAGTCGACGTCGTGCGCCGCACCGTCGAGCAGCGTGGCCTTGATGCCGACCAGCGGGAAGCCGGCCAGCACGCCGAGCTGCATGGCGCTCTGGATGCCCTGGTCGACGGACGGGATGTACTCGCGCGGGACGCGACCACCGGTGACGGCGTTCACGAACGCGTACATCTCGCCGTCCTCGGACTGCAGCGGCTCGAAGGTCATCTGGACCTTCGCGAACTGGCCCGAGCCACCCGTCTGCTTCTTGTGGGTGTAGTCGATCTTCTCCACCGTGCGGCGGATCGTCTCGCGGTACGCCACCTGCGGCTTGCCGACGTTCGCCTCGACCTTGAACTCGCGACGCATGCGGTCGACGAGGATGTCGAGGTGGAGCTCGCCCATGCCGCCGATGACGGTCTGGCCGGTCTCCTCGTCCAGGCGGACGCGGAAGGTCGGGTCCTCCTCGGCGAGCTTCTGGATCGCCGTGGAGAGCTTCTCCTGGTCGGCCTTCGTCTTGGGCTCGATGGCCACGTCGATGACCGGCTCGGGGAAGGTCATCGACTCGAGGATGACCTGCGCGTTCATGTCCGACAGGGTGTCACCGGTGGTGACGTCCTTCAGGCCGATGAACGCGTAGATGTGGCCGGCCGTCGCCTCGTCGACCGGGTTCTCCTTGTTGGCGTGCATCTGGAAGATCTTCCCGATGCGCTCCTTCTTGCCCTTGGTCGAGTTCATGACCTGGGCGCCCTGCACGACCTTCCCCGAGTAGACCCGGATGAAGGTGAGCTTGCCGAAGAACGGGTGCGCGGCGATCTTGAACGCCAGGGCCGAGAACGGCTCGGAGGCGTCCGGGTGGCGCTCGATGACGACCTCCGGGTCCTTGACGTCGTGGCCCTGGATGGCCGGGACGTCGAGGGGCGACGGGAGGTAGTCGACGACGGCGTCGAGCATGGGCTGGACGCCCTTGTTCTTGAACGCCGAGCCGCACAGGACCGGGAAGGCCTCGCCGGAGATGGTGAGCTTGCGGATGCCGGACTTGATCTCGGCGACCGTGAGCTCCTCACCGCCCAGGAACTTCTCGAGCAGCTCGTCGTCCGTCTCGGCGACGGCCTCGAGCAGCTCGCTGCGGAACTGCTCGGCCCGCTCCTGGAGGTCGGCCGGGATCTCCTCGATCTCGTACTTCGCGCCCATCTCGGTCTCGCCACGCCACACCAGCGCGCGCATCTCGACCAGGTCGACGACGCCGATGAAGTCGTTCTCGGCACCGATCGGCAGCTGGATGACCAGCGGCTTGGCCTTGAGGCGGTTCACGATGGTGTCGACCGTGAAGTAGAAGTCCGCGCCCAGCTTGTCCATCTTGTTGACGAAGCAGATGCGGGGGACCTCGTACTTGTCGGCCTGGCGCCACACGGTCTCCGACTGGGGCTCCACGCCCTCCTTGCCGTCGAACACCGCGACCGCGCCGTCGAGCACGCGCAGCGAGCGCTCCACCTCGACGGTGAAGTCCACGTGACCGGGCGTGTCGATGACGTTGATCTGCGTCTCGTTCGACTTGCCCTTGTTCCAGAAGGCGGTCACAGCAGCGGACGTGATCGTGATGCCACGCTCCTGCTCCTGCTCCATCCAGTCCGTGGTCGACGCGCCGTCGTGGGTCTCGCCGATCTTGTAGTTGACGCCCGTGTAGTACAGGATCCGCTCGGTCGTCGTGGTCTTGCCGGCATCGATGTGCGCCATGATGCCGATGTTCCGGACCTTGTTCAGGTCCGTGAGCACGTCCAGTGCCACAGGTTCAGCCCCTCGGTAGTGGGGTCCGCCCTACTGCTGGGATTACCAGCGGTAGTGGGCGAACGCCTTGTTGGACTCGGCCATCTTGTGCATGTCCTCGCGGCGCTTCACCGCGGCGCCCAGGCCGTTGCTGGCGTCGAGGATCTCGTTCATCAGACGCTCGGTCATGGTCTTCTCGCGGCGAGCGCGGGAGTAGTCCGTGAGCCAGCGCAGCGCGAGCGTGGTCTGGCGGACGGGACGGACCTCGACCGGGACCTGGTAGGTGGCGCCACCGACGCGGCGGGAGCGGACCTCGAGCGACGGGCGGACGTTGTCCAGCGCGCGCTTGAGCACGACGACCGGGTCGCCCTGGGTCTTCTCGCGGACGCCCTCGAGCGCGCCGTAGACGATGGCCTCGGCGACGGACTTCTTGCCGTCGAGGAGGACCTTGTTGATGAGCTGCGTGACGACCGGCGAACCGTAGACGGGGTCGACGATCAGCGGCCGGCGGGGGGCGGGACCCTTACGAGGCATCGGTTCAGCCCTTCTTCGCGCCGTAGCGGCTGCGCGCCTGCTTACGGTTCTTCACGCCCTGGGTGTCCAGAGCACCACGGATGATCTTGTACCGCACACCGGGGAGGTCCTTCACACGACCGCCGCGGACGAGCACGATGGAGTGCTCCTGCAGGTTGTGGCCCTCACCGGGGATGTAGGCCGTGACCTCGATGCCCGAGGAGAGCTTGACGCGCGCGACCTTGC
Source organism: Cellulomonas hominis (assembly GCF_005239125.1). Taxonomy (GTDB): domain Bacteria; phylum Actinomycetota; class Actinomycetes; order Actinomycetales; family Cellulomonadaceae; genus Cellulomonas; species Cellulomonas hominis_A. The sequence continues at coordinate 14,664 of NZ_SZYE01000011.1, read as the reverse complement.
GGAGAGCCGAGTTCGGCTTCTTCGGGGTGGTCGTGTACACGCGGGTGCAGACGCCGCGGCGCTGCGGGCTGCCCTGCAGGGCAGGTGTCTTCGACTTGTTCGTCTTCGGCGTCCGGCCCTTGCGGACCAGCTGCTGGATCGTAGGCACTACGTCTCCGTCTTGTTGATGAGTCTGGTCTGACCGGCACCCGTCACCCTGGACGGCCGGCTTGGTCCGGATCGTCGCCCGTCGCGCGACTACCCCGGGGGGTCTTGCGTCCCGAACCGACCCCCGCACCCGGGCGTGTCGGCCCCTCCTGGTCCGCGCACCGGTTCCCGGGGGTCCGGGAGCGGGGTGCGGTGGGGGCTGTCCACCCGGCGCCCGAGGTGGTCACCCACCTGAGCGCGCGCGAGGGCCCGACGGCGCGGGCACGGTGTCCCACGTTACCGGTGCGTCCGCACACCCGTCAAAGCACCTGGGTGACGACCCGCACCGCGGGGACGTGGCGTACAACACGCGCGGGGGCCCGGGTGTTCCCCGGGCCCCGGCCCGCACGGCCGAGGGGCCCGGTCACGCACGCGGCGCGACCGGACCCCCCGGGCCGGTGACCTCGACGATCAGCGGTAGTCGCCGAAGTCGATGTCCTCGAGCGGGATCGCCTCGCCCGAGCCGAGGCCCAGGGCGGGGAAGTCGATCTCGTCGTAGCCGAAGGACGGGTACAGCTCGGCCTTCGCCTCCTCGGTGGGCTCCACCGACACCTCGTGGTAGCGGGGCAGGCCCGTACCGGCGGGGATCAGCTTGCCGAGGATCACGTTCTCCTTCAGGCCCAGCAGCGGGTCGCTCCGGCCCGACATCGCGGCCTCGGTGAGGACGCGGGTCGTCTCCTGGAAGGACGCCGCCGACAGCCACGAGTCCGTCGCGAGCGACGCCTTCGTGATGCCCATCAGCTCCGGACGACCCGAGGCCGGCTGACCGCCCTCGGCGACCGCCCGGCGGTTCGCGTCCTCGAACCGGCCGCGCTCGGCCAGCTCGCCCGGCAGCAGGTCCGTGTCACCCGAGTCGAGCACGGTCACGCGCCGCAGCATCTGCCGCACGATGACCTCGATGTGCTTGTCGTGGATGTCCACGCCCTGGGAGTTGTAGACCTCCTGGACCTCGTCCACCAGGTGCTTCTGCGTGGCGCGCGGGCCGAGGATGCGCAGGACCTTCTTCGGGTCCACCGCACCCTGCACCAGCTGCGTGCCGACCTCGACGTGGTCGCCGTCGCTGATCAGCAGGCGCGAGCGCTTGGTGATCGGGTAGGCGATCTCCTCGGAGCCGTCGTCCGGCGTCAGCACGATGCGCCGCGTCCGGTCCGCCTCGTCGATGGCGACGCGGCCGGAGAACTCCGCGATCGGGCTCTCACCCTTGGGGGTGCGGGCCTCGAAGAGCTCCTGGACACGCGGCAGACCCTGCGTGATGTCCTCGGCCGACGCGACACCACCGGTGTGGAAGGTCCGCATGGTCAGCTGCGTGCCGGGCTCACCGATGGACTGCGCCGCGATGATGCCGACGGCCTCGCCGATGTCCACCAGCTTGCCGGTGGCCAGGGAGCGGCCGTAGCACTTGGCGCAGGTGCCGACGCGGGACTCGCAGGTCAGCACGGAGCGGACCTTGAGGGACTCGACGCCGGCCGCCAGCAGGCGGTCGAGCAGGACGTCGCCCACGTCGTCGCCCGCGTTCCCGATGACCTCGCCGTCGATCTCGACGTCGGTGGCCAGGGTGCGCGCGTAGACGCTGGTCTCGACCTTGTCGTGCCGGCGCAGGGCACCGCCGGTGCCCGGGACGCCGATCGGCATCGTCAGGCCGCGCTCGGTGCCGCAGTCCTCCTCGCGGACGATGACGTCCTGGGAGACGTCCACCAGACGACGCGTCAGGTAGCCCGAGTCGGCGGTCCGCAGCGCGGTGTCCGCCAGACCCTTGCGGGCGCCGTGCGTCGCGATGAAGTACTCCAGGACCGACAGGCCCTCGCGGTAGTTGGACTTGATCGGGCGGGGGATGATCTCGCCCTTCGGGTTCGCCACGAGGCCGCGCATACCGGCGATCTGGCGGACCTGCATCCAGTTACCACGCGCACCCGAGCCGACCATCCGGAACACGGTGTTGCGGGCGGAGAAGTTCTCCTGCATCGCCTTGGCGACCTTGTCGGTGGCCTGCGTCCAGATCTCGATGAGCTCCTGACGACGCTCGTCGTCGGTGATGAGGCCCTTGTCGTACTGGCCCTGCACCTTCGCCGCGCGCGCCTCGTGCTCGGTGAGGATCTCCTGCTTGGCGGACGGGGCCGCCACGTCGGAGATCGCGATGGTCACGCCCGAGCGGGTGGCCCAGCGGAAGCCGGCCTCCTTCAGGGCGTCGAGCGAGGCGGCGACCTCGACCTTCGGGTACCGCTCCGCGAGGTCGTTGACGATCACGGAGAGGCGCTTCTTGTCGACGACGCCGTTCTCGTACGGGTAGTCCACCGGCAGCAGCTCGTTGAACAGCGCCCGGCCGAGGGAGGTCTCGAACAGGTACGGCTGGTCGGCCGAGAAGCCCTCGGGCTCCTGGCCGGGGCCGAACACGAGGCCCTCCATGCGGATCTTGACGACCGCGTTGAGGTCCAGCGAGCCCTGGTCGAACGCCATGATCGCCTCGGACACCGAGCTGAACGCCCGGCCCGCACCCTTCGCGTCCTCCTTGTCGGAGGTCAGGTGGAACAGGCCGATGATCATGTCCTGCGAGGGCATGGTCACCGGACGGCCGTCCGACGGCTTCAGGATGTTGTTGCTCGAGAGCATGAGGATGCGGGCCTCGGCCTGCGCCTCCGCGCTCAGGGGCAGGTGCACGGCCATCTGGTCGCCGTCGAAGTCGGCGTTGAACGCGCCGCAGACGAGCGGGTGCAGGTGGATCGCCTTGCCCTCGACGAGCTGGGGCTCGAACGCCTGGATGCCGAGGCGGTGCAGCGTGGGCGCACGGTTCAGCAGCACCGGGTGCTCGGTGATGACCTCCTCGAGCACGTCCCACACGACCGGGCGGGCGCGCTCGACCATGCGCTTGGCGGACTTGATGTTCTGCGCGTGGTTCAGGTCGACCAGGCGCTTCATCACGAACGGCTTGAACAGCTCGAGCGCCATCTGCTTGGGCAGACCGCACTGGTGCAGCTTGAGCTGCGGGCCGACGACGATGACCGAACGACCCGAGTAGTCGACGCGCTTGCCGAGCAGGTTCTGGCGGAACCGGCCCTGCTTGCCCTTGAGCATGTCGGAGATCGACTTCAGCGGACGGTTGCCGGGGCCCGTGACGGGGCGGCCGCGGCGGCCGTTGTCGAACAGCGAGTCCACGGCCTCCTGGAGCATCCGCTTCTCGTTGTTGACGATGATCTCCGGCGCGCCCAGGTCCAGGAGCCGCTTGAGGCGGTTGTTCCGGTTGATGACGCGGCGGTACAGGTCGTTCAGGTCGGACGTCGCGAACCGGCCGCCGTCGAGCTGCACCATCGGGCGCAGGTCCGGCGGGATGACCGGGACGGCGTCCAGCACCATGCCGGTCGGCGAGTTCGTCGTGGTGAGGAACGCGTTGACGACCTTGAGGCGCTTGAGCGCACGGGTCTTCCGCTGGCCCTTGCCCGAGCGGATGATCTCGCGCAGGTTCTCGGCCTCGGCGTCCAGGTCGAACGCCTCGAGGCGCTTCTGGATCGCCGCGGCGCCCATCGAGCCCTCGAAGTAGTTGCCGTAGCGGTCCTGCAGCTGGCGGTAGAGCAGCTCGTCGCCCTCGAGGTCGGCGACCTTGAGGTTCTTGAACTTGTCCCAGATGGTGTCCAGGCGCTCGATCTCGGCGTCCGCGCGCTTGCGGATCTGCGCCATCTCGCGCTCGGCCGAGTCGCGGACCTTGCGGCGCGCGTCGGCCTTGGCACCCTCGGCCTCGAGCTCGGCCAGGTCGGCCTCGAGCTTCGACGCGCGGGTGTTGATGTCGTTGTCGCGGCGGTCCGCGATCTCCTTGCGCTCCAGGTCGATCTCGTTCTGGAGGTTCGGCAGGTCCTCCTGGCGGCCGTCGGTGTCGACCCACGTGATCATGTACGCCGCGAAGTAGATGACCTTCTCCAGGTCCTTCGGGGCGAGGTCGAGCAGGTAGCCGAGGCGCGAGGGCACGCCCTTGAAGAACCAGATGTGCGTGACGGGCGCGGCCAGCTCGATGTGGCCCATGCGCTCACGACGCACCTTGGAACGGGTCACCTCGACGCCGCAGCGCTCGCAGATGATGCCCTTGAAGCGCACGCGCTTGTACTTGCCGCAGTAGCACTCCCAGTCCCGGGTGGGGCCGAAGATCTTCTCGCAGAAGAGCCCGTCCTTCTCCGGCTTCAGGGTGCGGTAGTTGATGGTCTCGGGCTTCTTGACCTCGCCGTGCGACCAGGTCCGGATGTCGTCGGCCGTGGCCAGGCCGATGCGCAGCTCGTCGAAGACGTTGACGTCGAGCAAGGGGTCCTACTTCCTTCGCTTGCCGGTGCGCGCGGGGCGCGACCGGCGGGATGAAGATGCTGCAAGGGGTTGCGGGCGGCCCGCCGGCCCCGGTGAGGGGGCCGGCGGACGCTCGGCGTCAGATCTCGTCGACGGTGCTCGCGGCGTTCGGGCGGCGCGACAGGTCGATGCCCAGCTCCTCGGCGGCGCGGTACACCTCGTCGTCGTTCTCCCGCATGTCGATCGACACGCCGTCGGAGGACAGCACCTCGACGTTCAGGCAGAGGGACTGCATCTCCTTGAGGAGCACCTTGAAGGACTCCGGGATGCCCGAGTCGGGGATGTTCTCGCCCTTGACGATGGCCTCGTACACCTTCACGCGGCCCGGGATGTCGTCCGACTTGATGGTCAGGAGCTCCTGCAGCGTGTAGGCGGCGCCGTACGCCTCGAGGGCCCACACCTCCATCTCGCCGAACCGCTGGCCGCCGAACTGCGCCTTACCACCCAGCGGCTGCTGCGTGATCATCGAGTACGGGCCGGTCGACCGGGCGTGGATCTTGTCGTCCACCAGGTGGTGCAGCTTGAGGATGTACATGTAGCCCACGGCCACCGGGTCCGGGAACGGCTCGCCGGAGCGGCCGTCGAACAGCCGCGCCTTGCCGTCCACGCCGACCATGCGCTCGCCGTCGCGGTTCGGCAGGGTCGCGCCGAGCAGACCGGTGAGGGTCTCCTCCGGCACGCCGTCGAACACCGGCGTCGCGACCGGGACGCCCGGCTGCGACGACCTCGCGATGTCGGGCACCTCGTCGACCCAGGACAGGTCGCCCTCGGCCAGCTCGACGTTCCAGCCCTGCTTGGCGATCCACCCGAGGTGGACCTCCAGCACCTGGCCGACGTTCATGCGCCCGGGGACACCCATCGGGTTCAGGACGATGTCCACCGCGGTGCCGTCCGGGAGGAACGGCATGTCCTCGACGGGCAGGATCTTCGAGATGACGCCCTTGTTGCCGTGGCGGCCGGCGAGCTTGTCGCCGTCCGTGATCTTGCGGCGCTGGGCGATGTACACCCGGACGAGCTCGTTCACGCCGGCGGGCAGCTCGTCGCCGTCCTCGCGGTTGAACGTGCGCACCTCGATGACCGTGCCGGACTCGCCGTGCGGCACCTTGAGGGACGTGTCGCGGACCTCGCGGGCCTTCTCGCCGAAGATCGCGCGCAGCAGGCGCTCCTCCGGGGTCAGCTCGGTCTCGCCCTTGGGCGTGACCTTGCCGACGAGCACGTCGCCCGCCGAGACCTCGGCGCCGATGCGGATGATGCCGCGCTCGTCCAGGTCCGCCAGCACGTCCTCGGAGACGTTCGGGATGTCCCGGGTGATCTCCTCGGGGCCGAGCTTGGTGTCGCGGGCGTCGACCTCGTGCTCCTCGATGTGGATCGAGGACAGGACGTCGTCCTGCACGAGGCGCTGCGACAGGATGATCGCGTCCTCGTAGTTGTGGCCCTCCCACGACATGAACGCGACCAGCAGGTTGCGGCCGAGCGACAGCTCGCCCTCGTCCGTGGCCGGGCCGTCGGCCAGCACGGAGCCGACCTCGACGCGGGCGCCCTGGTCGACCAGCACGCGCTGGTTGTAGGACGTGCCCTGGTTCGAGCGGCGGAACTTCGCCACCCGGTAGGTGCTCGTGGTGGCGTCGTCGTTGGCGACCGTGATCAGGTCGGCCGACACCTCGGTGACCACGCCCGGCTTGCTCGCCACGATGACGTCGCCGGCGTCGACCGCCGCGCGCCACTCCATGCCGGTGCCGACCAGCGGCGCCTCGGAGCGGACCAGCGGCACGGCCTGGCGCTGCATGTTCGCGCCCATGAGCGCGCGGTTCGCGTCGTCGTGCTCGAGGAACGGGATGAGCGCGGTCGCGACCGACACCATCTGGCGCGGGGAGACGTCCATGTAGTCGACCGTCTCGGCCGGGACGTCCTCGGTGTCGCCGCCCTTGACGCGGACCAGGACGGTCTCGTCGGAGAACTTGCCGTCGGCGTCCACGGACGCGTTGGCCTGGGCGATGACGTAGCGGTCCTCGTCGTCGGCGGTGAGGTAGTGCACCTCGTCCGTCACGCGGCCGAACTCGACCTTGCGGTACGGGGTCTCGACGAAGCCGAACGGGTTGATCCGCCCGAACGTCGCGAGCGAGCCGATGAGGCCGATGTTCGGGCCCTCGGGGGTCTCGATCGGGCACATGCGGCCGTAGTGCGACGGGTGGACGTCACGGACCTCCATGCCGGCGCGGTCGCGGGACAGACCGCCCGGGCCCAGCGCGGACAGGCGACGCTTGTGCGTCAGGCCGGCGAGCGGGTTGTTCTGGTCCATGAACTGCGACAGCTGGCTCGTCCCGAAGAACTCCTTGATGGAGGCCACGACAGGGCGGATGTTGATCAGGGTCTGCGGCGTGATCGCCTCGACGTCCTGGGTCGTCATGCGCTCGCGCACGACGCGCTCCATCCGGGACAGGCCCGTGCGGACCTGGTTCTGGATGAGCTCGCCCACGGCGCGGATGCGGCGGTTGCCGAAGTGGTCGATGTCGTCCGTCTCGACGCGGACCTCGATCGCCTCGCCGTTGCGGCGGCCCGGCAGGGTCGCGACGTCGGCGTGCAGCGCGGCCATGTACTTGATCGCGGCGACGATGTCGTCCCGGGACAGCACCGAGTCGGCGAGCGGCACGTCGATGCCGAGCTTCTTGTTCAGCTTGTAGCGGCCGACCTTGGCGAGGTCGTAGCGCTTCGGGTTGAAGTAGAAGTTCTCGATCAGCGCGCGGCCGGCCTCGACGGTCGGCGGCTCACCCGGGCGGATCTTGCGGTACAGGTCGAGCAGCGCCTCGTCCTGGGTCTGGACGTGGTCCTTCTCCAGGGTGTCGATGACGGCCGGGAACTGCGCGAACTCCTCGCGGATCTCCGACTCGGTCATGCCGAGCGCCTTGAGCAGCACGGTGGCGTTCTGCTTGCGCTTGCGGTCGACGCGGACGCCGACGTTGTCGCGCTTGTCGATCTCGAACTCCAGCCAGGCGCCGCGGCTCGGGATCATCTTGACCGAGAAGATGTCCTTGTCGGACGTCTTGTCGGCGGTGCGCTCGAAGTACACGCCCGGGGAGCGGACGAGCTGCGACACGACGACGCGCTCGGTGCCGTTGATGATGAAGGTGCCGCGCTCGCTCATGAGCGGGAAGTCGCCCATGAAGACCGTCTGGCTCTTGATCTCACCGGTGGTGTAGTTCACGAACTCCGCGGTCACGAACAGCGGCGCCGCGTAGGTGAAGTCCTTCTCCTTGCACTCGTCGGCCGTGTACTTCGGCGGCTCGAAACGGTGCTCGCGGAACGACAGCGACATGGTGCCGCCGAAGTCCTCGATGGGGGAGATCTCCTCGAAGATCTCCTCCAGTCCAGCGGTCTCCGGGACGTCCTGCCGGCCGTTCTCGAGGGCGGCGGCGACGCGGGCCTGCCACTTCTCGTTGCCGAGCAGCCAGTCGAAGCTCTCCGTCTGGAGCCCGAGGAGGTCCGGGACCTCGAGGGGCTCGTCGATCCGGGCGAACGAGACGCGGCGGGAGATGGTGCGGTTCGCGATGGCTTCGGACGTTTCGGAGGAGGTGCGCGAGGCAGCCAAGAGGGGTCCTTCCCAGCAGATCGAGTTCCCTGCGACGGGCCCGGCGGTTCGCGACCCCCCGGCCTCAGGCCCTGACGGCATCGCGTACTACGATGCCGTCGGGCCCGGGTTATACGGGGTCGCGGGCACAGGCCAGCGCAAAGCGCTAGCGTAGTACAGACGTGGCGCGATGTCCACAGGTCGTGGTATGGGGCGTGCGCCACACCTGGTCGGGCGGCGCCGCGGGCCGGTCCGGGGCACGCCGTCGTGCCTCCGGTGCCCTGCAACGCGCCGCTCCCCCGCCGGCATTCCCGCCGCCCCGCTCCCGCGCCCCGCCCGGCCGCCGGTGCACGTGCCCCACCGCTCCGCGACCCCCGGGCACGACGAAGGCCCGCACCCCCGGAAGGGGTGCGGGCCCGCGTGCGAGGCGACCCGGCGGTCAGCGACCGCCGGAGCGGGTCACTTGAGGGTGACGGTGGCGCCAGCGCCCTCGAGGGCGGCCTTGGCCTTGTCCGCGGTCTCCTTGTTGACGTTCTCCAGGACCGGCTTCGGGGCGCCGTCCACGAGGTCCTTGGCCTCCTTCAGACCGAGCGAGGTGAGGCCGCGCACCTCCTTGATGACCTGGATCTTCTTGTCGCCGGCGGCCTCGAGGATGACGTCGAACTCGTCCTTCTCCTCCTCGGCGGCGGCCTCGGCACCGGCACCGCCGGCGGCGGGGGCGACGGCCACGGCGGCCGGGGCCGCAGCGGTGACCTCGAAGACGTCCTCGAACGCCTTCACGAACTCGGAGAGCTCGATGAGGGTGAGGCCCTTGAACTGCTCGATGAGCTCGTCGGTGGTGAGCTTCGCCATGATGGCGGTTCCTTCCGTTCGGTCCTCGCCGGTCGGGTCGACCGTGCGGGGCAGTGTGGGGAGCGCGTGAGCCGGGGTGGCTCAGGCAGCGGTGTCGGCGGTCTCCTGCTGCACGCGCAGCGCCTCGACGGTGCGCACGGCCTTCGAGGCGGGCGCGGTGAAGAGGTACGCCGTCTGGAACAGCTTGGCCTTCATCGCACCGGCCGCCTTGGCCAGCAGGACCTCGCGGGACTCGAGGTCCGCGAGCTTGGTGACGTCCGCAGCGGTCAGGGCGCGCCCGTCGAGGACACCGCCCTTGATGACCAGTGCGGGGTTCGCCTTGGCGAAGTCACGCAGACCCTTGGCGGCCTCGACCGGGTCACCGGTCACGAAGGCGATGGCGGACGGGCCCTTGAGCTCGTCGGCGATCCCCTCGATGCCGGCTTCCTTGGCCGCGATCGCGGTCAGCGTGTTCTTCACCACGGCGTAGTTCGCGTTGCCGCTCAGCGACCGGCGCAGCTGCTTGAGCTGCGCGACGGTGAGCCCGCGGTACTCGGTCAGCACGGCAGCGTTCGAGTCACGGAACTGGTCCGTGAGCTCGGCGACTGCGGCTGCCTTGTCCGGCCTCGCCATGGCAATCCTTCCGATGGTGGTGCCGCCGGGCGTCGTCCTCGGCCCCGGCACGCAAAGAGCCCCGGCGCAGGCGCCGGGGCTCGCAGTCGAGGCGCTCGCGCGCCTCACCATCGAACATCGATCACCTGCGCGGGCCTCCGCGTGAGCGGGACTTCGGGCGGCTCTCGCGCGCGCCCCGCGGAGGCGGGGTGTTCACGGGAGCCGACGACCTGCGGTCTTGGGCAGCGACCAGAGTACGGCACCCGGCGCCGTCACCCAAATCCGCAGGCCCGCCGCCTACCGCCGAGCCGACGACGACGGCAGGTGCGCCGCCAGCAGCTCCGCGAGGTGCACGCCCTGCACGTCCGCCAGCTGGTCGGCCTGGGTGCGGCAGGAGTAGCCGTCGGCCAGGAAGACGTCCCCGGGCGCGGCCTCGCGCAGCGCCGGGAGCAGCGCCCGCTCCGCCACCTGGACCGACACGTCGTAGTGGCCCGCCTCCATGCCGAAGTTGCCCGCCAGGCCGCAGCAGCCGGCCAGCGTCGAGAACGACGCCCCGGCCTCGGTCAGCAGGGTGCGGTCGGCGGTGTAGGTCATGACGCTGTGGTGGTGGCAGTGCGGCTGCACCACGGCGGTGACGTCCGACAGGTCCGGAAGCTGCCACCGGTCCCCCGGCCCGATCGGCGCGGGCGCGGTCAGCAGCTCCGCGAGGGTCCGGGTGGCGCGGGCCACGGCGACGGCACGCGGGTCCCCGGGCAGCAGGTCGAGCAGGTCCGAGCGCAGCACGGCGGTGCAGGACGGCTCGAGCCCGACGATCGGCACGCCGTTCACGGCGTACGGCCCGAGCACCTCGAGCAGGTGGGTGAGCCGCTTGCGGGCGCCGTCGAGCTGGCCGGTGGAGATCCAGGTGAGCCCGCAGCACGCGTCGTGCTCGGGGACGAGCACCTCGTAGCCCGCGGCGCGCAGCACCTTCACGGCGGCGACCGGGACCGAGGGCGCGAGGCTGTCGCTGAACGAGTCGGTCCACAGCAGCACCGGCGGGCGGCCGGAGGTGCCGGTGACGGAGAGCGCCCCGGCGCCCTGGGCCGTCGGCGCCGCGCCGGGCCGCGCCTCGACCTCGCCGCGCCGCACCCGGGACCGGAACGGCGCGGGTGCGAACCGCACCATCTTCCGCCGGGTGTCCATGCCGCCGAGCTTGAGCACGACCTTCGCCAGCGGCCGGACCGACAGCGCGGCGTTGGCCAGCCGAGCCAGCCCCGGGACGCCGGTGACGAGCCGGGTCCAGCGGGGCAGCCAGCCGAGGGCGTAGTGGTTCACCGGGCGCAGCCGGCCGCGGTAGGTGCGGTGCAGCACCTCGGCCTTGTACTGCGCCATGTCGACGCCGGCGGGGCAGTCCGAGGAGCACGCCTTGCAGGACAGGCACAGGTCGAGGACGTCGTGCACCTCGGGCGAGGACCAGCCGCGGGACACCAGCGTGCCGTTGGCCATCTCCTGCAGGACGCGGGCGCGGCCGCGGGTCGAGTCCTTCTCGTCCTTCGTCGCCAGGTACGACGGGCACATGAACCCGCCGGCCGCCGACGAGTCCGCGCGGCACTTGCCGACGCCCACGCACCGGTGCACGGCGGTGGTGAAGTCGCCGTGGTCGTGGCCGAACGCGAAGCCGCCGTGCCCCGCGGGGATCGGCCGGGCGTGCGGGCGGCGCAGGTCGGCGTCCAGCGGCCGCGGGCGGACCAGCACGCCGGGATTGAGCAGGTCGTCGGGGTCGAGCAGCGCCTTGAACGCCTCGAACGCGCCGATGGCCTTCTCGGAGTACATGACCGGCAGCAGCTCGGAGCGGGCGCGGCCGTCGCCGTGCTCGCCGGACAGCGACCCGCCGTGCGCCGCCACGAGGTGCGCCGCGTCGGTCATGAAGGCGCGCATCGGGTCGCCGGACCGCTCCATCGGGACGTCGAGCCGCAGGTGCACGCAGCCGTCGCCGAAGTGCCCGTACGCCAGGCCGTCGACACCGTGCCGGGCCATGAGCGCCTCGAGCTCGCGCAGGTACGCGCCCAGGCGCTCGGGGGGCACCGCGGAGTCCTCGAAGCCCGGCCACGCCTGCTCCCCCGACGGCGTCCGCCCGCCGAGGCCGGCGCCGTCCTCGCGGATGCGCCACATCGCGGCGGCCTCGGGGCCGGGCGGGAACACGCCGACCGCGCGGGTGCCGGCGTCGGCCGCGAGCGCGTGCGCCCGCCCGAGCGCCTCGTCGAGGGTGTCGCCGCCGACCTCGCACATCAGCCAGCCGGCGCCCTCGGGCAGGGGCGGCACCGCGGCGGCGCCCTTGACCCGGCGCACGACGTCGACCAGGCGGGCGTCCATGCCCTCGACGGCCAGCGGCCGGTGCGCCAGCAGCGCGGGGACCGCGTCGGCGGCGGTCGCCATGTCGGGGTAGCCGAGCACGACCAGGACGGGCGCCGCGGACACCGGCACCAGGCGGACCGTCGCGCCGAGCAGCGTGACGACGGTGCCCTCGGTGCCGACGAGCGCCTTCGCGAGGTCGGCGCCGTTCTCCGGCAGCAGGTGCTCGAGCGAGTAGCCCGACACCTGGCGGCCGAACCGGCCGAGCTCGGTGCGGAGGGTCGCCATCTCGGCACGGACCAGGGCGTCCAGGCCGTCGACCGGCTCGAGGCCGCGGCCCGCCGTGAACCGCCGCCCCCGACCGTCGACGACGTCGAGCTCCAGCACGTTGTCGGCCGTCCGCCCGTAGGCGACCGCGCGCGGGCCGCAGGCGTTGTTGCCGATCATCCCGCCGAGCGTCGCGCGCGCCTGCGTCGACGGGTCCGGCCCGAACCGCAGCCCGTGCGGCGCCGCGGCGCGCTGCAGCACCGCCATGACGACGCCCGGCTCGACCCGCGCGGTGCGGGCCTCCGGGTCCACGTCGAGCACCCGGTTCACGTGCCGCGACCAGTCGAGCACGACGCCCGTGCCGACGGCGTTGCCGGCGACCGACGTGCCACCGCCCCGGGACGTCACCGGGGCACCCAGGCCGCGCGCGACGTCGAGGGCGGCGAGCGCGTCGTCCACGTCCCGGGGGAACACGACGACGGACGGCACGACGCGGTAGTTGGACGCGTCGGTCGAGTACTCGGCGCGGCGGCGGGCGGAGTCGTCCACCCCGCCGGCGACGGCGGCGCGCAGGGCGCGGACGAGCTCGGCGGCGTCGGGGCCGTCCGGCGTGCGGGGGTCGGCGCCCGGGGGGAGGGACGTGGCGGTCGGCACGCGGTCAGTCTTCCACCCGGCCGGGTGCGGGGTGGCGCACCGTCCAGGCCCCGGACGCGGCGACGCCCCCGCCGGGCCCGGGTGGGCCGGCGGGGGCGTCGCCGCGTCGCGGGCGGGTGCCGGCGGCTCAGGACTCCAGCGCGGCGTCCAGCGTGATCTCGGTGCCGGTGAGCGCCTTGCTGACCGGGCAGGTGGCCTTCGCGTCGTCGGCCGCCTTGAGGAAGCCTGCCTCGTCGAGGCCGGACACCTCGCCGCGGACCGTCAGCGCGATGCCGCTGATCCGGAAGCCGCCGGCCGGGTCGGGGCTCAGCGTGACGTCGGCGGTGACCTCCAGCGACTCCGGGGTGCCCCCGGCCTCGCCGATCAGCGCGGACAGCTGCATCGCGTAGCAGGACGAGTGCGCCGCCGCGATCAGCTCCTCGGGGCTGGTGGTGCCGCCGGCCTCGTCGGCCGCCCGCTTCGGGAACGACACGTCGTAGGTGCCGACCTTCGAGCTGGTGAGCTCCACCTGGCCGCCGCCCTCGTTGAGGGTGCCGTTCCAGGCGGTGCGTGCGGTGCGAGTGGGCATGTCGAGGCTCCTCACGAGTGGTGGCCGGGCGGCCGGGCGGCCGCCGCGCTGCTCACCGTAGGTCGCCCCGACCGGCCGCGCACCCTCCGGTCCGGGACCGCGCACCGGGTGCGCGCCGGCGTCAGCCGATGTACTCCCAGTGCCACGGCTCCGGCTTCGACCCCGTCGAGCGGGCCCACGCCGGCAGCGTCCAGCCGTACTCCTCGGCGTGCGCCAGCATCCAGTCGTGCTGGTCGGTGCCGAACGTGTAGGCGTTGCCGCCGAGGTCCACCGCGACGCCGCCGCCGTGGTTGGAGGTGCCCGGGGTGGCGCACAGGCTGCCCTTCTGGGCCCGGCACGCGACCTGCTGGCTGTAGGACCGGTAGGAGTCCGTGATGACCAGGGCCGTACCGAACGCCTGCGTGAAGGCGACGTTCAGCTGCTCCAGCGCCTCCGCGGCGTCGCAGCGCAGCTCCTGGCCCGGCGCGAAGTCGAGCCCGCACAGCGCCGAGGACGGGATCCGGCCGTTGGCGTAGCCCTCGAGCGACGTGCGCTGGGCCTCCTTGCGGGCCGCCTCCGCGGCGACCCGGGCGGCCTCGGCGGCCGCGGCCGCCTCCTGCGCCTGCTGCGTGACGGTCTGCAGCTCCGCGGTCAGCGTCGCCACCCGGTCGCGGGCCGCGGTGAGGCGGACGGCGGCGGGGTCGGCGTCCGCGGCGGCGGGGTCGGTCGCGCCCGTGGGCAGCGCCGACGGCGACGCGGCGGGCTCGCCGGCCTCGTCGTCCGACGTGGTCTGCGCCCCGTCGGCGGCCGCGGCGTCCGCGAGCGCCGAGGACCCGGCCTGCTCGACGGCCTCCGCCAGCGCCTCGCCGGACAGCACCGGCGCGGGCGTTGAGTCCGTGGCGGGCTGCAGCGCGCTGAGCGCCGGCTGCTCCGACTGGGTCGCGACGATCAGGGTGTCGAGCTCGGCGACCGCGGTGTCCAGCGCGGTCGTGGCGTCGGCGGGGACCGCGGCCGCGATCGCGTCGGCCTTGGCGTCGCCGGCCTCCTGGACGGTGCTGGCGGCGGCCACGACGGCCTCGCCGCGCACCTGGACCACCTGGGGGGTGAGGGTGTCCGCGGCGTCCGGCGCGCTCGGCGACGGGGTCGGCTCGGTCTCGTCCCGGGCGCCGAACGAGGCGCCGCCCACGGCGGCCGGGGCGATGGCGAACCCGCCGACGCCCAGGGCGAGGCCCACGGCCACGGCGCCCTGCGCCATGCGCGCGGCGGACCGCCGCGCCCCGCGCCGGTCCACGTCCTGCATCTGCCGTCAGCCCCCCAGCGCGGGGCGATCGTCCTGACCCCCGCGACCGGC